>JBKQIP010000113.1:0-11893 GCA_052148295.1 Acidimicrobiales bacterium
GTGGTCCAAGCATGGGCAACTGGTAGAAGTGGTCCATCACCAAGACGGTGTCGAAACCTGATGCCTCTGCCTCCTGCGCCTGGCGAACGACGGTAGGGAAGAGGTCGGGGGGAGCTGTGGCGGGATAGGTGAAGTTGGGGATCTGGTAGCCGAGTCGGGTCATTTCGCCACCCTACGGGCTGGCCGCACCGACGAACACCTTGTCATCGAATGCCGCCAGCCTCCTCACCGAGCTCCTCGCTCGAGAGCCTGGGAGCAGGATCCGGCTCTCAACCTGTACGGGCCGAGACCCCTTCCAGAGGCCTCCACTTGGACTTCCCCTCATTGGAGCCCTCGGGCGATCATTGGCTGTGGCGCCGCTTTCTCCCGACCTGGCCCTCGTTCGGATCGTCCCCTGGGTGCCGAGAACCCAATCTGCCCTTCTGGACTGGAAAGAACCGGTATCACCCCGGTCGCGTCCGCACGACAGTAGGACCGATCTCTTCGGTGACACCCAAGGTGCGATCCGATTTGTCAAGATCGGAAGGTATCTGGTCAGCACCATGAACGGGCTTTCGAATAGTGCGGAACAGCACCGAGCGACAATTGCCAGCGGAAGAGGCACAGGCTCAGGCCGCGAGGATCTTCGCCTTTTGAGCCTCGAACTCGGCCTCGGTGAGAATGCCCTGAGACTTGAGATCGGCGAGATCCTTGAGTTGCGCAACAGGGTCTCGAGCCGGTGCCGGTGCCGGCTGAGGGGCTTGTTGCTGTTGTGCGTACTGCTGTTCGTCTTGTTGCGCCCACCGATTCGCCTGCCGGCGCGAGACGCGATTCGACACGGCGGTTGCCGTTCCGGCGATGGCTGCCGTGCGTGCGACACCTCTGAGAAGCCCGGGCATGGTCTTGTCCTTTCTTTCGTGGGATCAGCCTTCGGTCGCGTCGAGCGCTGCCACTATCGCCTCCTGTGGGATGTACCCGGCGGCGACGAGCTCAGCTTCGCCGCGACGCAACGCCTGGATGAAGGGAGTCGCCCAACGGTTCTCGAAAATCAGGATCCCAGCCGAAGAGCCCGGTTCGATCACGGCCGCGGCGTCAGAGAGGTCGCTCTGATCAAGCAGACCCGACGAAGCGCCGGCGAAGACGGCGAGGTCGAACTTCCCGTCGTGGTCGATGTCCTGGAGCTCGAGCGCTCGTATCGAGCCATCAGAGTCCCGTCTCACGAACCTCAGGTCCAGGATCCGGATCACTGCACGGTCGACGAGGTCAAGCAGGGTGGCGAACCCTTCGCCAGTCATCTTGCTGCCGGGGAACTCGACGATCAGATAACTGATGGGTCCGAGGACGCCAGTTTCGTCTGCCATCGTGGGGCCACCTTTCGATTCAGCTGACGCTCACGGAACGGAACCTACTCCACTGCGGGCCGCCAGTGCTAGGAGCGTTGCCCGGTTCTCCAACGGGTTCGCGGCGTGAGCTGTCGGGTTGAGAAATCAGGCCAGCACGCGACACCTCCAGTCACCTTGGGCGGTTAGGCGACGCCAGGAACCGCTGCCGTCTCGGGGTTGCGCAGGAGCAGACTTGCTACCAGACCGATGACGCCGACAGCCCCTACAGCAACCATGGCGAGGGCGTACGAACGGGTGGGGGTGGTCAACCCTGATACCAAGATGGTGCCGGCGATGGCGGTGCCAAACGTCGAGCCGAGATTCGAGATACTGCGTGAGAGCCCGGAGATCTCGCCCTGACGCTCCTCGGGGAAGGCCGACTGCACGATGTTGACCGATGGGGTGAGCATGACGCCGAGACCGAGGCCAATGAGCAGGAGACCCGGGGCGAAGGCCCATGGGCTGGGGGAGTGCTTCACGATCCCGAGAAGGAATACGACGCCGAAGATGGTAATCACGAAGCCGACCAGGATGAGCGTGCGCTGCTGAAACCGCTTGGCCAGGCGCCCGGCGACCAGCGAGGACACCAGGATGCCCAGGGTCGCTGCCGTGAAGATCACCCCGGTCTGAATGGCGTTGTACCCCCGCACAACCTGCAGGTAGGCCGAGACCACGAACGACGTGCCCATGAGCATGAGCCACTGCACGTTCTGGGTCACCAGCCCGAGGTTCGAGGTCCGGTTGCGGAAGAGCGAGGTGGACAGCAACGCCTCTTTCCCGGCGCGCTCACGAGAGCGGATCCACCAGAAAAAGGCGCCGAGGATGGCCGCCCCGATGGTCATGAGGACCGCCGTCAAGACTACGTTCTGATCGGCGGCGAGGATCCCCATCACGAAGACGACCAGGCCCGAGGCAGACAGGAGGGCACCCGCGACGTCGAAGGGGTGTGTCGGATCTGCCGGCACGGGGTCGCGGATGTGTCGTGCCAAAAAGACGATGGTCACCACCACCAGGGCCTGGAAGACAAAGGCGGCCCGCCAGGTGATGGCCGTGGTGATGAGACCGCCGATCAGGGGCCCGGTCGCTGCACCCACCCCGCCCATGCCGCTGATGACGCCGGACGCCCGGGCCCTCGACTTGATGTCGGGGAACAGCATGGTGGTGAGGATGTAGACGGGTGGGATCAGCAGGGCCGTGCCCACTCCCTCAAAAATGGAATTCCCGAGGATGAGGACTCCGAGCCCCGGCGACAGGGCGCTCAGCAAGGCCCCGACGGCGTAGATCCATAGCCCGAGAGTGAAGCAGCGCTTGCGCCCCCAGCGGTCGGTCAACTTGCCGCCGGGAATCATGAGGGCGGCCATCACCAGGAGAAACAGCGTGATGGCGACCTGGACGCCCTGGACCGTGGTGTCCAGGTCCTTGCTGATGTCGTTGATCATCACGTTCATGTTCGAGCCTGCGAAGCTGCATATGAACTGCGCGAGGGCCAGGGGCACCAGCATCCGCCCTAGCGACGGAGAAGTCGCGGTCTGGGTGGGCGGACTCATGCGAGGCCCCCGTGAGTCAGATTGCGTTCTCGGCGGCTGGCGCTGGTCCGGGCCACTGGAGGAACACGGTACCGGAGGCAAGCGCGGTGCTTCACCTTGCTCGGTGGCAGGCAACGCGGGTACACCCCCGATCCCCTCGCAATTGGCCGCGGGGCAAAGGCCCCCCGGCGTCGGCAAAGGACCGGACCTGCACCGTAGGGCCGTTGTCGTAGTTCCAAGCCGGGGCACCCCGCAGGGCTGGGCCGGTGCGTGAGCAACGGCGTTCGGTAGCATTATTCGGTCAGAGAGTTCGCGAGATCGGCTCGCAGGACCGTCCTAGCGAGAGCCGCCACTACCCCGCCGCGTGGTGGTGATCCACAATGGCGCCCCGGGTGGTGAGTCTGTCGGCTGAAGCGGGCGTGGTCGACGCGCGGTTGCGGGCTGCGACGGTCAACGTGAAGGGCCGTCTGGTGCGGATCGCCTGGCGCTGCCTCGCTGCGGTGTTGACGGGCACGGTGCTCATCGTGACTGCTGCAGGTTCGGTGATGACAGGAGCCTCCACGACCAACACGACGACGACTGTCCCGCGAGCCTTCGTCCCCGGCCCGGGCGCTCGAGCCGGGATGGTGGTCATCAGCCCGAATCGCAAGATGTACCTCGAATGCCGAGGGAGCGGCTCGCCGACGGTGGTACTGATCCCCGGTCTCATCGCCGCGGCCGACACCTGGAGCTATGTGACCGACGCTGCGGGCGCCAATCGACCCAGTCGTACCGCGGTCTACCCCCGGGTGAGCACGTTCACCAGAGTGTGCTCTTACGACCGCCCCGGGACGGTGAGAGAGAACGGTACGTTCACGCCCTCCACCCCCGTCGCACAGCCGACCACACTGACGAGCGACGCGGCGGACCTCCACGCCCTGCTGACCGCAGCCAGGGTCACCGGTCCCTACGTGCTGGTCGGATGGTCCTTCGGGGGGCCGATCGCCCGCTTTTACGCCAGCACGTATCCCCACGATGTGGCCGGCCTCGTCCTCGTCGACGGCACGTCTGAGTATCTCCAGAGTGCCCTGTCACCCGCCGACTTCACAGTTTTCCTGGAGCTGGCGCAGCGTGACGACGCCCAGAGGGTCGCGCAGTGGAAGGACGTGGAGCAGTTCGACCCCGCGGCCACCTTCGCGCAACTCCGCGCCGCGCCTGCGGTTCCCACGATGCCGGTTGTCGTGCTCAGCGCGGACAAATTCGATCCCGATGCCTTCCGGGCGCGCCTGCCTCCTGGCGCGCCGTCGAACTACCCTCAGCTGTTCTGGCGTGCACAGCTCAGCTCCCAGGACAGCCTGGCCAAGTTGTTTCCTGGGGCCATCCACATCGCAGACACGAGGAGCAGCCACAACATTCAGAACTATCAGCCTCAGCTGGTCGTCAAGTGGGTCCGCTACGTGGTGAACAAGGTTCGTCGGAACCGATAGTGGCCCAGATATCCAGCGGGAAGGGCACGCTGCATAGGCTGCGGAGGGACCTGAATAGCAGCCAACAACCGGCGACCCGAAATACGTCAGGACATCACACGAAGGTGATTCTCACTTGGTGAAGAGAGAAGCAAGTGAACCCACAAGCGCGCCGGAGGCACAATGGCGATCCCGCGGTCGGGGGAACGGACAGGAGGAAGGGTGAGCGACGAGACACTCGACGAGCAGCTGGCGGCGCTGATCGGCCAGCCCGTGGGGTCACGCGGCCTGTCGGTGGCACCCGACCCGGTCAACGAGCCCATGATCAGGCACTGGGCGGCGGCGTTCGAGGACGCCAACCCGGTCTACACCGACCCAGAGGAGGCCGCACGGTCCCGCTTCGGGGGCATCGTGGCTCCGCCGCTGATGCTCCAGACGTGGTCGATGGCCACGCCCAAGATCACGGGCATCGCCGAGCGCGGTGGCTCACCCGTCGAGGCCGCCGGGGAGGCTCCCCTGTCCATCCTCGACCGGGCAGGTTACGTGGCCACCCTGGCCACCAACTCCGAGTTCGAGATCGAGCGCTACCTGCGTCCCGGCGACGTGGTCTCGACCAGTACCGTCTTTGAGTCCATCTCGGAGGAGAAGGTCACGCGCATGGGACCGGGCCGCTTCGTCACCTGGCTGACCACCTACACCGATCAGGAAGGCGCAGTGGTGGGCCGCCAGCGCTTCCGTATCCTCAAGTTCCAACCCACGACGAACGCACCGTGAGCGCACGACGGGCTCGCTCAGCCAACCGCACCAACCTGGTCGGCATGCCGGTCGACCAGGTCGCGATCGGCATGCCGGTCGAAAGGTGCGTCGAGCACTTCGACGGCAATCTGGTGCTCCCCCAGTTCAGCTTGGCCGGTGCTCGGTGAGCGCGTCCGACTTCCCGGGCACCCGCGCCTTCGGCTCCCTGGCCGTTGGTGACACACTCCCGCCCCTGGTGCTCGACGTCACGGCGACGGTCATCGTGGCCGGGGCCATCGCCACCCGGGACTTCATGCCCGCCCACCACGATCGCTCCTTCGCCCAGGCCCAGGGCGCGCCGGACATCTTCATGAACATCCTCTCCGACACCGCCTACTGCAGCCGCTTCCTCACCGATTGGGCTGGGCTCGACGCCCGGATCACTAAGATGGCCGTCCGGCTGGGTGTACCCGTCTTCCCCGGTCACACCCTGACCTTCAACGGCGAGGTGACCGAACTCACGCCCGACGGTGACGAAGGTGTCGTGCAGGTCGCCTTCCGGGCGGCGGGCGACCTGGGCGAGCACGTCACAGGCACGGCCGAGCTGCGGCTCCCTCGTCCGGTGTCGACCAGGTGATCACCGGGCCGTCGTGCCGCCTGCGCCGGCATCGGCCAGACCGAATGATCGTTGGGGTGCCAGAAATGTCATCCGGGTGCCGCAACAGGACGATGCACTGCAGGGTGCGGTCACATTTGGATGGGACCATCGGCACCCACCATCTGGTGCGATACCTTCGGTATCCGTCGCACCGCCCAGTGCAACCCGGGGAGAGCCGATGTTCGATCCATTGACGTGCGACTTCGACTCTGAAGAGTTGGCCCGTCTCCGCCGCGAGGAGCCCGTCAGCCGGACCCTGTCGGGGAATTGGTTCCTCGCCTGCTTCGACGACGTGCTGGCCGCTACCAAAGACCCCGACACTTTCGTTGCCAGCTTCCGCGAGCCCGGAGTCGTCGTGCCCGACGAGGAGCAACTGGTGAGCGAGATCCCGAGACCGCGCCATGGCCAGATCCGTCGCATCATCAACTCGGCCATCGCCTCCCATCGCGTCGGCCGGATCGAGCCCTTTTGTCGTGACCTGTGCCAACAGTTGCTCGGCCACATCCTGGCCAGGGCGGGGCCGGCCGATCTCCTGGCCGACTACGTCATGCCGGTGCCCAATAATGTGATCGCGCAGCTGTTGGGCGCACCGGCGGAGGATTTTGCGCTCTGGGGGGGCTGGTCGGATGACGTCGTGCAGGGCACCTACCCGACCAAGAACCGCAACGAGCGGGGGGAGGGGCTCGCCGGTGCGCACCCAGAATTCGTGGCCTATGTCGATGCGCTCATCGCTTCGAGACGGGCTGAGCCCCGTGACGACTTCATCACCCGCCTGATCAGCACCGAGGTGCAGGGTCGTCGTCTGACCGACGTCGAAGCGCGCACCCAACTCGCGTTCCTCTTTATCTCTGGGAACGAGACCACCCGCCACCTCATCGCCAACCTCCTGTGGTCCCTGACCAACGATCCAGCCCTCTTCGAGCAGTTGCGCGCAGACCGTCAAATGATCCCGGTCGCCGTCGAGGAGTCCCTGCGCCACGACCCGCCTATCCGGTTCCTCATGCGTACCTGCACCGTCAACACCGAACTTCATGGTCAGCGGCTCTGCCCTCGTGACAAGATCGCCTTCGGGGTGGCGTCAGCGAACCGGGACGAATCACACTTCGAAGACGCCGGCCGATTCCGACTTGACCGCCCCGATCCGCGCGGCCACCTGGCCTTCGGAGGTGGACCCCATGTGTGCCCCGGAGCCGGCTTGGCCCGACTCGAGGCTCGGGTTGCCGTCGAGGTGTTCCTCGACAACGTGGCCTCGGTCACCCCAGTGCGGCCGGGCCGCTATGACCCGGTTGGGGTCCCTTGGGCTCACGGGCCCCAAGCCCTCGAGGTGCAGTTGATACCCGTCGCGCGGGTGTGAGCTCGTAATGCCGAGACCGCGCTACGGCTATATGCGTCGCACTCGCCTGCCGCTGTAACCGTGATCACGTACGTGGGAAATCCGGCCAACGGCTACCAGTGCGCGAGGTCCCCTCAGGCCCACCCGAGGCTCAGGCGGCGACCTGGTAGATATGCCACTCCTCGTCGACGCCCTTGAGCGGCGTGGCGCCCCGGTCGATGAACGCGGTGCCAGAACCACTGACGAGTTGGCGAACCGTCGAGGACACGAGGATCTCGCCCTTCTTGGCCAGTGCCGAGATGCGAGCTGCGACGTTGACCCCCAGACCTGCGATGTCGTCTCCCCGCACCTCGACCTCACCCGTGTGGATACCAGCTCGAATGTCGAGGCCCAGGTCCGACAACTGGTGATGCAGAGCGCGTGCGCACGCGATCGCTCGACCGGGACCGTCGAACACCGCCAACATTCCGTCCCCGGTCGGGTTGACCTTTCGACCCTGGAAGTGCTCCAGTGAGACTTCGACTACGGCATCGTGACGATCGAGGAGTTCGTGCCACCGACGATCGCCCAGACGACTTGCCGTCGCTGTCGAATCCACGATGTCGGTGAACAACATGGTCGCCAGTCGGCGGTCCGATCGGACCGCCGGCGGCATCCCAGTGAGGAACTCCTCGATCTCGTCAAGCAGCCGATCCGCGTCACCGAGGAAGTAGATGTCCTCGTCCCCAGGCACCTCCACAAGGGTCGCATTCGGGATGTGCTCGGCCAAATAGAGGGCATGGGGAGCACGGACCCAATTGTTATCCCGTCGATGCAGGATGAGCGTCGGGACGCAGATGGCAGGCAGGACCGATCGCACGTCCACATCGAACATCGCCCGCCGCATGGCACTGGCCGTCCCCGGGCTCACCGACTGGCGGAGGTAGTGACGCCACCAAGAGCGAAAGCCCTCATCACCACTTGCTCCCGCTACGAACGAAACGCTTCGGTCGTCGACGTACGAGATCTTCAGGAGACGCTCACGGTCGTCCTCTGTGATCCCGTGGGGATAGTCCGGTGCCCCCATGAAGCGGGCGTAGGTATTCACCAGGATCAAGGCCGTGACCCGTTCTGGGTGGGTGGCGGCGAACTGCATGACCATGGGCCCGCCGGTGCCAGCGCCGACGAGCGCGGCGCGCTCCATCTTGGTGTCGTCCATCACGACCCGAATATCGCCGATCCACTCCTCCAGCGTCGGTAGGGCCGTCGGAGTGACGGGATCGGACAGTCCCACCCCGAGCTTGTCGAAAATGAGGAGGCGGGAGAACGAAGACAGCCGCTGCAGGAAACGGTTCAATGGCTGCCCCTGCCACATCAGCTCGATGTTCCCGAACCAGTTACCGACCAGCACGAGATTTAGGTCAGACGTACCGACCGTTTGATAGGCAACGTGCAGGTCGCCCCGTCTCGCGTAGCTCGTCTCGGGCATAGCGCAGAATAGGTCACCGATGTCGCCAGCGCCCTTTGCCTCTGGCTCGGGGAATTCGCCAAAGGCCGAGCAGGGGTCGTGCGATACCCTTACTTGCATGTACATCACAGTGTTGCTCCCCGTCATCAACCAGTTGATCAATACGAGCGGCGACGAGCGCCAGGATCTGCTTGTCAGATTCCAGACTCAGAGCCTGGACCAGGTGGTGGTCTCCTCGGGGCTCACCACAAACCTCTCCGATGACGCTCGCAGCGAAGTCACCTCGTTTCTCCAGGCGCTACCCGAGAGCATCCGCGTCGCCCTTCAGAGTGTGTTGAGCAGCGTGCTGGGGCGAGATGTGACGACCATCATCCAGTGGAAGCACGGACCCACCGTCGGACTCGAGGTATGGGAAACCGTAGAGACGCTGGGCAGCGATACCGAGGTCCACGTCGGCGTGCTGCTGACGACTCCCTTCGGTGAGGAGCTGAGGAGACGCTCCGGGTAAGCGACGAGGCTCGCTTCGTCCGCAAGGGTCGGCGCGTGCCGCCCCGTCGTTGGACAGGAACTGGTCATGACGTCACTGGGACCACGTCGGCCTGCTGGGCGAACTCGCGGTTGACCTGCACCTCGGCAGCCAGCCTTGAGCCCGTCAGCGAGCAGCGGAGCACGGAGGACGAGTCGTCGTAAGACCAGACGCCGTTTCGCAACTCACCCAATGCAACCGTCAGGGCGGTCGGATGTCCCGCCCTTCCCATCCAAGCCGAAAGCTCGAAGGTGCGAGGGCGGTCGGACGAAACCTCGAACCGCCACCGCCCATCGGTCAGCTCACTCCGGGCGGTCAGACCGGGCCCGAGCGCACCGCTCCACGGAGCGGCCGGAAAGGCGAACAGGCACCGGCGATCATCTCGCTCAGCCCATCCCACCACCGGTGCGGCGTCGCCGTACGGGCTGAGCGTGTCCACGTCGGGGGAGAGCAGGCCGATCAGGGCTCCTGCTCGCACGTACACGGGGATCTCGTCGGCGACGACGTCGGCCATGATCTCACCTGGTCCCTGGTGGGTTCGAACGTCGCCGTCGCGCCCACCGAGCATCACCAGACCCCGGACCGAGTCGTCGAACCGGACGGCGCTCCACAGGGCGATCCACTCACCCGGAGGGAGCACCACGCGCCGTCGGGAGCACTTCGGCGCGAGGACAGGGGCGACCAGCAGTTCGTCACCGAAGAGGTACGTGTCGTCCACCCCGGCACAGACGGGCTCGTCGGGAGGGGCCAGCTCGAGTGCTGTCATGATCGGGCGGCCCGTCCGCCGATACGTCGCACAAGCCGCCATGAGGTAGTCGTTGAGCTGGGTGTGCAGGCTGGCCCAGCGCCGCCAGGTCCCGATCACATCGTCGTCCCATATCTGGGGGCGTTCGTACGGCGGTATCTCGATGCCCCCCGCTTTCGTCCGCATCAGGGGCGTGAGCGCCGCGAACTGGATCCAGCGCCGCAACAACTCGGGAGTGAGCCGCTGGTCCGTCGAGAAGAAGCCGCCGGTGTCGCTTCCCCACATCGCCACCCCGCTGGCCCCGATCGACAGGCCGCAGATCACCGCGCTGGCCAGGCCGTCGAAGCCCCATGATGTCGTGGGGTCCCCACCCCAGACGATCGGCGCCACCGCGGCCGTCCCCCGCCAGCCGGAGCGGCCGAAGCGGACCAGGGACCGCCCGTGGCGAACCTCGAGGCGCGCCGCCACCGCCGCCGCGGCCGCGTGGTAGTCGGTCGGATAGCGGTTGTGGGCGCCGGTGCCGGTGCCGCCGTCGAACTGGAAGGCATCGAGCGGGGTGTACTCGCCGAAATCCTCCATCCATCCGTCGTGGCCGGCGTCGACGATGCGTGCGGCGATCCCCTCCAAGCAGTCCGGCCCGGCCGGAGCCGTGAAGTCGTGCTGGGCCTCGAGCGTGTAAGGCGGCCTGCGGCCACCGACATAGGCCTGGAACACGTACGGCTCGCCGTCGTGGCGGCGCTGCAGGGCAGCGCTGGCCGCCGCCCGGCCGAAGGCCTCCTCGTACTCGACGCCGACCAGCGGGTTGAGGTAGCTGGTGGTGGCGAGCCCCTCGGCGTGGAAGTAGCCGACGCGCCCCCGCTCCTCGGCCTCGTGCCCCCGGTCCTCGCCCAGGGGAAGGTACCGGCAGTGCGTCTCGGCCGCCGACACCGGGGCACCGGCGGCACGGAGACGCTCGAGCTGCCGGCGCTCCTCCTCGGCCGGCACATGGTTGGCGTGCCCGGTCTGGTACCACGGTCCGAAGAACCACCGCTCGGGCTCGGACTGGCGCCCGGTCGCCTCCGAGAAGCGGGACAGCGCCTCCAACGGCGTGGGACCGTCGAAGACGCGATAGACGAGCCGGGATGCCTCGACTTCCACGCTCCAGCGGTCTCCCAATTCGGTCCGCACCCGCGTGTAGCTGATCTCGTCAACGTCGAGGAGAACTCCGTAGCCTGCGGTCGAGAGCACCCAGGGAACGGGAAAGTACGTGGCGTCGAGCCGTTGCCGTAGGCCCCACGACGGGACGGAATCGCCCAGCCACGGATATTCGTGCGTCTGGAACGGCCCTTCACCGACGTAGTGCTCGATCACCCCGCGCCCGATCCCGACGGCATGGGAACGCTCCCCGAATCCGAGGAACCGTTCGTGCTCACCTACGGAGAAGCCGTGCGACATGGCCTCCACGTCGGCCCCGTCGCCGAGCACCTCGGCGCGCACGGCCACGGTGTGGGCGTCGACCAGCTCGATGGTGACCGCCAAGCCGCGACCGGCACGGTCGTCGGTTTCGAGCTCGGCCGCGAAGCAATCCCCGCCGGGCGACACGGTCTTGATCCGCGTGGCGTGACACCAACCCTGTGTTCCCGGAGGCACTTCGTTCTCGGGTCCCGCGGCCTGGCGCGCCGGGCCGGCGCGCCAGCGGCGCCTCGGCGCGTCCGGACCAGCCTGAAAGCCAATTGGGCCGCCGGGACCGGCGTCACCGGACCGCGGTGCCTCGCCGAGCACGACTCGGTCCGCCGGGTCGACGATCGCCATGCTCCACGGATCAGAGGAGACCATGACCCGTAGGTTCGCCGACGAAAGCACTGTGTCCGCGCTGCGAGGTCGAATCACCGGTCCGAGGTGTGCGCCCTCGGTGGGCACCCGTGCGAGATGCTCAACCCTACCGATCCCGGTGGGTGGCGAAGTGCTCGACCATCTCGACGTTGGGCGCGCCTGCCGGCCGCTCTCCTAGGAGTACCACCCCTCGACGTCGACCACGACGTTGGTGCTGCCGGCGCTGTTGTCGATGATGATCTGCCCCGAGGCGTTCAGCGTGGCCACGACCAGGTTGGCCCTGGTCTGGCCGGGGGACAGGTTGA
>JBKQIP010000114.1:0-10933 GCA_052148295.1 Acidimicrobiales bacterium
CGCGACGACAGCGAGCGCCGCACCGCGGTCGAAGCCGGGTACGACCTCGACGCCATCCTGACCACCGAGGACCTGGTCCGGGGAGACAACTGCTTCTTCGCCGCCACCGGGATCACCGACGGCGAGCTCCTCCAGGGCGTGCACTACCACGAGTCCGGTGCCACCACCCAGTCGCTGGTCATGCGCTCGAAGTCGGGCACCGTGCGCAAGATCGACGCCAGCCACGCGCTGGCCAAGCTCTCCGAGTTCAGCTCGGTCTCGTTCTCCTGAACCGGGTCATTCGACCGACCCGGCCACGCTGAGCCGCAACTGGGCCCGGCCCAGCGCCCGCTCGGCCTCGGCCAGCTCGCGGTCGTCCGCACCCGCGCTCAGGTCGGACGCCCCTCCCCGCGCCGACGCCAGCTCCCCCACGCGCGCCGCGGCGGCGTCCCGCGCCTGCTCGGCTCGTGGGACGTCGATCTCCTGGGCCAGCTCGGCGATGCCGGCCAGCACCGTGACCCTGGTCGACAGGCCGGGCAGGGGGCCGTCCCCCTCGGCCAGCCCCTCGGCGGCACCGGCGCTGGTGTCCACCTGCAGGAACCCGCCGTGGACGGCCAGACGGACCAGCGTCCCGTCGGGCTGCTCAACCTTGACCAGGCACGGGGCCACGTCGGCGATCAGCGAGGTGTGCCCGTCGAGCACGGTGAGGTCGCCTTCGGAGGAGGTCAGGACGACCGAGGTGGTGCCACCGGCCAGGAGGGACTGCTCGGGCGTGACCACTTCCACCCCGAAGACGCCGTCGGGCACTAGCCGGCCTCCTCCTGAAGGGTCTTGGACTTGGCCAGCACCGACTCCACCCCGCCGACGTTGAGGAAGGCCTGCTCGGGGATGTGGTCGAGGTCGCCGTTGACCAGAGCCTCGAAGGACTCCACGGTCTCGTCGATGGGCACGAAGATGCCCGGGACCCCGGTGAAGACCTCGGCCACGAAGAAGGGCTGCGACAGGAACCGCTGGATCTTGCGGGCGCGGGTCACCGTCACCCGGTCCTCCTCGGAGAGCTCGTCCATGCCGAGGATGGCGATGATGTCCTGCAGCTCCTTGTAGCGCTGCAGCACCTCTTGGACGCGCCGGGCCACCGCGTAGTGCCGGTCGCCCACGACCTCGGGCGCCAGGATGTTCGAGGTCGAGGCCAGCGGGTCGACGGCGGGGTAGATACCCAGGGCGGCAATCTGACGGGACAGCTCGGTGGTGGCGTCGAGGTGGGTGAAGGTGGTGAACGGCGCGGGGTCGGTGTAGTCGTCGGCCGGCACGTAGACCGCCTGCAGCGAGGTGATCGACTTGCCCTTGGTCGAGGTGATGCGCTCCTGGAGCTCACCCATCTCGTCGGCCAGGGTCGGCTGGTAGCCCACGGCCGAGGGCATGCGCCCGAGCAGGGTCGAGACCTCCGAGCCGGCCTGGACGAAGCGGAAGATGTTGTCCACGAAGAGCAGGACGTCCTGGTTCTGGACGTCCCGGAAGTACTCGGCCATGGTCAGCGCGGCCAGGCCGACGCGCAACCGGACGCCGGGAGGCTCGTCCATCTGGCCGTAGACGAGGGCGGCCTTGTCGATCACGCCCGACTCCTGCATCTCGAGCCACATGTCGGTGCCTTCCCGGGTGCGCTCGCCCACCCCGGCGAAGACCGACACACCGCCGTGCTGCTGGGCCACCCGGTGGATCATCTCCTGGATGATGACGGTCTTGCCCACGCCGGCCCCACCGAACAGGCCGATCTTGCCCCCCGTCACGTAGGGCTCGAGCAGGTCGACCACCTTGATCCCCGTCTCGAACATCACGGACCGGGGTTCGAGCTGGTCGAAGGCTGGCGCGCTGCGGTGGATCTCCCAATAGTCGTCGACGCCCTCGATGGCATCGGTGTCGAGCGGCTTCCCCAGCACGTTGAAGACGTGTCCCAACACCGCGTTGCCCACCGGCACAGTGATGCCCCGGCCCAGGTTGCGCACCGGCGCGCCCCGGACCAGGCCGTCGGTCTGCTGCATGCAGATGCAGCGCACCCGGCCCTCGCCGATCTGCTGGGCCACCTCGGCGGTGACCACGACGGCCGCGCCCTCCAGTTCGATGGTGAACTCGACGGCGTGGTTGATCTCGGGCAGCGCGTGTGGCGGGAACTCCACGTCGACCACGGGCCCGGCGATGGACACGATGCGGCCGTCCTCCAGTGTCCCCGCAGGAGAGGTGTCCTGAGCGGTGGTGGTCATTGTGGTCAAGCTCCCTTCGACTGGCGGAGCGCCTCGGCGCCGCCCACGATTTCCATGATCTCGGTGGTGATGGCGTCCTGACGGGCGCGGTTCATGACGCGGGTCAGGGTGCGGACCAACTCGTCTGCGTTCTCCGTCGCCGCCGCCATGGCGCGCTGTTGCGCGGTGTAGAACGAGGCCGACCCTTCGAGCAGGGCGGCGAAGATCTCCGCTTCCGTCGCTCGCGGGGCTAGCCCGGCCAGCAGCGTCTCGGCGTCGGGCTCGAATTCGGTGTAACCCGTCGGCCCGGCGGCGGCGGGGGTGGGCTCCTCGGGGTCCGTCTCGGGCAGCGGCAAGGGGAGGAGCTGCTCCGTCTCGACCCGCTGGGTCCCGGCGGAGATGAAGCGGGTCGAGACCAGCTGGACCATCTCGATCTCCCCCGACTGGAACGGGGCGAGAACGTGGGCGGCCACGTCACGCGCGTCGGAGAATTCCGGGCGGTCGGCGATACCGACGAAGGAGCGGGTGATCGCCTCCCCGCGATAGCGGAAGTAGGGCGGAGCCTTCCGGCCCACCGTCCACAGGGTCACCACCACGCCCGCGTTCCGGTGCTCGGTCAGGAGGCGCTCGGTGGCGCGCAGGACGCCCGAGTTGTAGGACCCCGCCAGACCCCGGTCGCCGGCGATGGCCAGGATGCCCACGCGCTGGGGCGACTCCGGTGTGCCGAGCAGCTTGGCGGCGGCCAGGGGATCGTCGGCGGCGGCCTGCCGGAGGATCCGGTCCATCCCCAGGCGGTAGGGGCGGTTGGCCGCGATCCGGCTCTGGGCCCGCACGATGCGCGACGCCGCGATGAGCTCCATCGCCTTGGTGATCTTCCTGGTCGACTGCACGCTGCGGATGCGGCGCCGCAGGACGCGCTCTTGGCCTCCGGCCATGCGTCAGTCGACCTTCCCCGTGTCGAAGCCCTCGAGGAACGCCGTCAGACCCTTGTCGATCGCGTCCCCGTCGGGCAGGGCCCCGGTGGTGCGGATGGTGTCGAGCACGTCGGGGTGGTTGCCCTTGAAGTATTCGATGACCTCGGTGGAGAAGCGCTGCACGTCGCTGACCGCTACCGTGTCCGTCCATCCCTTGGTCCCGGCGTAGATCACCAGGACCTGCTCCTCCACCGGCACCGGCGCATTCTGCGGCTGCTTGAGCACTTCGGTGAGGCGGTACCCGCGATCGAGCTGGGCCTGGGACACCTTGTCGAGCTCGGAGCCGAAGGTGGCGAAGGCCTCGAGCTCGCGGAACTGGGCCAGGTCGAGCTTGAGGGTCCCCGACACCTGCTTCATGGCCTTGACCTGCGCCGCGCTGCCCACCCGGCTCACCGAGTTGCCCACGTTGATGGCCGGCCGGATGCCCGAGTTGAAGAGGTCGGTCTCGAGGAAGACCTGACCGTCGGTGATGGAGATGACGTTGGTGGGGATATAGGCCGAGATGTCGCCCGCCTTGGTCTCGATGACCGGGAGGGCGGTGAAGGATCCCCCGCCGCGCGCGTCGGACAGCTTGGCAGCGCGCTCGAGCAGGCGTGAGTGCAGGTAGAAGACGTCGCCGGGGTAGGCCTCGCGGCCCGGCGGGCGCCGCAGGAGCAGGGAGACGGACCGGTAGGCCTCCGCCTACTTGGAGAGGTCGTCGTAGATGATGAGCGCGTGCTCGCCCTGCTCCATCCAGTGCTGGCCCATGGCGCAGCCGGCGTAGGGCGCCAGGTACTTGTACGGTGCGGGCTCGCCCGCCGA
This sequence comes from Acidimicrobiales bacterium, assembly GCA_052148295.1. Classification (GTDB taxonomy): domain Bacteria; phylum Actinomycetota; class Acidimicrobiia; order Acidimicrobiales; family RAAP-2; genus Bog-473. The sequence goes on from JBKQIP010000114.1 coordinate 3,992, forward strand.
GGCCACGACCACCACGGTGTAGTCCAGGGCCTGGTGATCTTCGAGCGTCGCCACCGTCTGGGCCACCGACGAGTTCTTCTGCCCGATGGCCACGTAGATGCACTTCATCCCCTGACCGCGCTGGTTGATGATGGTGTCCACGGCCACCGTCGTCTTGCCCGTCTTGCGGTCGCCGATGATGAGCTCACGCTGGCCCCGCCCGATGGGGGTCATGGCGTCGATGGCCTTGATCCCCGTCTGCATCGGCTCGCTCACCGGCTGGCGCCCGACGATGCCCGGAGCCTGCACCTCCATGCGCCGGGTGACGTGGGACTCGATGGGCCCCTTGCCGTCGATCGGCTCGCCCAGCGCGTTGACCACACGGCCCAACATGGCATCGCCGACCGGGACCGTCTGGATCCGGCCGGTGGCCTTGACGATCTGCTCCTCCTCGAGGTTGTCCACGTCGCCCAGGACGACGGCGCCGATGGTGTCCTCGTCCAGGTTGAGGGCCAGTCCCAGCGTCCCGTCCTCGAACTCCAGCAACTCGTTCACCGCCGCGCTGGGCAGGCCGGACACGCGGGCGATCCCGTCGCCCACCTCCACGATCCGCCCGATCTGCTCGGTCCCCACGGCCGGGGTGTACTCCTCCACGTGGCGCTGCAGCGCCGCGGTGATCTCGCCGGCGTCGATCGTCAGCTCTGCCATCAACCTGCTCCCTCTCTCTGTGTCGTTCCGGTGGGCCCCGGGTGGGCGCGGAATCCCTCGTCTTCCCAGCCCCCGGGGGCCAGGTGCTCGCGCAGGGCGTCGATCCGCCCCCGGGCGGTGGCGTCGACCTGGAGATCACCGATCCGGATGACCGCGCCGCTGAGCAGGTCGGGGTCGATCTCGACCTGCAGCTCCACCGGAAGGCCGGTCAGCGAGGCCAGGGACTCCGACAGGCTCGTGCGCTGGGCGTCCTCGATCGGCGCGGCGGCCCGCACCCGGGCGATCCGCCAGCCCCGGGCCGCGGCCGCCTGCTCCACCAGCCAGTCGAGGCTGCCCACGACGTCACGGGCCCGTCCGGCCGCGATCAGGTAGCGCACCAGCGCCAGCGTCCCCGCCTCCACCTTGCTCTCGAGCAGCTGGGTGACCAGACCCTGGCGGGCCTCGACGGCCAGGTCGCGATCGACCAGCGCACTGCGTAGGGCCGGCGTCGACTCGACGATCCGGGCGAAGCGGAACAGCTCGTCCTCGACCTCCTCCAGCTCCGCCGTCGCCATCGTCTCGAACACCGCCTGGGCGTAGCCGCCGACCCGCCGCCGCGACTCGGTCAGGCCGAGCGTTTCGTCGGGCATCGGCCGTCCCTCCGCGGCGTGGCGGGCCCGGACGGCCAGCCAGGCCAGCGCGGCGAGCACGTCGGGTGCCGACACCACCGAGGTGGCGAAGGCCGCCGCCCGGCAGGCGGTCGGCGAGACCCTCCCCCCGAAGAGGTCGTTCATGACCGCCAGCCGGGCCGGGCCCTTCACGGCGGTGTCGGTCAGCGCGGCGCGCAACGCCGGGGTGTCCAGCACCAGCCGCTCGATCGACTCGAGCTCGCCGGCCAGGCCGGGCCGCGCCTCGGCCGGGGCGAATTCCAGGACGGCGGCGGTGTAGCCCTCGAGCGTCGGGTTCACGGGCGCGTGCCCGCCCCGGCCGGCGCGCTCCCTTCCGCGTCGGCCCGCAGTGCGCTCACCGCCTCGTCGATGAGATCGCGGTGCGCCTCGAAGTTGACCTCGCGCCCGATGATGCGCTCGACCACATCGAGGACGATCTCACCCATGCGGCCGGCGGCCTCCTCGACGGCGCGCTGCCGCGCCAGCGCCACCTCGGTGGCGGCGTTGCCCACGATGCGCTCGTACTCGCTCTGCCCGCTGGCCTGGGCGTCGGTGCGCACCTGCTCGGCCGTGCGGTTGGCCTGGGCCACGATCTCGCGGGCCTGCTGACGCGCCTCCTCCAGGGCGGCCCGGCGGTCGTCGTCCGCCGCCGCCGCGTCGGCCTTGGCCTCGTCCGCCGCCGCCAGCTCGCTGCTGATCAGGGCCGCCCGCTGGTCCAGGGCCTTGCGCAGGGGGGGGAGCACGAAATGCGACAGAAACCACAGGACGATGAGGAAGGCGGCCAGCTCGACGAAGAGCGTCGAATTGGGGATGAGGAAATTGCTGCTTGCGATGAGCATGGTGTCCTGAACCTTTGCCTTGGTGAAATGGTGCCCCGGCCACGGCGGAAGGGCCGTGACCCGGGTCCCGCCGCCGGCCTATTTCTTGTAGAGCGAGAAGATGAACAGGGCGGTGAACGCCAGGTTGATGAAGTACATGGCCTCGACCAGGCCCACGGTCAGGAACATGATGGTGAAGAGCCGTCCCTGGGCCTCGGGCTGCCGGGCCACACCGTTGATGGTGGCGCTTCCGGCCAGGCCGTCGCCCACCGCGGCGCCGATGGCGCCGCCACCCAGGGCCAGGCCACCGCCGACCATGGCCCCGGCCAGTTGGATGGCCTGTGCCGTTGTGTCTGCCATTTGGTTTTTCTCCTTTGGTAAGTGGTTTAGAGATCGGGACCGGCGAGCGCCGGCGCCGGCGCCGGCGCCGCCTCGGGCGCGTGGGTGAGCTCCGGTCCACCCTCGTGATCGTCGTCGTGGTCGGTCTGCATGGCCACGTCGAAGTACAAGATGGTGAGCAGGGCGAAGATGAAGGCCTGGATGCCGCCGATCCCCAGGTCGAAGAGCTTCCAGATCGGATTGAGGATGAGCACCAGGATGTTGCCGATGGGGATCCGGCCGAGGGTCCACACCCCGAGAGCGGCGATGAGCGACAGCATCAACGTGCCCGACAGGAGATTGCCGAAGAGTCGGAGGGCCAGCGTGATGGGCTTGGCGATCTCCTCCACCAGGTTGATGAAGATGTTGAACGGCAGCAGGAAGAGGGGGAAGGGCTGCGTGCAGTAGTGCTTGAAGTACCCCTTGGCCCCCCGGGCCCGGACCGATGCCATGTGGACGCGGACGATGACGTAGAGCGCCATGGCCAACGGCAGGTTGATGTCCGCGTTGGGGGCCAGCAGCCACTCGTAGCGGGCGCCCAACCCGACCACCTCGAACAGGTTGCATACGAAGATGAAGATGAACAGGGTGGCCGCCAGCGGGATGACCGATGCGCCGGCCGGCCCGATCGATCCGTCAACCTGCCTGGTCAGGGCCCCGATGCCGATCTCCCAGGCCGCCTGGAAGCGGCCCGGCGTGCCACTGGTCATCTCGCGCCGCAACTTCCACCCGAGCAGGCACACCACGATGGCGGCCACGAACGTGGCCCAGACGGTGTCGATGTCGAAGCCACCCTGGACGATGTGGTCACCGACCGTGATGTCGGTGGCCGGGACGAGGTGCGACAGGAGCGGGACCACGCTCACCCCTCCCCGGTCTCGTCGTCGCGGAGCGAGACGGCGGTGGCCGCGTCGAACATGTCGGATACGCCGCCGCGCCCCATCTTGAACATGGAACGGGCCACGTTGGCCAGCAGCAGCACCTGGAACAGGGCGATCCCGGCCAGCACACCCAGCCCGAGGTCGAAGGACAGGAACAGGAGCCCCAGCGCCACCACCGAGATGGCGGCGAGTCGCCCCGCCGTGTTCAGGGCCAGGGGCCGCCGGTGGTTCTCGTCGGCCCGGGCGCCCACCTTGATGACCGAGCGCTGGATCAGCCGGAAATTGAAGATGCCCAGCCCGATGCCGATGCACAGGCCGAGACCGGTCAACGGCGCGCCGAGGGCGAGGCACACGACCAGGCCAACGACGCCGAACACCAGCGCGCTCAACACGGTCCGGCGGGACACCCGCACGATGTCGGGCAGTCCGATACTGGCGAACATCACCGGCCGGGGACCTCCCACACCTTCTGGGGCGTCACGAGAACTTTCGGACCTCCGCCACGCAGATCAGCACGGCCGAGATGATGCCGAAGGCCAATCCGGCGAACGTCAGCCAGGGGGCCGTGCCCAGCCAGGCGTCCAGGGCGTACCCGGCCGCGCCGGCGCCGATCACGCTGATGGCACACGCCGTCCCCAGGAAGAAGAAGTCGCCCAACCTGGGTGGGCGCGGTGCCCCGCCGCCCGAACCGGGCTCCCCCCCGGGGGACGGGGACTCGGTCACCGACCCGGGCGCGCACAGCGACACCTACTTGACCACACACGCGAGTTCTTCCCCTTTACGCGATGCGTGGCGAGCCAGAGTCCGACGTCTGAGGGGCCGCGCTGGCGGCGTCAGGCGTGGCGAGGTGGACGGAGAACACAGCCGGTATCATCGCACCCCGGTCCGGATGGCGTCCAAACGGTCAGGGCGAGAGTCTGACCACCTCAGAGGCGTCGTCCGCCGTTGCTGAGGGGGGGCTGAGGCGGCCCGCCTCCTCCTCGGGGTCGAGGCCGGAGCCGCCCTTGCGCAGCCCCGGATGGAAGAACGTGTACAGCGCCACGCCCAGGGCGGCCGCCCCGAGGGGGATGATGGCGTTGACCTGGTGCATGAACAGGGGAAACAGCAGGAACCCCGACAGGATGGCCGTCCAGGCCCACAGGATCAGGACGGTGCGCCGCGGACCGTGGCCCAGCCGGAGCAGGCGGTGGTGGATGTGCTCCTTGTCGGGCGAGTGGAAGGACTGCCCCCGGGCCGTGCGGCGCACGAAGGCGAAGGCCATGTCGACGATGGGCACCCCCAGAATGAAGAAGGGGACGAAGAGCGGGGCGAAGAAGAAGAAGGTCACCCCGCTGGTCGGCACCGAGGTGGGCACCCGGCCCCCGATCACCATGGTGGAGGCGGCCATGAGCACACCCAGCAGGAGGGCGCCGGCATCCCCCATCAGGATCCGGGCCGGGTTGAAGTTGAAGGGGAGGAAGCCGAGGCAGATCCCGCAGGCGATCACCGCCACCAGCGGGCCCAGGTTGTCGGTGGGCAGCAGGCCCAGGCCCATGAGGCGCACCCCGTAGACGGCCAGGGCCCCGCTGCCGATGGCCACCACCCCGGCGGCGAGGCCGTCCAGCCCGTCGATGAAGTTGATGGCGTTGGTCAGGGCGATGACCCACAGCGCCGTGATGAGGGGGATGATGCCCGGGGTCAGCACCACGAAACCGGCCAAGGGCACCTTGAACTCGTACATGGTCACGCCCATGAAGTACAAGATGCTGGCGGCGAGGACCTGGCCCGCCATCTTGGCCGGGGCCGACATGTCGCGCACGTCGTCGATCAGGCCCACGGCGAAGATGGCCCCGGCGGCCAGCACCACGCCCATGGGCTCGGAGGAGTCGGTGAAGATCGGGCGCAGGGCCGGCACGGCCGCCGCGGCCAGCATGGCCACCAGGAAGCCGAGGAACATGGCCGCCCCGCCCCCGTAGGGGATGGGCCGGGTGTGCATCTTGCGCTCGTTGGGCAGGTCGACGTAGCCCACCCGCAGCGAGATGCGGCGGGCCGGCGTGGTGAGGGCTGCGGTCGCTCCGGCCGCCACGACCAGCACCAGCACGTACCAGCCGACGTCGGGCATGCCCTAGCGCAAGAGGTCCGGGTAGGGCGGAAAGGCGGCGCAGAGGTCGGCGACCTCGGCCCGGATGGCGGCGATGGCGGACTCGTCGGAACGCGCCCGCAGCGTCCGGCCGATCAGCTGGGCGATGGTCTCCATCTGGGGGGTGCCCATGCCGGCGGTCGTCTCCGCCGCCGTGCCCAGCCGCAGCCCCGAGGTGATGAAGGCCGAGCGGGGGTCATCGGGGATGGTGTTGCGGTTGCAGGTGATCCCGGCGCGGTCGAGCACCTCCTGGGCCACCTTGCCGGTGAGCTCGGCGTCGAACGGGCGCAGGTCGATCAGGACCATGTGGTTGTCCGTCCCGCCCGAGACCAGGCGGAAGCCCTGCGCGCCCAGGGCGGCGGCCAGGGCGGCCGCGTTGGCCACCACCTGCGCCGCGTACCGGCGGAACTCGGGCCGGGCCGCCTCGGCGAAGGCCACCGCCTTGGCCGCGATGACGTGCTCGAGCGGGCCGCCCTGGAGGCCTGGGAAGACGGCGCTGTCGATCCTCTTGGCCAGGTCCTCCCCGCACAGGATGGCCCCACCCCGCGGACCGCGCAGGGTCTTGTGCGTGGTCAGGGTGACCACGTCGGCCACGCCCACCGGGCTCGGATGGGCCCCGCCGGCGATGAGGCCGGCCGGGTGGGCGGCGTCGAACATGAAGAGCGCGCCCACGCTGTCGGCGATCTCGCGGAAGGGCGCGGGGTCGATGGTCCGGGCGTAGGCGGTCGACCCGGCCACGATCAGCGCCGGCTGCTCGGACTTGGCCAGGTCGGCCACCTGGTCGAAGTCGATGACCTCGCCCGGCCGCTCGGGGTCGTCGCCGGCCGGGGTCACCCCGTAGGACACGAAGCGCCAGATCTTCGAGGTGATGGAGGCGGGGGACCCGTGGGTCAGGTGGCCCCCGTGGTCGAGCCGCATGGCCAAGATGGTGGATCCGTGGGGCAGGAGCGCCTGGTAGACGGCCAGGTTGGCGTTGGCCCCGGCGTGGGGCTGCACGTTGGCGTGTGCCGCGCCGAAGAGCGCGGTGGCCCGGGTGCGCGCCAGGTCCTCGACCTCGTCGATGACCTGGTTGCCGCCGTAGTAGCGCCGCCCGGGGTAGCCCTCGGCGTACTTGTTGGTGAGGATCGAACCGGTGGCGGCCAGCACGGCGGTCGACGTGAAGTTCTCCGAGGCGATGAGCTGGAGCGTGGAGGCCTGGCGTTCGGCCTCGTCGCCCAGCAGGGCGAGGACGTCGGGGTCGTCGCTGAGCCAGCGGCTGAAGGGCGAGGCGGACGGAGGGCTGCTCATGGGCTCGGCTGCTGCCTTTCCTGGTCGGTGATCTGGTCGATGCGGCGCTGGTGGCGACCTCCGTCGAACTCGGTGGAGAAGAAGGCGTCGATGACGTCCATGGCCTCGGCGCGGCCGGTGGTGCG
>JBKQIP010000115.1:0-7692 GCA_052148295.1 Acidimicrobiales bacterium
CCGGCCGGCCGGGGCCACCGCCACCGCGGCGGCGCGCCCCGCCGCCCCCGACCTGACGCTGGCCGGCCAGACCCAATGGGTCACCCCGGCTCAGCCCGGGTTCACGCTGGCCCTCGCCGTCGGTGGCGACGCCGGACCGGCGGCCGACCTGCACGTCGCCGTCACCGTCTACAACCGGATCGACAACCGCTCCGAGTTCGAGCAGGCGGCCGGCGCCGTGCCCGACAAGGGGGTCCTGGCCCGGCTGCCGCCGGTCCCCGTGGCCGACACGCCCACCGGCGCGGCGGCCGACACCTGCGTCACCGTCCTGCCCGACGCCGCGGCGGCGCCCCCCACCCCCGGACCGGCGGGCACCTGCGCGGCCGGGGCACCCACCGTGGTTCTGGGCTGCCAGCCGGGCACCGGCACCTGCGACGACGTCTACCCCGTCTCGGTGGCGCTGCTGCGCACCGGGGACGGCAACCCCCTGGAGCGGTTCACCACCTTCCTCACCTACGAGGAACCCGGGGTGGCCGTGCAGGGCTCCGGCGGCCCGCTGCGGGTGGCCTGGATCGTCCCGGTGGGCGGCACCGGTGGCGCGGCGGCGGCGCAGAGCGCCGAGGCGCTGGTCGACGTGCTGGCCGCCCCGGCCCACCACGCCACGCCGGCCACCCTCGACGTCAGCCCGACCACGATCGGCACCCTGGCCACCGGCGCGGGACGGGACGGCCGCCGCGCCCTGCAGGAACTGGCCGCGCTGACCACGGCGCCGGGGACCGACCAGCTGCTGAGCCCGTCCTACGTGCCCGTCAACGTGGCCGCCCTCAGCGGGGCCGGGCTGGTGTCGGAGATCCCCCTGCAGCTGGCCCGCGGGGCCGAGGTGCTGCACGCCGCCCTGCTGCACCCCTCGGCCGGGCCGTGGCTCCAGACGGGCGACCCGCTCTCGAGCGCCGACGCGTCCAACCTGACCACCGGGCTGGCGGCGGCGCACGCCAGCGAACTGGTCCTCGACGACACCGACCTGTCGACGCCCGGCAACCAGAGCAACTACACCTTCGCCCAGCCCTTCACCCTCCCGTTGGCCCACGGCGACCGGGTCACCGCGGCGGCCACCGACGACGAGATCGACGCCCGCTTCGTGGCCGAGCCCGGCAACCCGGTCCTGGCCGCCACCCAGCTGGTGGCCGGCCTGGCCTTCATCCACTTCGAGAACGAGTTCCTGACCGATCCCCGCGGCGTGGTGCTGGTGCCGCCCGCCGGGTGGCACCCCTCGCCCGCCTTCGTCGACACCTTGCTGGCCGGGCTGGGCAACACCCAGATCCTCAGCCCGGTCACCCTGGACCAGCTCTTCGCCCAGGTGCCCCAGGGCGGCAACGACGAGCCGGCCACCCGGCACCTGCAGTCGGGCTCGGTGGCCGACGCCGGCGGGTTCTCGACCGCCACGACGGCGCGCATCGTGGCCGACCGGGCCCGGCTGGGCTCCTTCGCCACCGCGGTGAGCGGGCACCCGGCCGTGCTGACCGCGCTGGGCGACCAGCTGCTGGGCACCCAGGTCGAAGGCCTCGGCCGCACCGGCCGCTCCGCCGCCCTCGACGCCTACGACCGCAGCTTCGACCGGGTGCTCTCGGGGATCTCGCTGGCCAGCGAGGGCACCATCACCTTCACCTCGCGCACGGCGTACATCCCCATCACGGTGCTCTCCTCGGCGCCGTACACGACGACGGTGGTCATGACGCTCTCGAGCGACAAGTTCACCTTCCCGCGGGGGGCCACCCGGACGCTCGTGCTGGCCCACGCCACCACCTCGGTGCGGGTGCCGGCCCGGGCCCGCACCTCGGGTGACCACCTGCTGGTCACCGTCACCCTGCGCGCGCCCGACGGCGCGCTCACCATCGCCCAGGGCGTGGTGACGGTCCACTCGACCTCCATCTCGCTGGTCGGCGTCGCGCTGACCGTGCTGGCCGGCCTGGTGCTGCTGGTGTGGTGGGCCCGCACCTGGAGCCGGAGCCGGCGCCGTCGACCCCGGGCCCACTGATGGTCGCCCCCGCCCGCCGGGCCGGCGGCCTGCCGCTGCGCACGGCGGCCACCTGGGTGGCCGCCGGCACCACCGTGTCGCGGGTCAGCGGCCTGCTGCGCATCGTGGCCCTGGCCTGGGCCCTGGGCCAGTTCCGCCTGGCCGACGCCTACAACCTGGCCAACATCACCCCCAACATCCTCTACGACATCGTCCTGGGCGGGGTGCTGTCGGCCACCTTCATCCCGGTGTTCGTGGACCAGCTGGCCAACCGGGAGGAGTCCGAGGCCTGGCGCTCCATCTCGGCCATCCTCACGGTGTCCGCCGTGGTGCTGGTCAGCACCACCGTGCTGGCCTGGATCCTCGCCCCCTTCTTCATCCACGCCCTCACCGCGCTCGACACCTCGGCCCACCCCCACGAGACCCACCTGGTCCTGGAGGAGCGCGCCGTGGCCACCACGCTGCTGCGCTGGTTCGTGATCCAGATCGCCGCCTACGGCTTCTTCGCCCTGGCCACCGCCCTGCTCAACACCCGGCGCCGCTTCGTGGCCGTGGCCTGGGCGCCCATCGTGAACAACCTGGTCTGCATCGGGATCCTGGTCTGGTTCGGCCTGTGGGCCGGGCACGGGGCCGACCTGGCCAGCGTGGAGGCGCACCGGGGCCAACTCGTCCTGCTCGGCCTGGGCACCTCGCTCGGCGTGGTGCTCCAGTGCGTGGTGCTCGTCCCCAGCCTGCGCGCCGCCCGGCTCAGCCTGGTGCGGTGGCACTGGGACCTGCGCGACAAGGCCCTGCACACGGTGGCCCGGCTGGGCGGGTGGACCTTCGGCTTCGTGCTGGCCAACCAGGTTGCCCTCTTCGTGGTCACCGTGCTGGCCGGCACGGCGGCGGGGACGGACCCGGTCTCGTCCTACACCTACGCCTACGCCTTCTTGCAGATGCCCTACGGGATCGTGGCCGTCACCATCATGTCGGTGGTCACCCCCGACCTCAGCGAGAAGTGGTCGACCGGGCAGACCCGGGCCTTCCTGGCCCGGCTCTCGGGGGGCTGGCGCGCCATGCTGGCCCTCATCATCCCCGCCGCGGTGGGCATGCTCCTGCTGGCCAAGCCGGCGGTGGCCCTCCTGCTCGGGCACGGGCACAGCACGCCGGCCGAGACGCTGCAGACCGGCGAGGCCCTGGCCATGTTCGCGCTCGGCCTACCCGGGTTCTGCTCCTACCTCTACATCGTGCGCGTGCTGCAGTCCATGCAGCGCACCAGGGTGGCCTTCTTCCTGTACCTGCTCGAGAACGGGATCAACATCGTCCTGGCCATCGCCCTGGTGGGCCCGCTCGGGGTGCGCGGCCTGGCCCTGTCGCTCTCGGTGGCCTACACGGTCGGCGCGCTGGCCGGCCTGGTGGTGCTGCGCCGCTGGTTCGGGCCCCTCGGCACCCCGCAGACCTGGGCCCCGCTGCGCCGGGTGGGGCTGGCCACGGCGGCCATGGGCGTCGTCGTCCTGGTGGTGTCCAACCTCTCGGGGGCCACCAGCGGGGTGGCCCTGCTGGTGCGGGTGGTGGGCTCGCTGGTCGCCGGACTGCTGGCCTACGGGGCCGTGATCGTCGCTCTCGGGCGCCGCCGTCCGGCCCGGATGGACGCCTGAAGCCGTGGCAGACTCCTCGCATGCCCGGTGTGCACATCGTGACCGACAGTGCCTGTGACCTGACCGACGACCTGGTGGCGAAGCACCACATCGGCGTGGTGCCCCTGACCATCCGCTTCGGCGACGAGGAGCTGGTGGACCGCCGCCAGCTCACGCCCGACGAGTTCTGGGTGCGCTGCCAGGGCAAGGGGGCCCTGCCCGAGACGGCGGCCCCCTCCCCCGGTGCCTTCGTGGCGGCCTACCAGCAGGCGGCCGACGCGGGCGCCGAGGCGGTGCTGTGCCTGACCATCTCGGGCGCGCTCTCGGCCACCTACGCCTCGGCGACGACCGCGGCCGACACCTTCGGCGCCGTGCCCGTGCGCGTCCTCGACACCCGCTCGGTCACCGTGGGCCAGGGCCTCCTGGTCATCGCCGCCGCCGAGGAGGCCGAGGCCGGGGCCGGGCTGGAGCAGCTCGAGGCCGACACGCTGAGCCGGGCCGGCCGGCTCCACGTCTACGGCGTGCTGGGCGGGCTGGACTTCCTCCAGCGCGGCGGGCGCATCGGCGGGGCCCAGGCCCTGCTCGGATCGCTCCTCTCCATCAAGCCGGTGATCCAGGTCAAGGACGGCGTGGTGGCCGAGGAGTCCAAGCAGCGCACCCGGACCCGGGCCCTGGCCTACATGACCGACAAGGTGCGGGCCGACGCCCCGCTGGAGCGCCTGGCCGTGGCCGACGGGGCCTGCGACGACATCAAGGAGGTGCGGGCCGAGATGAGCGAGATCCCCACCGTGCACCCCCTCCTCGCCGTCCAGCTGGGCCCGGTGGTCGGCAGCCACGCCGGCCCCAACACCGTCGGCGTGAGCTACATCGTGCCGGAGACGACGTGAGGGTGCGGCGTCCGTCGGCCGGTGCCGGCGGGGCCGCCGAGTAATCTCGGCCTGTGCCCGAAGCGAGCTTCACCGACGAATGGTCCACCAAGGCCCTCGACACCGTCGACACCGTGGTGGCCACGGTCAACGACAAGGCGGTGCGCCCGGCCATCGTGGCCTCGCGCGGCGTGGTGTTCGGGGTCATCATCGGCGTGGTCGCCGTCACCGTGATCACCCTCCTGTGCATCGGCTTCATCCGGCTGGTGACGGTGTACCTGGCGGGCGGGCGGGTCTGGGTCTCGTACCTGGCCCTGGGTGCCATCTTCGTGGTGGTCGGCCTCATCTTGTACTCCCGGCGGGGCACGGTCTCCTCCCCCCATGAGTGAACGCCGCAAGGTCCTCATCATCGGCTCGGGCCCGGCCGGCCTCACCGCCGCCATCTACGCCGCCCGGGCCCAACTCGAACCCCTGGTGATCGAGGGCGAGCCCTCGTCCAACAGCGACCAGCCCGGGGGCCAGCTCATGCTGACCACCGAGGTGGAGAACTACCCGGGGTTCGTCGACGGCATCATGGGGCCGGACCTGATGCGCATCATGCGCGACCAGGCCATCCGCTTCGGGGCCGAGCTGCGCACGGCCAAGGTGAGCCGGCTGTCGCTGGCGGCCAGCCCCGTCGCGGCCTGGGTGGGCGACCCCGAGGCCGAGGCGCCCACGGTGGAGGCCGACGCGCTGATCCTGGCCACCGGGGCGCGCTCGCTCATGCTGGGCGTCCCCAACGAGGACCGCCTGCTCGGCTACGGCGTGTCGACCTGTGCCACCTGCGACGGCTTCTTCTTCCGGGACGACCACATCGCCGTGGTCGGCGGGGGCGACTCGGCCCTCGAAGAGGCGCTCTTCCTCACCCGCTTCGCCTCCAAGGTCACCGTCATCCACCGGCGCGAGGAGCTGCGCGCCTCGAAGATCATGCAGGACCGGGCCTTCAAGAACCCCAAGATCGAGTTCCGGTGGAACGCCGTGGTGGTCGACGTGCTGGGCGACACCAAGGTCGGCGGCGTGCGCGTCCGCCACACGGTGACCGGCGTCGAATCCGACCTGGCCCTGAGCGGCCTCTTCGTGGCCATCGGCCACGAGCCCAACAGCGCCCTGGTCAAGGGGCAGCTCGAGCTCGAGGCCAACGGCTACGTCCGCACCTTCGGGCGCACCTCGCGCACCAGCGTCGACGGGGTGTTCGCCTGCGGGGACGTGCAGGACGACTACTACCGCCAGGCCGTCACCTCGGCCGGCTCGGGCTGCATGGCGGCCATCGACGCCGAGCGCTGGCTGGAGGAGCGCGGCGAGTAGGCGGGAACAAAAGGCCCCGGACCGTGGTTACACCGCAGTGACAAGGGAGAGCCCATGAGCGAGAAGATTGTGACCCTGAGCGACGCTACGTTTGACGAGCATGTCAAGGCGTCGGATGTCCCCGTCCTGGTGGACTTCTGGGCCGAGTGGTGTGGCCCGTGCAAAATGATCTCCCCCGTTCTGGAGGAGATCGCCGAGGAGCAGGCGGGCAAGATCCAGATCGGCAAGCTGAACATCGACGACAACCTCGACGTGACGCGCCGCTTCGACGTGATGAGCATCCCGACCCTGATCCTGTTCAAGGACGGGGAGCCGGTGAACCGCCTGATCGGGGCCAAGCCCAAGGGCCAGCTGCTCCAAGAGATAGCGGAGTATCTGTAGCCCTTCCCCTGACCGACGGCGACCGCGGGGCCGCCGTCCGCGACATCCAGCGCCGCCTGTCCGCCGTGGTCCCGGGCGCGCCCGTCGACGACGACGGGATCTTCGGCCCGGCCACCCGGGCCGCCGTGGAGGCCTTCCAGCGCCAGCGGGGCATCCGGGTCGACGGCATCTGCGGCAGCCAGACCTGGAACACCCTGGTCGAAGCCGGCTTTAGATTGGGCGATCGCTTTATCTACCGCCGGACCCCCATGGTGCGGGGCGACGACGTGGCCGAGCTGCAGCAGCGGCTGTGCAGCCTGGGCTTCGACACCGGGCGGGTGGACGGGATCTTCGGCGACCAGACCTCGGGGGCGCTGGCCGACTTCCAGCGCAACGCCGGCCTGCCGGTGGACGGCATCGTGGGCGGGGCCACCCTGCGCGAGCTCATCCGACTCGAGAGCCGGCACGAGGCGCCCCGGCTCGTCTCCGCCGTGCGGGCCCGGGCCAAGCTGCGCGACGCCGCGCCCACCCTCACCGGACGCCACGTCGCCGTGGGCGAGAGCGGCGGCCTGGGCAGCGTGACGGCGGCCCTGCGCCGGCGCCTGCTGCCCAGCGGCACCCGGGTGACCGAGCTGCACCACCCCGACGACTCCGCCCAGGCCCAGCAGGCCAACGACCTGGCGGTCGACGTCTACCTGGGCCTGCGACTCGACCCCGCCGCCGGGGCCTGCACCACCTCGTACTACGCCGGCTACCGCGACCATTCCGAGGGCGGGCGCCTGCTGGCCGAGCTGGTCCAAGAGGCCGTGCCCGGGGCCCTCGGGATCGGCGACGGGGGGGCCCACGGCATGTCGCTCTCCATCCTGCGCGAGACGCGCATGCCCTCGGTGCTCGTCGAGGTGGGGCCGGCCTCCATGGTGGTCGAGCACGCCGCGCTGCTGGCCGGGGCCCTGGCCGGGGCCCTCAGCGCCTGGGTCGACACCGCCTGGGACTGAGCGGCGGCCCTGTCACCCCGATTGCAATCCTCGGTGACGGCTACGCGATGAAACCCGCACCAAGATGAACCAGGTAACAATCCACAACGTCATGCACAGCTTGTGGATGAAGCTGAACCGTGTCTTGACAGTTGTGTGAACAATCAGGCGGAGCCGTCACCGACCATGGCCCGGTAGATCCGCTCCAGGTCCTCGAGGGTGGCGAATTCCACCACCAGGCGCCCCCGCCGGTTCTGGATGTCCACCTTGACCCGGGTGTTGAGGTAGGTGGAGAGCAGCTCCTCGAGCTCCAGCACCCCGGGTTCGGGGAGCTTCTTCTCCGCACCGGCCCGCCGGCCCCCGGCGGCGGTACCACCTGCGGTGCGACCTGCTGCGGAGCCCTCGTCCTCCACCGGGGCCGGCGCTTCCGGCTGGACGACCTCGCCCCGCACCATCTCCTCGACGGCCCGGACGGTCAGGCCCTCCGCCACGATGAGGGCGACCAGCTGGTCCTGCAGGGTGCGGTCGGGCGTGCCCAG
>JBKQIP010000116.1:0-5111 GCA_052148295.1 Acidimicrobiales bacterium
GGTACCGACGCTGAAGGAGAGGTGCTGGCGCGGTTCGCGGTGAATGTCGAAAACATCACCGTCCGGCGGGAATTGGCGGTGGTCCCGGTTCGCGGAGCCGATGAGCATCATCATCGCGCTGCCCTCCGGCACCGTCTGCCCGTAGTAGATGATGTCGCGGGTCACGTAGCGCGCCACGTGTGGAGCCGGCGGTTCGAAGCGCAGAAGTTCTTCGATGGCCGCGGGGATGAGGGCGGGGTTCTCGGCCAGCTCGCGCCGCTGGTCGGGATGCTCGGCAAGCACCTTGCCAGCCCAGCCGATCAGCCGGGTGGTGGTCTCGTTGCCGGCGCCGGAAACCACGCTGATATAGGTGAGCAATTCCTCGCGGGTCAGTCGGCGCGTGACGTCCTTCTCGTCGGTGAACTCGACATTCAGCAGATCGGTCATGATGTCGTCGGAGGGATGCTCGGCGCGCCAGTCGATGTAGTCGGCAAAGGCGCCGAACATGTCACCCTCGGCCAGCCGTTCCGTAGCCGAATAGTCCATCGGCTTACCCGGCTCGGTTCGAAGGGCAGCGTCGGCCCGGCGCCGGACGGCCTCCTGGTCCTCTTCGGGAATGCCCAGCAACATCCCGATCGTGCGCATGGGCATCTGCGCACCGAGGTCGCCGACGAAGTCGAACCGTCCGGCCCCGACGAGCGGGTCGAGGCTGAGGGCGCAGAACTCACGCACCCTTCCCTCCAGCGCGTTCATCTTCTTGGGCGTGAACACGCGCGACATCAACCCACGGTGGAGGGAATGGATCGGCGGGTCCTCCCAGATGAAGATGCCCGGGGGCGCCTCGACGTTCGCGCTGACCATCTCGAGGATGTCGCCCCGCGCCGAGCTGTAGGTGTCCTTGTCGACCAAACCGCGCTCGACGTCGGCGTAACGGCTGAGGGCGAAGAAGTTGTACGGCTCGTTGTAGTAGAGCGGGGCCTCCTCCCGCAGCCGTCGGTACACCGGGTAGGGGTCGGCGTTGATCTCGACACCGTAGGGGTCGTAGTACGCCTCGCTCGCTGACATCACGGCCACCTCGCCACCTTCTCTTCCAGGAAAAACGGGCGACGCCCTATCGCTCGGCCAGCCCGCCGCGCCACGCCACATCACGCTCGCGGCTCTCTAAGGGATTCTAATATCGATTTTAGAAATGGACCGGGTTCGGGAGCAGCCATGAACAAGCGGGACAACCCCTACACGCCGGGAGCGGGTCGCAAGCCCCGGACCCTGGCCGGGCGGGACCACGACCTCGAGAGCTTCCAGTCCCTGGTCGAGCGGCTGGACGCCGGCTCCTACGAGCGCAGCCTCATCTACACCGGACTGCGCGGGGTGGGCAAGACCGTGCTCCTGATGGAGTTCGACGTCCTGGCCAGCGAGGCGGGCTGGGCCACCACCGACGTGCAGGAGGTGGGGTCGAACCCCGACTTCCGTGCCACCTTTGCCCGCATGGCTGCCCGGCTGCTCATGAATTTGAGCCGGCGCCACCGGGCCAAGCAGCGCATCGAACGGGCCCTCTCGGTGGTCAAGGCCTTCAGCATCGCCCTCCCCGGCGCCGTCGAGATCCGGCTCGATGTCGAGGCGGCTTCGGGCGTGGCCGACTCGGGCGAGCCCGAGCAGGACCTGTCCGACCTGCTGCGCGAGATCGGGGAGGTGGCCCAGGCCAACCAGATGGGCGCGCTCTTCCTGATCGACGAGATGCAAAACCTCGATGCGGCCTCGCTGTCGGCCATCTGCATGGCCGTGCAGGGCGTGAGCCGGGACGGGCTGCCCGTCGCCGTCGTCGGGGCCGGACTGCCCGAGCTGCGCGTCCGCCTGCTCTCGGCCAAGCCCTACGCCGACCGCCTCTTCTCCTACGCCGAGCTGGGACGCCTCTCCGAACCGGCCGCCCGCTCCGCCCTCGTCGGCCCGGCCGCGGCGGCCGGGGTCGCCTTCGAGGAGGCGGTCGCCCGCCAGATCGTGACCGAGGCGGCCGGCTTCCCGTACTTCATACAGGAGTACGGGCGGGAGCTGTGGAACTACGCCGAGGGCACGCCGATCACCCTCGCCGACCTCGACGGCGCCCGCGGCATCATCGGGGACAGCCTGGCCCGCAACTTCTTCGGCACCCGTTTCGAGATGGCCACCGACACCGAACAGCGCTACCTCTCGGCCATGGCGTCGCTCGGTGAAGGGCCCTACCCGGTCGGCGGCGTCGCCCAGGCCTACGGCGCCAAGGATCAGCGACGGGTCTCCATGCACCGTGACTCGCTGATCCAAAAGGGTCTGATCTGGAGCCCCCGACGGGGTCAGGTGGACTTCACCGTTCCCCTCTTCGCCTCATACCTGAAGGAGAACCATCCCATCGGCTGAACGGCGACCGCCCGGCACCCGGCCGCCCGGCACCCGGCACCCGGCACCCGCAGGCCTCGGTCTGCCACAATGGACGACGATGAGCAGGCTCGGTCCCTGGTGCCCCTCGTCACCCGAAGAGCGGCTCCATCGAATGGAGTCGCTGGCCGAACTTCGCCAGCTCGCCTTCCGCTACGCCCTGGCGGTGGACTCGCGGAACATAGACGACCTGGTCGGGCTCTTCGTACCGGACGTGCGGGTGGGTCGGGACCTAATCGGCCGGGAGGCGCTGCACGACTGGTTCAGCGCGACGTTGCGGAGCTCGACCATGTCGATCCACACAGTGGCGAACCACATCGTCGACTTCGACGATGCAGATCACGCCCGGGGAATCGTGTACTGCCACGATCAACTCGAACGCCCCCACTCCGGGAGGTGGGACACCGGCAACCTGCAGTACTGGGACCGTTACGTGCGCCTTGACGGGGAATGGTTCTTCGAGCGCCGCCGGTTCTACCGCTGGTACCTGGTCGATGCGCTGACCCGTCCCAGCCACGGCGCCGGCGTCAATGACGGCAGCAGCTCCTTGCGCACCGGCCAGCTTCCCGAGGCCTTCGAATCTTGGTCCCGCTTCTGGGGCGACGCACCCTAGGTAGAGGCGGACGCCTCATTCGGCCGGGCCCCTCGGGTCGAAGCCGGCCAGGCGCGGGGCCAGCTCGGTGCAGATCGTCCGCACGTGCCGGGCGACCATCTCCTCCTCCATGGCGCCCACCGAGGCCCAGAAGAAGACGGAGTCCACCGGTGCCCCATGCCGACGTTCATCGGCCCCGCCCCGGACGGCCAGAGCAGAGCGGTCGATGGTGCGCGAGGGCCGGGCGCAGGAGCACCGCCGGGGCCCGCTACCCCAACTTGTAGAGACGCTTGGCGTTGCCGCTCAGGATCTTCTCCTGGTCGCTCTCGCTCAGGGTGGCGAGGTTCTCCGCCGCGTTCTTCAACGGGTCGGGGTAGAGGCAGGTTGGGTGCGGGTAGTCGGTCTCGAACATGATCCGGTCCGCGCCCAGCCTTTCCACGACGTTGGCGATGTCGGAGCGCTCGAACCAGGTGGTGGCATAGATCTGGCGCTGGAAGTACTCGAGCGGGGTGAGCGAGAGCTTGGCCAGGTCGCGAGGAGCGTTCTCGGCCATCTCATAGAGGAGCGCCTCCATCACGAAGGGGATCCACCCGACGCCGCTCTCGACCGAGACGATCTGGAGCTCGGGATGACGCTCGAGCATCCCCGAGCCGATGATGTTGACGATGCTCCGGGCGTTGCCGATGAACAGCATCATGCCGCTGATCGCCCACTTGAGGGAGTCGGGGTTCGAGCCCCACGAGTACGTGTCGTAGAAGTTCATCGTCGTGTCGCTGTTGCCGATGTGAAAGTGCACCGGCAACTCCAGCTCGCTGCAGGTGCTCCACAGCGGGTCCCAGACGTGGTCGGCCAGATCGGGCGCGCCCTGGTCGGAGGGGTCCGAGGTGATGTTCACGCCCCGCAGTCCGAGCGAGTGCGCCCGGCGCGCCTCGCGCACGCAGGCGTCCACGTCCCACGCCGGCATGACGGCCATCGGGAGGATCCGGTTGCCGGACTCCGCTTGCAGCTCGGCGCCGTAGTCGTTGTACATCTCGATGCAGGCATCGAGGAGCACCCGGTCCGAGCTGGCGTTCGCCACCCCCTGGCCCCCGAGCCCGAGGTTGTTGGGGAACGCCACCTGCGCCGTGATGCCGGCGTCGTCCATCACGGCCAGGCGCGCCTTGAGGTCGTAGGAGCCGGCGTGAATGTCCTCGAGGCGCCACTCGGAGTAGGCCACGTCCGTCTCGATCTTCTCCCCGTCGGCGCGGATCACGCCGCCCCGGTATGCCCGACCCAGCACGTTGCCGTCCATGACCCACGTCTCGAGGCCGTCGACGTCTTCCACGCGCGGGACCCGGTCCTTCAGCGACGCCGGGGCCCGGCTGGTCCACAGTTCGGCGTGCTCGACGATGTGCGTGTCAGCGTCAATGATCGCCAGGGTGCTCAGGTCGAGCGTCATGTCCGTTCTCACCTCTTCGAAGCCATGGCGTTGCCACCACGGGTGTTGGCCGTCAGGGCAGACCGTAGCCCGGTATTTGGGCGCCGTGCAAATATTTTGTAAGGTGGCAGCTCACTCAGCTGCCGAGGAGGACCGTGATGCCAACCGAGACGATCGACGGGAACCAGATCGCCTACGAGGTGATCGGCGACCGCGGCGACCCGTGGATCATCACACCTGGAGGGCGATTCCCCAAGGACACCCCCGGAGTGAGGGAGCTGGCCCAGGTCATCGCCGACGAGGGCTACCGGGTGGTGATCTGGGATCGGCCCAACACGGGGTCCTCGAGCGTGTGCTTCGACGGCCCGACCGAGTCCGACATGCAGGCTGACGCACTGGCCGGACTCCTGCGAAGGCTCGACCTGGGGCCCGCCACCATCGTCGGCGGGTCCGGAGGGGCGCGCGTCTCCCTCTTGGCGGCGATCAACCATCCCGACATGACGGCGAAGCTGGCGGTGTTGTGGATCACCGGCGGCGTCAGCGGGCTGATGAGCCTCGGCGTCGTCTACTGCGCCCCCTCCATCCGCGCCGCCTGGCGGGGCGGCATGCCGGCGGTGGCTGACCTGCCCGACTGGGCGGAGGTCATCGAGCGTAACCCCGCCAACCGCGACCGTATCCTCGGTCTCGACCGGGACGAGTTCATCGCCACGATGGAGC
>JBKQIP010000117.1:0-11298 GCA_052148295.1 Acidimicrobiales bacterium
TGAGCTGTCGCACTACTCGCGGGGCACGGCCGACGTCGAGTTCTCCTTCCCCTGGGGCTGGGACGAGCTCGAGGGCATCGCCAACCGGGGCGACTACGACCTGTTGGCGCACGCGGCCACGTCGGGCGTCGCCCTCGACTACTTCGACCCGCAGACCAACGAGCGCTACACCCCGCACGTGATCGAGCCGGCGGCCGGGGCCACCCGGACCATGATGGCCTTCCTGCTCTCGGCCTACAGCGAGGACGAGGTGGGGGGCGAGGCCCGCACGGTGCTGCGCCTGCACTGGCGGCTGGCGCCGTATCAAGTGGCCGTGCTGCCGCTGTCGAAGAAGGACACACTCGAGCCGCTGGCCCGACGGGTGTTGGCCCTCCTCCAGCCGCACTTCATGTGCGACTACGACGTCACGCAGAGCATCGGACGGCGCTACCGGCGCCAGGACGAGGTCGGCACGCCCTGGTGCATCACCGTCGACTTCGAGTCCCTGGAGGACCAGGCCGTCACCGTCCGGGACCGGGACAGCACCGAACAGGTGCGGGTTCCCGTCGACGGCCTGCTCGCCGAGCTGCGCCGGCGCACCGGCGAGGCGTAGGGGGGTCGCTCAGGCGACCTTGCGGTACTTGCGCACCGCGAACGGAGCGAGGACCACCAGCAGGCCGGCGCACCACAGCAGGGCGGCCACCACGGCGCCCGAGTCGTGCAGGACGCCGCCCACCATCAGCGACCGCGCGCCGTTCACCACCTGGGTCACGGGTTGATGCTTGGCGAAGGCCTGGAGCCAGCCGGGCATGCTGGCCACCGGGACGAAGGCCGACGAGGCGAAGAGCAACGGGAAGACCAGTGGGAAGACCATGACCTGCGCGGTCTCCGCATTGGGTGCGGACAGACCGATGATGGCGAACCCCCAGCTCAACGCGTAGGCGAACAGCAGGATCAGCAGCCCACCGCACAGGAACAACGCCACGTTGGTCCCGATGCGAAAGCCCACGGCGTAGCCGACGATCGTGATCAGCACGACCACGAAGACGTTGCGGACCAGGTCGGAGGTGGTGCGTCCGGCCAGCACGGCGGAGCGGCTCATCGGGAGGGCACGGAAGCGCTCGATCAGACCCTTGTGCAGGTCTTCGGAGAGCCCCGCCGCCGTGCTCATGGCACCGAAGATGACCGTCTGCACGAAGATGCCTGGCATCAGGAACTCGATGTAGTGGCCTCCGGGGACGTGGATGGCGCCACCGAACACGTAGGTGAAGAGCAGCGTGAACATGATGGGCTGCAAGGTGGTGAAGAAGACCGCCTGGGGCGTGCGCATGAGCGCGAGGAGGTTGCGCTTCGTCATCGTCGCGATGTCCGCCACGACCCACGACAGTCGATTGCCGTGACTCGTCTGCACCTTCGGGACCGGTGCGGTGATGGTGGTCGTCATGCGGCATCCTTCCCGTCGGCCACGCCGCTCTTGCGCGCCCGGCCCAAACCCCTCTTCGGCTTCGCCGCCGTGTCGTCCGCATCCTGGTCGATCGTGGTCTTGTGGCCGGTCAGGCTGAGGAAGACGTCGTCGAGGCTGGGCTCGCGCAGGGCGAGCCCGGCGATGGCGACCTGCGCGGCGTCGAGCGTGCGGAGCACTTCGGCTCCCACCTTGGGGCCGTCCTTGACCGTCAGCTCGATCACGAGGTCCTCGACAATGGGCGATTTCTCCGAGAGCGGCGTGAGCAGCTGGACGGCGCGGCCCAGGGCATCACGGTCGCCCAGGGTCACCGAGACGACCGACGTCCCGAGGCCGGCCTTGAGCTGTGCCGGTGTCCCCTCGGCGATCACCCGCCCGTGGTCGATCACCACGATGTCGCGGGCCAGACGATCGGCTTCCTCGAGGTACTGGGTGGTCAGCAGGACCGTCGTGCCGTCGCGGACCAGCTCTTCGATCGCCACCCACAGGGCCTGGCGGCTCTGGGGGTCCAGCCCCGTCGTGGGCTCGTCGAGGAAGAGGACCGGCGGATTCGCCACCAGCGCGGCGGCCAGGTCCAGGCGGCGGCGCATACCCCCCGAGTAGGTCTTCAGCACCCGATCACCGGCCCCGGTCAATCCGAAGTCCTCGAGAAGCTCGTCGGCCCGGCGCGAGGCCACCTTGCGGCTCAGGTGGGAGAGGCGCCCGACCATGTGGATGTTCTCCCGACCCGTGAGGTTCTCGTCCACCGCGGCGTACTGCCCGGCGAGCCCGACGGTCCGCCGCACCGCCTCGGGCTGGGAGACCACGTCGTAACCGAGCACCGAGGCGCGTCCCTCGTCGGGGCCCAGGATGGTGGAGAGGATGCGCACGACGGTGGTCTTGCCCGCCCCGTTGGGGCCGAGCAGTCCCAGCACCGTGCCGGTCTCCACCTCGAGCGAGACGCCGTCGAGCGCCCGCACGTTGCCGCGGGGGAAGACCTTCACGAGGTCGTGCGCCTCCACCGCCAGTGCAGGATGCGAAGAATTAGCCATTACCAAAGAAACTTAGTGATAAAGTTACTTATGTGTCAAGACAATGGTCGCGCTCCGAGCTGGCGCAGCAGCTGCGCGCCGAGATCATGGGGTACCTGAGTGCGGCCAGCGATTTCGACGAGGGCCTGGCCAAGAAGCTGAAGCTGAGCCGGACCGACCTGCGCTGCCTCGACCTCATCGGCCGCCTCGGCCCCATGACCGCGGGCCACCTCGCCGAAGAGAGCGGGCTCACCACCGGGGCCGTCACCTTCATCCTCGACCGCCTCGAGGAGGCCGGCATGGTCACCCGTCGGCGCGACACCGAGGACCGCCGCCGGGTGTGGGTCGAGGTCGTCCCCGCGGCCTGGCAGCGCCTGGAGGGCCTGCACCGGTCCGTGGCCGAGGAGATGCGCCAGGTGGCCCAGCGCTTCAAGGCCGACGAGCTCGCCATCGTGCGCGACTTCATGCGCCAGGCCAAGGAGGTCTTCCAGCGCCAGGTCGCAGGCCCTGACAAGGGGGAGCCCGCGCCGCCCGAGGACCCGCCGGGCGCCCACGCCCGGGGCTGAGCGGCGCTCCGGAGTGTCGCCGTGTGGAAAGTAGGCTGGCTTGGCCCGTCCCATGGAGGGAGGGGCGACCACCCGGAGTGACCGCGTCGCGGCGCGGCCCTCCCGGCCAGGGAAAGGAGGCCTGATGTCGTACGTCTACGGGTTCGACCACACCCACCCGCGCCCCCCGATGGAGCTGAGGGACCTGCTCGGGGGCAAGGGCGCCAACCTGGCCGAGATGACGTCGGTGCTGGCGCTCCCCGTCCCCCCCGGGTTCACCATCTCCACCGACGCCTGCCGGGACTACATGGCCGGCGGATGGCCCCGGGGCCTCGATGCCGAGGTATCGAAGGCCCGCACCCGCCTGGAGTCGGCCATGGGCAAGGTGATCGGCGACGCCGCGGACCCCCTCCTGGTCTCGGTGCGGTCGGGGGCCAAATTCTCCATGCCCGGGATGATGGACACCGTCTTGAACCTGGGCCTCAACGACGAGTCGGTGCAGGGGCTGGCCAAGCAGACGGGGGATGAGCGCTTCGCCTTCGACTCCTACCGCCGCTTCATCGCCATGTACGCGCGCATCGTCCTGGAACTCCCGGGTCAGGAGTTCGATGAGCTGTTCGACGCAGCCAAGGAGCTGGCCGGCACCACGTCGGACGCCAGGGTGCCCACCGAGCTCCTGCACTTCCTGGTCGACACCTACCAGCAGTCCGTCGAGCGCCTCACCGGGAACCCGTTCCCCCAGGATCCGGCCGCACAGCTCCAGGGGGCCATCGAGGCGGTGTTCCGGAGCTGGAACGGTCCCCGGGCCATTGCCTACCGCGAACGCGAGCGCATCGCGCACGACCTGGGCACCGCCGTCAACGTGCAGGCCATGGTCTTCGGCAACCGCGACGACAACTCGGGCACCGGCGTCGGGTTCACCCGCGACCCCGCCACCGGGGCCACCGGCGCCTACGGCGACTTCCTGGTCAACGCCCAGGGGGAGGACGTCGTCGCCGGCATCCGCAACACCGAGCCCATTTCGGCGCTGAAGAAGCAGTTCCCCAAGGTCCACGCCGAGCTGTTGGGCATCTTCGCCCGGTTGGAGGCGCACTACCGCGACATGTGCGACACCGAGTTCACCATCGAGCAGGGCAAGTTGTGGATGCTCCAGACCCGGGTGGGCAAGCGGACGGGTGCCGCCGCGCTGAAGATGGCGGTCGACATGGTGCGGCCCAGCGACCTGGGCATCACCCGGGAGGAGGCGGTGTCGCGGCTCACCGAGGACCACCTCGAATCGGTCCTCCACCCCCAGTTCGCCGGATCGGAGTACACGGTGTGGGCCAGGGGCCTCGGTGCCAGCCCGGGGGCCGCCGTGGGCCGCATCTACTTCACGGCCGACGACGCGGCGGCGGCGGCGGAGCGCGGCGAGAAGGTGGTGCTGGTGCGCAGCGAGACGTCCCCCGAGGACGTCCACGGGATGCTGGCGGCCGAGGGCATCCTGACCGCCCGGGGCGGTCTGGTCAGCCACGCCGCCGTGGTGGCGCGCGGCTGGGGCAAGCCGGCGGTGGTCGGGGCCGAGGCGCTCCAACTGAGCGGCCACACCGTCACGGCCGGCGGTTCGACCCTGGTCGAGGGCGACTGGGTCTCCCTCGACGGCGGGGCCGGGATCGTGGTGTCCGGCCAGGTGCCGCTGAGCGCGGTGTCGCCGCCTCGGGCCTTCGCCACCGTGCTGTCGTGGGCCGACGACATCCGCCGGGGGAAGTTGGCCGTGCGCGCCAACGCCGACACCGGCGACGACGCCGCCAACGCGCGGTCCCTGGGGGCCGAGGGCATCGGCCTCTGCCGCACCGAGCACATGTTCCTGGGCGAGGACCGCCTCCCCGTGGTGCGGCGGATGATCCTGGCCGACACCCCGGCCGAGGAGACGGCCGCCCTCGAACAGTTGCGGATCGTCCAGCGGGAGGACTTCATCGCCATTCTGGCCGCCATGGACGGTCTGCCGGTCACCGTGCGGCTGCTCGACCCTCCCCTGCACGAGTTCCTGCCCAGCACCGAGGAGTTGGCCATCAAGGACGCCACCGTCGGCCTCAACTACGACGAGCGCAAGCTCTACGACGCCGCCCTCTCGTGGAAAGAGGCCAACCCCATGCTGGGGACGCGGGGGGTGCGCCTCGGGGTGGTCAAGCCCGGCCTCTACGCCATGCAGGTGCGCGCCCTGATGGAGGCGGCCCGCCAACGGGTGGTCGACGGCGGTCATCCCATCGTCGAGATCATGATCCCCCTCACCGTCAGCCGCGAGGAATTGGCGGCGGCCCGGGGCTGGGTCGAAGAGGCGGTGGCGGCGGCGGCGGCCGAGCGAGCGCCGCGACCCAGCAGGGCGGCGGCCAAGGGACAGGGCAAGGCGGACAAGGCAGGCAAGGCGGGCAGCATCGAGGTGACCATCGGCACCATGATCGAGACGCCACGGGCCGCCCTGCGCGCCGGTGAGATCGCCGAGGTGGCCGACTTCTTCTCCTTCGGCACCAACGACCTGACCCAGATGACCTTCGGCTTCAGCCGGGACGACGTGGAGGGTCGGATGATGGCCGCCTATCTGGAGCAGGGGCTCCTGCCCCGCAACCCCTTCGAGGTGATCGACGCCGACGGCGTGGGCGAGCTGGTCCGCCTCGGCACCGAGCGGGGACGGGTCAGCCGCCCCGCGCTCAAGGTGGGGGTGTGCGGCGAGCACGGGGGGGACCCCGAGTCGATCTCCCTCTTCTTCGACGCCGGCCTCGACTACGTGAGCTGCTCGCCCTTCCGGGTGCCGGTGGCCCGGTTGGCCGCGGCCCATGCCGTCCTGGCGTCCGCGCCGCCCGCCCCACTGGCCAAGAAGTCGAAAAGCGCCACCAAGGCGGGCTGACCCCGACGGCGGCTCCGGGCGTCGCAGCGCCGCGGTACCGTCGGGCCATGGGCATACCCGACGAGGACGTGGCCCAGGTGCGGGCGGCCACCGACATCGTGGCGCTCATCGGCGAGCATGCCGCACTCAAGCGGGTGGGCCGGCGCTGGACCGGACTGTGCCCGTTCCATACCGAGAAGAGCCCGTCCTTCAGCGTCAACGCCGAGGAGGGCTTCTACTACTGCTTCGGCTGCCAGGCCTCGGGGGACGCCATCACCTTCGTGCGGGAGATGGAGCACCTCGATTTCGTCGACGCCGTCCGCCTCCTGGCCGATCGGGCCGGGGTACCCCTGCACGAGGACGCCGAGGCGGGGAGGGACCGCCAGCGCCGGGCCGGTCTGCTCGAGGCCATGGAGCGGGCCGTGGCCTGGTACCACGAGCGGTTGCTGCGCTCACCCGATGCCGGCCCGGCCCGGGACTACCTGCGCTCGCGCGGTTACGACGGGGACGTGGTCCGTCGCTTCCGCCTGGGCTGGGCCCCCGACGACTGGGATGCGCTGAGCACGGCGCTGAAGTTGTCCGAGCGGGTCCTGACCGATACCGGGTTGGGCTTCGTCAACCGTCGGGGCCGGGCCCAGGACACCTTCCGGGCCCGGGTGCTGTTCCCCATCTGTGACCCCTCGGGACGACCGGTGGCCCTGGGCGGCCGGATCCTCCCACCGGCACCGGGCCAGCCGGCACGCGAGCGGGCGGAGCCGAAGTACAAGAACTCCCAGGAGACGCCCATCTATGCGAAGCGGCGCACCCTCTACGCGCTCAACTGGGCCAAGCAGGACGTCATCGCCCAGGGCGAAGTCGTCGTGTGCGAGGGCTACACCGACGTCATCGGCTTCTTTCAGGCGGGCGTGCCCCGTGCCGTGGCCACCTGTGGCACGGCGTTGGGCGAGGAGCACTTCACCCTGTTGCGCAACTTCGGCCGCCGCATCGTCCTGGCCTACGACGCCGACAGCGCCGGGCAGAACGCGACGTCGCGGGTCTACGAGTGGGAGCGCAAGCACGAGGTCGACGTGGTGGTGGCCGATCTGCCCGGCGGCAGCGACCCGGGCGACCTGGCCCGCTCCGACCCCGAGGCCCTGGCCCGGGCCGTGGCCGAGGCCCGTCCCTTTCTCCAGTTCCGGGTCGACCGCACCCTCGACGCGGGCGACCTCAGCACGGCGGAGGGCCGAGCCCGGGCCGCGGAGACCGCGCTGGTCGCGGTGGCCGCACACCCGGATGGCCTGGTCCGCGATCAGTACGTCATGCAGCTGTCCGATCGCTGCCGCCTGGACGCGGCTCGCCTGCGGGAGCATCTCGAGCATCTGCGCGCCCACCCGCCCGCCGACGCCGGCGCCCGAGCAGGTCGGGGCCAGCGCGACGCGCCGCACGGTCCCGGAGAGCTCGCCGACCCCGGGGGGGGCGCCGAGTGGGACGAACCGCGCGCCCGCCCGCCGGTGCCGAGGGCGGGACCCGGCCTCGAAGCCCTCAAGTTGGCCGTGCACCGTCCCGAGGACGTGGCCGACCGCTTGCAATCGGTGTTATTCACCGACCCGGTCCAACGCCAGGCCTTCGTGGCGCTGCTCGATCACGACGACCTCCATGACGCCATCGAGGCGGCCCCTCCCGAGGTCGCCCTTCTCTTGCGCCGCGTCACGGTGGAGGAGCCGCTCAGCGGGGACCCTGAGCTGGGGGATCCCGTGGACTCGGTGGTCGCGGTCCTGTTGCGCGAAGCCGTACGGAGGGCGCTGGTCGACGTGGAGAAGGAGGCGCGGGGATCCGACACGTCCTGGCAAGCCGGTGCGGCTGAAACGGCTCAGGTGCGTCTCTGGCTGGCCGAACTGGGCGAACGGCCCGACGCGCGCATCGCAGCCGATCGGTTGGTAGCGTGGCTCGCACAGCGGGAGAAATGAGAGACGTGATCAGGCCGGCATGGCTCATCTAGGCGAGAACACGGCGAGGGTGATCGAAGAGGAGTCGAACTCCGCTTCGGACCCGAGTGCGGCGGCCATCGTTCCCTTCGCGGATGACGCACTGCCGCCCGGCGTGTCGCAGCTCGACTTCGACGCCGTCCTGGCCGTGGGGCGCGAGAAGGGTGAACTCACCCAGGACGAGCTCATCGATGCCCTCCACGCGGTGGAACTGACACCTGAGGTGCTGGCTTCCCTCCTGGCCCGCGTCAATGCCGAAGGGGTGGCCCTGGTCGAGGACGAAGAGGAGGAGTTGCCGCCCGAGCCCGTCCCGCCGGCGCGCCCGGGTCGAGAGCCCAAGGCGCGCAATGGTGCACGCCGGGAGACCAACGGGAAGCGATCCCCGAGCATCGCGTCGGAGACATCGGGGAGTGTCGAGGACCCCGTGCACACCTACCTCAAGGAGATCGGTCGCGTCCCGCTCCTCAATGCCGAGCTGGAGGTGGAGATAGCCCAGACGATCGAGGTCGGCAACGAAGCGGCGCTTCGCCTGATGGCCCACGAGCTGGCCGAATCCGGCGACGGCCCGGCGGCCGACCTCCTCGACGCCGCCGGTCAGACGCGCAACCGGCGCCTGGTGCGCAAGGGTCAACAGGCCAAGGACGAACTGATTGAGGCCAACCTGCGCCTGGTGGTCTCCATCGCCAAGCGCTACCGCAATCGCGGTTTGGCCTTCCTCGACCTGATCCAAGAGGGCAATCTCGGCCTCATGCGGGCCGTGGACAAGTTCGACCACACCAAGGGATTCAAGTTCTCCACCTATGCCACGTGGTGGATCCGCCAGGCGATCACGCGTGCAATCGCGGACCAGGCCCGGACCATCCGCATCCCGGTGCACATGGTCGAGACGATCAACAAGGTGGTGTGGGCCCAACGACAGCTCCTGCAGGAGCTGGGCCGGGAACCGACCGTGGAAGAGGTGTCACAACGGGTCGAGTTCCCCATCGACCGCATCAGGGAGATCCAACGCATCAACCAGGACACCGTCTCGCTGGAGCAGCCGGTGGGCGATGAGGACGACTTCAGCCTCTCCGACCTGATCGAGGATCGCGGTGCCGTCGTCCCCGACGATGCCGCCACGCGGGCCCTGCTCGACGAGGCGGTCCGTGAGGCCTTGGGCCATCTCTCCGAGCGTGAGCAAGATGTGGTCCGCCTCCGCTTCGGCCTCGACGACGGCAAGATCCGCACCCTCGAAGAGGTCGGCCGGGAGTTCGGCGTCACCCGCGAGCGCGTCCGCCAGATCGAGTCCAAGACCCTGGCCAAGCTCCGCCGTCCCGACGCCGCCCACCTGCTCAGGGACTATCTGGAAGAGTCGTAGGGCTCCCGCCGGTCGGCGGCGACCCGATCCAAACCGGCCCACACCACTGGTATCGTTCCGGAGCCGTACCGCAGTCCTTCCGGGGTAGCTCAATGGCAGAGCAAGCGGCTGTTAACCGCTAGGTTGTGAGTTCGAGTCTCACCCCCGGAGCACTCTTCGTCGTTCTCGCTGGTCAGAGCGGGTAACTCGACGAGATCCCCCTCACTTTCTTCCGTGTCGATGTCGTCGTGCGCGCTACGTGCGCGATCTCTCGCCGCCGACGCGAGCGGGACAACGTTCGAGCCCTGTGTGTAGGGGTTGAGCGCCTGCGCAAGCAGCGCGTCGCGCTCCTCTGACGCGTGCTCGTAGCGCACCACCATGGCGACGGACTTCCACCCGCCACGGCTCATGATCTCTTTGGTGCTCGCACCGGTCGAGGCGAACATCGTGGCGGCGAAGTGGCGCAGGTCGTGGAAGCGGACCCACTTCAGATCGGCCCGCCGGCGTGCGGTCTCCCAGATGACCCCGAAATTGCTCGGACGGAGTCGCCGTCCCGTCGCACCGAGAAAGAGGGGAGCGTCGCCCTCCGGGCCCACGAAGCGGCGCAGGTGGTCCTCGAGCGCCGGCATGACCGAGCTCGGCATGTAGACCTTGCGAGGGTCGCCGTTCTTCGTCGGGCCGAGCTCGAGTCGACCGTCGTAGAACTCGTGCAGGGACCGTTCGACCCGCACGGTGCCGGCCCGCAGGTCGACGTCGTGGCGATTGAGACCGAGCACCTCGCCCCGCCGCAGGGTGCCCCAGGCCGCCAGCGTCACCGCCGCTCGGTACTGCTCGGGCATGGATTCTGTGAGGGCAGCGACCTGGCCGACGTTCGGAATCCGTCGGTCCACCACCCGGTCGGTCCCGCCACCCTTGACCCGACACGGGTTCTTCACGATGAGGTCATCGAGGATGGCGGTGTTGAAGATGGCTTTGAGCAACCGATAGGCGGACCGGGCCGAACCGGGGTCTTGCCGGCAATGTCGGCGTACCAGGAACGAACGTGGAGCGGCGTGATCTTTGCGAGCTCGCGTTGTCCGAAGGCGGGGATCAGCTTGTTCTCGATGAGCAGCTCGTACTGTTCTCGAGTGCGAGGGCGGATATCGGTGCGCTGGGCCAGCCAGAGTACGGCGTAGTCAGCGAACGAGATCCGGCCGAGCTCGGGATCTATCCAGTCGCCCCGCCGGATGGACGCCGATACGGAGTCGAGAAAGGCATTGGCATCCGCCTTCGAATCGAACGTTGATGGCGCCACGTGGCGACGGCCGTCGTGCCAATAAGCGGCCTGATAGCGGCCGCTGGCGAACCGTCGGACGTTTCCAAAGTGTCGGCGATTACCGCTCATCGCTCAGCCCTCGACCATCGAAGTCGTTCCAGTTGAGAGGCGAACGCCGACGGAGTCTGCACCATGCTTGCGAAAGCTCCAGGCCACCTGCAACGTGCAGGTTAGCGGCCGGCCCCGGGCACCCTCGGGCCCCGACCGACGACGTCGACTCGCTGCTGGTCGAGCCAGACGTCGAGTTCACCGGGTTCGAAGCGGACGAAGCGGCCCACTTTGACGAATGGGATCCGCCGCTCCGCCACGAGCCGACGGATATGGCGCGGTGTGACGCAGAGAATCTTGGCGATCTCATCCGTGTCCAGCAACGGAGCACGGTGCGCTGGTGCCGAGGCTGTCTTCGCGGGTGCCGTATTCATGCCCTCTCCAGTCCAGAAATTCTCCCCTCCCAATTACATAGAGCCGCTGAGCGATCTCATTTCGGACAACATCCAGGTCAGAGGGATGAGCTCATCGGAGTGCAGAAGAACAGAAAGGTTCGATAGCAACGTCGAAACGAAGCAGAGTCGCAAATGGACGAAGAAAGGTCCTGATCAGTTGGTCGGACACTGCTTGACGCGACACGGCACCGTCGAGCACAGAACGTCAAAGTGCGACTCAGAGAGACGGAGCGGGACTAGGAGGGACAGAAGGGTCCGAAGCGTGTAACTCGATCCGCGGATCAGCCCAGTTCCGGCAGCAGATCCTTCCCATTTGTCACAATTCTTCTCTACTGAATCAAGCCGCAGGGCCGTCGGGGGGGGCGCCGCCCCCCCCCCCACCCG
>JBKQIP010000118.1:0-3502 GCA_052148295.1 Acidimicrobiales bacterium
CCCGCGAGCTGTTCCTCCGGGTGCAGGCCGCCGACCCGGAGGCCTACGACGTGGCCGAGCGGCTCGAGTCCCTCGGACCGCCGTCCCGGTCCCGCCGCACGCCGAACCGACCCCGCGGCGCCCGTTAGGCTTTGCGGCCATGAACCTCGAACAGTTGCTGGGCGACGAGGCAGAGTCCCTGCTGCGCCACACCGCCACCGCATTCCCCTCCGAACACCTGACGCTCCCCGGACCCGGCGTCGTCGACGAGGTCTTCCGGGACTCGGACCGGTCGCCGACCGTGCTCCGCAACCTCGGCACCCTCTACAACACGGGCCGGCTCGCCGGCACCGGGTACGTGTCGATCCTACCGGTCGACCAGGGCATCGAGCATTCGGCGGCGGCCAGCTTCGCCAAGTTCCCGGCGTACTTCGACCCGGCCAAGCTGTGCGACCTGGCCATCGCCGCCGACTGCAACGCCATCGCCACCACCCTGGGTGGCCTGGGCATCGTCGCCCGGCGGTACGTCCACCGGATCCCGTTCATCGTCAAGCTGAACCACAACGACTTCCTCAACTATCCCAACACCTACGACAAGATCAGGTTCTGGTCGGTCCGCCAGGCCGCCGACCTGGGCGCCGTCGGCGTGGGTGCCACCATCTACTTCGGCTCCGAGGGGGCCGACCGCCAGATCGTCGAGGTCTCCGAGGCCTTCGCCGAGGCCCACCGCCTCGGCATGTTCACGGTCCTGTGGTGCTACCTGCGCAACCCGGCCTTCAAGCAGGGGGACACCGACTACCACGTCGCCGCCGACCTCACCGGCCAGGCCAACCACCTGGGCGTGACCATCGAGGCCGACATCATCAAGCAGAAGCAGCCCGAGAACAACGGCGGCTACAACGCCCTGGCGTTCGGCAAGACGGATCCGCTCGTCTACAGCACGCTGACCACGGACCACCCGGTCGACCTGACCCGTTGGCAGGTCGTCAACTGCTACGCCGGTCGCATCCCGCTCATCAACTCGGGCGGCGAGTCCAAGGGCGCCGACGACCTGGCCCAGGCCGTGCGCACCGCCGTGATCAACAAGCGGGCCGGAGGCGCCGGGCTGATTGTGGGTCGCAAGGCGTTCCAGCGCCCCACCGACGAGGGCGCCGCCCTCATCCACGCCATCCAGGACGTCTACCTCGACGCTCAGGTGACCGTGGCCTGACCGGGGGTCGTCCGCCGACCCGATGGGCGGCGGTAGTGTCAGAGGGGACCACCGCGTGCCCGCGGCGCGTCCGCGTGTCCGGGGCCCGGCGGAGGGCACGGGACACGGTCACGGCACCGGCCCGTCCGGCGCCCCAGCGGTAGAGCAGTACGAAGAGGAGCAAGGTGTCCGACACCACCACCGACCCGCACCACCACAACCTGATCGACCGGGTGGTCATCCGGTTCGCCGGCGACTCGGGTGACGGGATGCAACTCGCAGGGGACCGCTTCACCACGTCGTCGGCTCTGCTCGGCAACGACCTGGCCACCTTTCCCGACTTCCCCGCCGAGATCCGGGCCCCTGCCGGCACGCTGGCCGGCGTGTCGGCCTTCCAGGTCCACATCTCGGACCACGACATCTCCACTCCGGGCGACTCGCCCAACGAGCTCGTGGCCATGAACCCGGCGGCCCTGCGGGCCAACGTCCCGGCCCTGCCCCAGGGCGCGACCATCATCGTGAACTCGGACGCCTTCGACGAGCGGAGCCTGGCCAAGGCTGGCTACGAGGCCGATCCGCTGGGCGACGGCTCGCTCTCGGCCTACACCGTCTACGAGGTCCCGATGACCTCGATCACCCAGGAGGTCTGCAAGGAGGCGGGAGTCAAGCCCCGCGACGCGGAGCGCTCCAAGAACTTCTTCGCCCTCGGGTTGGTCTCGTGGCTCTACACCCGTCCCATCGATCCGACCCTGAAGTGGATTACCGAGCGGTTCGGCTCCAAGCCCCAGGTGGCGGAGGCCAACTCCCGAGCCTTCCGGGCCGGCTTCGACTTCGGCGAGACCGCGGAGCTGTTCGAGTCCAATTACGAGGTGCGGCCGGCCGCCTTCGAGCCGGGCGAGTACGTGCAGGTCACCGGCAACTCGGCCCTGGCCTGGGGTCTGATCACAGCCTCCCGCCTGGCCAGCCTGCCCCTGTTCCTCGGCAGCTACCCGATCACGCCGGCGTCGGACATCCTCCATGAGCTGAGCCGCCGCAAGGAGTTCGGGATCCGCACATTCCAGGCCGAGGACGAGATCGCCGGTATCGGTGCCGCGCTGGGCGCCGCCTTCGGCGGGTCGCTCGGGGTGACCACCACCAGCGGGCCCGGGCTCGACCTCAAGTCCGAGACCCTCGGGCTGGCCATCAACCTCGAGCTCCCGCTCATCGTCGTCGACGTGCAGCGCGGCGGCCCCTCGACGGGACTGCCGACCAAGACCGAGCAGGCCGATCTCCTCCACGCCATGTTCGGGCGGCACGGCGAGGCACCGTTACCCATCATCGCCCCGCAGACACCGAGTGACTGTTTCGCCATCGCCATCGAGGCCACCCGCCTGGCGGTGAAGTACCGCACACCGGTCATCGTGCTCTCCGATGGCTACCTGGCCAACGGTGCCGAGCCGTGGCGCCTGCCCGACGTCGACGCGCTCGAGCGGATCGATCCGGAGTTCGCCTCGGAGCCGAACCACGTCGATGACGACGGCAACGCCACATTCTGGCCCTACATCCGCGATGCCGAGACCCTGGCCCGCCCGTGGGCACCGCCCGGCCTTCCCGGCCTCGAGCACCGCATCGGTGGCCTCGAGAAGGCCGACGGGAGCGGCAACGTCTCCTACGAGGGAGTCAACCACGAGCGGATGGTGCACCTGCGCGACGACAAGATCGCCGGCATCGCCGCCGACATCCCCCTGCTCGAAGTCAACGACGAGACGGGGGATGCCCAGCTCCTGTTGGTGAGCTGGGGGTCGACGTACGCCGCCGTGGCGGCCGGGGTCAAGCGGGTGCGAGCCCGCGGCATGAAGGTGGCGCACGCCCACCTGCGCTATCTCAACCCGTTCCCGTCCAATCTGGGGGACGTGCTCGGCCGCTACACCCAGGTGCTGGTGCCCGAGATCAACCTGGGGCAACTCAGCCGCATCCTGCGATCGGAGTTCCTGGTCGACGCCCAGTCCTACAACAAGATGCAGGGCGTGCCGTTCCGAGTGGGCGAGATCGAGGCGGCCATCACCGCATTGCTCGGAGGCAAACCATGACGACCACTGCCGTGCCGGAGACCACCCGCAAGGACTGGACGAGTGACCAGGAGGTGCGCTGGTGCCCCGGGTGCGGGGATTACTCCATCCTGGCCGCGGTCCAGATGCTCATGCCCGAACTGGGCGTGCGCCGTGAGAGCACGGTGTTCCTCTCGGGGATCGGGTGCGCCGCCCGCTTTCCGTACTACATGAACACCTACGGCATGCACTCCATCCACGGGCGCGCCCCGGCCATCGCCACCGGCCTGGCCACCAGCCGCCCCGA
>JBKQIP010000119.1:0-8078 GCA_052148295.1 Acidimicrobiales bacterium
GCCTCCTCCGCCGTCATGATGAAGTCCCGGTCGGTGTCCTGGGCCACCTTCTCGGGGGTCTGCCCGGTGTCCTCGGCCAACATCCGCGAGAGCAGGTCGCGCATGCGCAGGATCTCCCTGGCCTGGAGCTCAATGTCGCTCGCCTGTCCCTCGACGCCGCCCCAGGGCTGGTGCATGAGGATGCGGGCGTGCTGGAGGGCAAAGCGCTTGCCGTGGCTCCCCGCCGCCAGCAGGACCGCGGCGGCCGAGGCGGCCTGCCCGAAGCAGAACGTCGACACGTCGGGCTTGATGAATTTCATGGTGTCGTAGATGGCGAAGAGCGCGGTGATCTCGCCGCCGGGCGAGTTGATGTAGAGGTGGATGTCCTTGTCGGGGTCGTCGGACTCGAGGTAGAGCATCTGCGCGCAGATGAGATTGGCCACCGTGTCGTCGACCGGGGTCCCGAGGAAGATGATCCGCTCGGCCAGCAGGCGGGAGTACATGTCGTAGCCCCGCTCGCCCCGGTTGTTGGACTCGTAGATGGTCGGGTTGGGAACGTAGTTGTTCGCCCGGTACCGGTCGGCCGCACTGTGCATCATCACTCGCTTTCCTCGCTCTCCTGTGCCGCATCCACGTTCAGGTCGTCCCGTGCGATGGGGTTGCCCTCTTCGTCGAAGAGCTCCACATGCTCGAGGAGCCACTGCAAGGCCTTGGACTTTCGTAGCTGTGAGCGTACCGCGCCGGTCCGGCCGGCCGTGTCGAGTTGCCGGCGGAGCGCCTCGGGCGTGGTCTCCATCTGCTCGGCCATGGTGGCGATCTCGGCGTCCACCTCCTGGTCGCTGGGGACGAGCTCCTGGGCCTCGGCCACGGCCCGCAGGCCGAGATCGGCCTTGACGGCCCGGTGGGCCTCGGTGCGCACGGAGGCGAGCAGGTCGTCCGGCGTGGTGCCGGTGGCCTGCAGGTAGTCGGCCAGGCCCAGCTTCTGCGCCTCGAGACGGTGCTGCAGGTCGTGCAGGCGGTCGTTCACCTCGGCGTCGACCAGCACCTCGGGCACATCGTCGTCGGACACCAGCTCGGCCAGGGCCTCGATGGACTTCTCCCGCGACGCCATCGTCGTCTGCAGCACCTTGACCCGGGAGATGCGCTGCGCGATGTCCTCCCGCAGCTCGGCCACCGTCTCGAATTCCGAGCTCTCCGCCGCCCACTCGTCGGTGACCTCGGGCAGCTTCTTGGACTTGACCTCTTTGACCAGGACCCGGAAGGAGATGGGCTCGCCGCTGCCCGGCGCCGGGGCGCTGAAGGCCACGATGGCGCCGACCTTGGCCCCCACCAGCTCGTCGTCGAGCTCGGGGGTGATGGAGGCGCTGCCCACCTCGTAGAGGTAGTCGTCGACCCCCACCACCTCGGCACCGCCGGGATCGTTGCCGTGCAGGTCGATGGTGACCAGGTCACCGCTCTGGGCCGGGCGACCCACCGCCTCGAGCTCGGCGTCGTTCTCCCGCAGGCGGTCCACCTGGCGGTCGACGTCCTCGTCGCTGACCGCCAATCCGGGCACGGTCACCTGCAGCCCGTCGTACCCGGGGATGGACACCAGCGGCCGCACCTGGACCACGGCGTCGAAGCTCACGGCGCCGCTCTGCTTGCCCCCGGTGATGTCGATCTCGGGCGGGGCGATGGGATCGACCTCGGTGTCGACCACGGCCCGGGCGTAGAAATCGGGCAGCGACTCGCGCAACGCCTCGGCCCGGAGCGCTCCGGCCCCCCCCATGCGCGCCTCGAGGACCTTGCGGGGCACCTTGCCGGGACGGAACCCGGGCACCCTGACCTCCTTGGCCAGGGTCTTGACGACGTCGCCCAGCGCGCTCTCGAACTCGGGCTCGTCGATCTCCACGCTGAGGCGGACGCGGTTCCCCTCGAGGGGCTCGGTCGTGGCACGCATCACCAGCAGCACACTACCGGCCGCCCCCATATGCCCCGCGCCGGCCCCGCGCCGGGGGCCACACGGGGCCCGCGTTCAGGACGTGAAGCGCATGGCGTCGAGAATGGTCTGGGCCAGGACCGGGTCCCCCGCCACGCCGATCCCGCCGCGGCGACGCGGCTTGCCCCACGGATCGAGCGTACCGGCCCCAGGCCCGGGCTGCCCGAGCATCCCCCCTTTGGCCGATGCCCGCCGCTACCTTTTCTGCCAACCGGACCCCACGATGGGCCCGACCATCCAGGGGGCTCACCGACCAGAGGAGTTGTGATGGCGAACTACGAGGGCTACTGCGTGAAGTGCCGCGAGAAGCGGGAATTCGACGGGCACGAGGTGGAGCTGGCCAACGGCCGCCGGGCCGCTCAGGGCCTCTGCCCGGTCTGCGGCACCAAGATGAACCGGATCCTCGGCAAGAAGCAGGTCTAAGGGCACACCGGGCAGGCCGCGGTCGGGCCGTGCCACTATCGGTGCATGCATGAGTTGAACGTCCGGGGGGCGACGCCGGGGGTCGGGGGGCCCCTGGGACGGTCGGTCCGGGCCGTTCGCTGACCCGCCATCGGCGCACGACCATGCCGCTGCCCGAGACCCACTACGCCCTGCGCCAGGGCCACCACGTCGGCTACCAGGTCTGGGGCTCCGGTCCCATCGACGTCCTCGAGTTCAACAACGGGCTGATGATCTCCATCGACGAGACGCCCGACGAGCCGAACTGGCTGCGCTGCGAGGAGCGCCTGTCCTCGTTCTGCCGCCTCATCCGCTTCGACGCCCTGGGCCTCGGCCTCTCCGACCCGCTCCCGGCCGGGGCGGCGCCGTCCATCGCCTCGTGGGCCGAAGACGCCGTGGCGGTCCTGGACCACGCCGGCAGTGCCCGCCCGGCGGTGCTCGGCTCGACCGGCGGCTCCATGGCGGCCATGTGGCTGGCGGCGCACCACCCTGAACGGGTGGCGTCCCTGGTGCTGGTCAACGCCTCCGCCCGGGTGGGCCGGGACGAGGGCTACGAGATCGGGGTCGCCGAGGACCTGGTCGCCTCCGCCGCCGCCAACGTCGAGACCCGTCCCGACGACCCCGCGGTGCCCCAGGACATCGCCATCTTCGCCCCCAGCCTGGCCCATCGCGTCGGCTTCCGCGAGTGGTGGGGCCGGGCGGCGCGACGCGGCGCCAGCCCGGCCACGGCCATCGCCTTCAACGTGGTCACCTTCACCGCCGATCTCCGGGCCGAGCTCCCCGAGATCGGCTGCCCCACCCTGGTCGTGGCGCGCACCGAGGCCTATGCCGGCCTGGTCGAGCACGGCCGCTACCTGAGCCGGCACATCGCCGGGGCGCGGCTGGTGGAATTCCCCGGCGCCGACCTGCTGCTGTGGGCCGGGCAGTTCGACCAGATCATCGACGAGATCGAAGAATTCCTCACCGGCCACCGCAGCAGCCACCCGACGCAACGGGCCCTGGCCACCGTGCTCTTCA
Source organism: Acidimicrobiales bacterium (assembly GCA_052148295.1). Lineage (GTDB taxonomy): Bacteria > Actinomycetota > Acidimicrobiia > Acidimicrobiales > RAAP-2 > Bog-473. The sequence continues at coordinate 3,416 of JBKQIP010000119.1, forward strand.
CGGACATCGTCGACTCGACCACGATGGCGGCGGCGGCCGGCGACCGGCAGTGGCGCGGCATCCTCGACGAGTACGACGTCAACGTGCACCGCCTGCTGGCTCGCTACGACGGCATCCACGTCAAGAACACCGGGGACGGGTCCCTCGCCCGCTTCGCCGGTCCGGCCCAGGCCGTGCGCTGCGCCATGGCCATGGTGGAGACGGCCCGGAACTTCGGCGTGGAGATCCGGGTCGGCCTCCACGCCGGCGAGGTCGAGCTGCGCGGTGACGACATCGGTGGCCTGGCCGTCCACATCGCCTCGCGGGTCAACGCGCTGGCCGGGCCCAACGAGGTCCTGACCACGGGAACCGTGCGCGACCTGGTCGTCGGCTCCGGCATCGTCTTCGAGGACCGCGGGCGCCACACGTTGAAGGGTGTGCCCGAGGAGTGGCAGCTACTGGTGGTCACCCGCCCCTGAAGTACGCTGACGGGCACCGGGATGTGGCGCAGCTTGGCAGCGCGCCTGCTTTGGGAGCAGGAGGTCCGGGGTTCAAATCCCCGCATCCCGACGGCACCGGGGCCGTGCGCACCGAGTCGACCGTCACTCCCGCGACCTCCCGGCCCTACCCGTAGGTGGGGTGCTGCGGCCACCCCGAGGGCGAGTCCTCCCAGTCCTCCTGCCGGCCGTAGGGGGTGAGGTCGAGGATGTTGTTGGCGAAGAGGAGGCGATCCACGCCTCGAGCCGTGGTCGAGTACGTCAGGTAGACGTCGTCGCCGTCGCGCAGGAACACGGTGACCCGGAAGAGGTCCCCCGCCCCCGTGTCGTCGGCGAAGCCGTTCCCGCGTGAGGAGACGAACGGCACCGTCCAGCCCATCCGGGCGTGGTACTCCCGGAACTGGTCGAGCGGCATGTTGGACACGATCACGAAGGTGACCCCCGTCTCGTGGAGGGTGCCGAGGTCGGCGACGTTGTTCGTGAAGTGCGTGCAGCCGGGGCAGAACGCGTCCGGTCCGTTGTCCATGAACTGGTACACGACGAGTTGCGGCCGGCCGTCGAAGAGGTCGAGCAGTGTCTTGGGGCCCTCGGGGGTGTCGAACACATAGCCGCTGTCGAATCGCACCATCGGCAGCCGCCGACGTCGAGCGGCGAGCGCGTCGACCGCGCGGGTGGCTTCCTTCTCGGCCCGGAGCAGTTCGTCCCGCTGACGCTGCCATTCCTCGGCCGAGACGACCGGTGGCCGGGCGACGGCACCCGAGACTGCACCCGCTACGTCGCTCACGCGGTCCTCCTTCTCCCATCTACGACAGATCAGACCCTCATCTACGACAGATCAGACGACCCGCTCCGGCGGAAATCATCGCGACCCCGGCGCTACGGGGACGGGCGGCCGCTGCTCTCACCCTCGGATTCGGGATCGGTGTTCTCCGGTCCACCACCGGGCGGCGGCCCCCAGCCTCCACCCGGACCCCGCCCGGGCACACGGGACCCGCCCCGGCGCCGGGACAGCAGCATCAGGCCGAGCGCCCCGAAGATGACCACGAAGTAGAGGATCCGCAGCACGGTGTAGGTCGACCCGCGATCGTGGAGGGTGGCCCCGGCGACGAGAATGGCCACCAGCGCCAGCAGGCGGACGTAGCGCAGGCTGGACCGGCCACCTCCCATGCCACCCATGCCACCGAACACGATCGGAGTCTACGCAGGGCCGGGGCGGGTTCAGTCGTGCCGGAGCGTCACGCTGCACCAGGCCCGCCGACGGCATGAGGGACACGTCAGGCGGCGGTCGAACCTGCCGCGCGGGACCCACACCCCGAGGGGGAATTGAAAGATCACCAGGTCGAGCAGTCCGATGTGCGAGACCTGCTGACAACGCTCGCAGCGCACCGTGAACGCGCCCCGGTCCGCCAGCGGGTTGTCCGAGGTGGAGCGGACGCTGTCGGACCCGGCGCGTGCCCCCGAGTAGAGCGCCCGCTTTCCCACGGGAAGGGCGGTGGGGGCGGCCTCCGGCTCCGCCTCACCGGGGCCGGACGCCGAGGGGACCCAGAACAGCGCCCGCTTGCCCAGTGGATCGGGCGTCTTGCCGCTGTCGGTCCCGGTCACTCACGTCTCCTTCATGGCCGCCAGGACCTGCGTCGCCAGCTCCCGGTACGCCGTCGCCCCCCGGGAGGTCGGCGCATGCTGCAGGATCGATCGGCCGAGCCCGGGGGCCTCGGCGAAGCGCACCGACTTGGGCACGGGGGGGTCGAAGACCTGCAGCCCGTAGCGCTCCTCGACCTCGGCCAGCACCTTGCGGGCATGGGTGGTGCGCCCGTCGTACATGGTGGCGATCACCCCCAGGACACGCAGGTGCTCGTTGGCGAATTGGCGCACGTCGTCCACGGTCTCGAGGAGCTGGCCCACGCCCCGGTGGCTCAGCGCCTCGCACTGCAGCGGCACCAGCACCGACTCGGCCGCCGTCAGGCCGTTGATGGTCAGCACCCCGAGGGACGGTGGACAATCGATGAAGACGACGTCGTAGGCACTCAGGACGGGCTCGAGGGCCCGGGCCAGGACGTGCTCGCGCCCGGTGCGGCTGAGCAGGTGCACCTCCGCCCCGGCCAGGTCGATGGTGGCGGGCACCAGGCACAGTCCGCGCACCCCGTCGACCTCGAGCGTCACGTCGGCCAATCTGGCCCGTCGCACCAGCACGTCGTGCAGGGAGACCGAGAGGTTCTCGGGATCGATGCCCAGCGAGAACGTGAGGCAGGCCTGCGGGTCGAGATCGACCACCAGGACCCGCTGGCCCCGCTCGGCCAGGGCGACCCCGAGGGACTGAACCGTGGTCGTCTTGGCCACGCCACCCTTCTGATTGGCGACCGCCACCACGCTGACCACAGGCGGAGTCTACGGTGCCCGTTGACGGGAGGCCGGGGCTGACGAACACTGGGCGCATGCCCATCTCACACGTCCAGCTGTTCTCCATCCCGGTCTCGGATCAGGACGTCGCCCGGGACTTCTACGTCGACACCCTCGGGTTCGAACTGATGGCCGACACCGACATGGGTCCCATGCGATGGGTGCAGGTGCGGCCACCGGGCTCGGCCACCTCGCTGACCCTGGTGACCTGGTTCCCCACCATGCCCGCCGGCAGCCTCAAGGGCACCGTGCTCGAGTCGTCTGCGCTGGAGGACGACATCGCCACGTTCAAGGCCAAGGGTGTGGTCATCGGCGAGATCGAGTCGGCCCCGTGGGGACGATGGGTCAGCTTCGACGATCCCGACGGCAACGGCATCGTCCTCCAGGAGACCGCCTGGGCTCAGGGATAAGCCGCCTCCTGCACGCCCACGTCGTGGACCAGGTTGCCCAGGGCCAGGTTGACATCCGCCGCGTGCAGGCCCCAGTTGGGCCCCAACGTCGGCTGGACGATGGGGCGGGGGTCTCCCGGAGACCGGAGGACACCGATGGAGAGCCAGGTGGCCCCGTCCCGGCTCGCGCACCGCGCCGTGTACAGCGCCGGAAAGGAGACCCAGGGCGTCGACACCGGCACGCCCGGCACCGGTTGGGTCACACTCGGGAAGTACGGATCGAGCGCCCCGGCCCCGCTCCCGAAGGTCACCGGGTTGACGCAGGCCACCTGCTGACCGGCGGACCGGGTCTGCCCCGATTGCAGGCTCACCCCCTGACCGGGCCGGCCGAAGTACGAGGTGGAGGGCGGCCGGGTCGAGAACGAGGAGTAGGCGATCACGCAGCCGACCTGGGTGGGCGACCCGCAGGTCGGGATGTGCCTGAAGCTGCCGCCGACGGTCCTTCCCCTCGGCACCTGCACGTTGCCGCCCAGGATGATGGCGGACACCATCTGCCGGCGCAGCGCGGGATGCGGGTCGATCTGCTGGCGCAGCAAGCGGATCAACATGGCCGCCCCTTGTGACTGGCCGATGAAGACGACGGGCCGGCCGTCGTTGTCGTGGGCCAGGTAGTCCTTCCAGCCCGACAGGACGCTGGCGTAGGCCACCTGGTCGGCCGTCGGGTCGCTCCCGAAGCCCTTGGCCAGAGAGGCAGCCGTCCGCTGGCGGTAGACGGGGGACCACACGTTGCAGACCTGGGAGAACTGGGCCGCCTGGGCCACGGCGACGCCGGTCTCGGTGGGCTGCACCTTGAGATTGGCGTTGTCCGTCTTCTGGCGCGAGACGGTCGGGTAGACGTAGAAGCAGTCGAACTTCGACGACGGGTCCGGTGCGTTGGCGATGGTGGTGGTCTTCCCGCCGGCGGAGACCGCGGTGGTGGTCAGATCCCCGGCGCAGGGGTCGGGGGTCTGCCCGGGGCGGCACAGCCACACCGTCGTCGACGAAGCTCCCGCCGAGCGCACGGCGGTGGTCCGGGCGGCCGACGGGACGGCCGTCCCCGCCACCAGCGCCAGGCCCGTCACGACCCCCCACAGCACCGGGAACCCTCTCCGGCCGGGTGAAAGGGCAGCCGTCCCCGCTCGGCGCGTCATGGTCCCTCACCTCCCTCTGGCTCGCCGCCGGCACCCGACCGACCGGCCGATTCTACGGATAGCACCCTGCGGCTGGGGCACTCCCCCGACCCCGAGGCCCACCCGTCCGCGCCGGAGTACCTCGCCCGGGAGTCGGTGGGGCCGTGTCCCCCCTCGAGGCGTAGCGCCTAGCATCTCTCCCGGCAGCGTTGTGCCACCGGGCGTGATGGCG
>JBKQIP010000120.1:0-9543 GCA_052148295.1 Acidimicrobiales bacterium
GTACAACGCCGTCGGCAAACCGCTCTGGTCGGAAGCCGAAGGCCGTACCCGCCTGGAGGATCTGGGCGACGGGCAGACCCGCGTCCACTTCTCCGAGAGCTACCGCGCCTTCAATCCCATCATGCGGGTACTCCTCGAAAAGCGCGTGCACGACTTCATCTCCAAGGACAACGACCGGCTTATCCGGGACTCGTTGACCAAAGGGGTGCAGATGATGCGCGAGGCCCGGGCCAAGGGCACACCCGGGGCTTCCTGAACCACCGGCTCACCGGCTCACCGGCTCACCGGCTCACCGCCTCACGGCTTCACCGGCTCACCGGTCGGAACGATCCGCCAGCAGGGCTGCCAGGGCGCGGAACGCCCTCCCTCTGTGCGAAATGGCGTGCTTGGCCTCCGGGGTCATCTCCGCGAACGTCGGCCCGCCCCCTTCGTCGGGTGCGAAGACCGGGTCGTACCCGAATCCGCCACTCCCCTGGGCCCGACGGGTGATCGTCCCGTCCACCACGCCCTCGGCCCACAGCTCGGTGCCGTCGGGGAACGCCGCCAGGGCCACCGTGCGGAAACGGGCCCTGCGCTCGCCACCCCTGTCGGGCAACGCGTCGAGCTCAGAAAGCAGCTTGGCCACATTGTCGGCGTAGGTGGCCGACTCCCCGGCGTAGCGCGCCGAGTACGCGCCGGGCGCGCCGTCCAGCGCCGCCACCTCCAAACCCGTGTCGTCGGCCACGGCGGGCAGCCCGGTGGCCGCCACGAGGGCCCGCGCCTTGAGGCGGGCGTTGTCGAGCAGGGTCTCCCCGTCCTCGACGACGTCGGGTACCCCAGGGGGGCGGGGAACCAGTTCGACGTCGAGCGCGTCGCCCAAGATGGCGGCGATCTCGGTGACCTTGTCCGGATTGGCCGAGGCCAGCACGAGCCGCCACGGCACGCCGCCGCCGGTGCTCACCGCGGGGGCGGTGGCTCGGCCAGTACGGCCGCCTGGAGCGCCGACAGCTCCTTGATGCCCGACTCCGCCAACGCCAGCAGGCCGTCCAGCTCGCCCCGGCTGAACGCCATGCCCTCGGCCGTCCCCTGGACCTCGACGAAGCGGCCGGCGCCGGTCATGACCACGTTCATGTCCACCTCGGCCCGGGAGTCCTCGGCGTAGGGCAGGTCGAGCATGGGCACGCCGTCGATGATCCCGACCGAGATGGCCGCCACCGAATCGGTCAGCGGGTGCTGGCGCAGGGTGCCGGCTGCCTGCAGCCGGGTGAACGCGTCGTGCAGGGCGATGTAGGCCCCGCAGATGGACGCGGTGCGGGTGCCGCCGTCCGCCTGGAGGACGTCACAGTCCACCGTCACCTGCACCTCCCCCAGCACCACCAGGTCGCACACGGCCCGCAACGAGCGGGCGATGAGCCGCTGGATCTCCTGGGTCCGCCCCGACTGCTTGCCCTTGGCCGCTTCACGGGAGGCCCGCTCGGGTGTGGAGCCCGGCAACATGGAGTACTCCGCCGTCACCCAGCCCTTGCCGCTGCCCCGCATCCACGGGGGCACCCGGTCCTCGACCGACGCCGTGCACAGGACCTTGGTCCGGCCGAAGGCCACCAGCACCGACCCCGGGGCCATGACCGTGTAGTCGCGGCTGAAGCTGACCGGGCGCAGCTCGTCCAGCGCCCGCCCGTCAGCTCGGGCCGTCCGGGCATCACCCGTGGCGCCACTCCTCCCATTGTGTTCGGACATTGCACTCCTTTCGGCGCCGGCGGACGGCGAAACCTACCAATCGAAGACGGCACCCGCGCTGGCCTGCTCCACCCCGGCGCCGAAGGCGGTCTCCGCCTCGTGACGGACGGCGTCCGCCGACACCGTAGGCCAGCGGTGGGTCAGGATCAGGCGCCCCACCCCGGCCCGGCGCGCCATGGCCCCTGCCTCGTGACCGCTCAGGTGGGCCGCGGACCCCTCCGACTCCCTGGTGAAGGTGGCCTCGCACAGGAAGGTCCCGATGGCCGCGCCCAGCTCCTGCACCGACCAGCCCGGGCCCGAGTCCGCCGAGTAGGCCAGGGTGGCGCCCTCGTGCTCGAGGCCCACGGCCAAGGTGGGAGGCCCGTGGTCGGTGGCCACGAAGCGGGCCCGCAGCGACCCGATGGTGAGCACCATGGACGGGGCCAGCTCCCGCCAGTCGATCCACGGGGCGTCGGCGAAGTGGGACCAGCGCCGCAACCCGGGCGGGGCGAGCACGGTCAGCCCCCCGCCGGCGGCGCCCCCGGACCGGGACCGGCCGGGCCCGTAACCGGCCCAGGTGGCAAAGGACTCGAGGTCCGTCCAGTGATCGGGGTGCTCATGGCTGAGGACGACGGCCGACACCCGGGCCGGGTCGCCCCAACGGCACAGGTTGGCGAACGTGCCCGGACCGGCATCGAGCATCACCGCCGTCCCGTCGGCCTGCACGAGGTACCCGCTCCCGGCACCACCCGCACCGGGCCAGCTCCCGTCGCAGCCCAGGACCGTGAGCGACCGCACCGGTTCAGTGCCCGTCTGCGGTCGCCCCGGGTTCCGGGCCCGAGGCGATCTCGAGCGCGGCGGCGACGTCGGCGTACGTCTTGAGCTCGATCACGTTGCCGCTGGGGTCGGCCAGCTTGGTCTTGGTCTGCTCGGCGGGCGTGCCCGGGTGGTCGGTGGTGACCGGGGCCAGCCAGACCACCTCGCCTCGGCGCAGGCGCGCCACCACCGCCTCGAAGTCGTCGCGGCCCAGGGTCACCCCGAAGTGGCGTGACCCACCGGGCGGCGCCTCGGCGACCTCGTCGGGCCGTCCATGCAGGCTGATCTGCATGCCGTAGAACCAGACGTCCACGAAGTCCGGGCGGGCACGGCCGGCCCGGCATCCCAGGGTGTCGACGTAGAACCTCCGGGCCTCCTCCAGATCGCGCACAGGGATGGAGAGGTGGAGGATCGGTTGCACCCGCGCCACCTTAGGCAGCGCCGGCGAGGACACCCACCCCCCGGCGTCGGGCGCCGGCAGCCCTGGTCCGGCGGCACCAGCCCGGCGGCCACCGCCCGGCGGCAACAGCCCGGCGGCCACCGCCCGGCGGCCACCGCCCGGCCCGGCCGCGGGACGTTTCCCACGGTCCCCTATCGTGCTGGCCATGACGACCTACGTCGCGTTGTTGCGGAGCGTGAACGTGGCCGGCCACGGACGCCTGTCCATGGCCGAGCTCAAGGGGGCGTTCCTCGCACTGGGCTACGACGACGTCGCCACCTACATCCAGACGGGCAACGTGATCTTTCGGTCGCGCCGCAACGCGGGCACGCTGGTGCCCGAGATCGAGCGCCAGCTGCAGCGCACCTTCGGCGCCACGCCGGCCGTGATCCTGCGCACCGGGCCCGAGCTGACCCGTGTCCTGGCCGCCAGCCCGTATCCCGGCCGCGGTGCCGACCCGTCGCGGCATCACGTCACGTTCCTGGCCGAGGCGCCGTCCCCGGACCGGCTCCGCGCCTTTCACCCGCCGCCGAGCGGGCGCGACGAGCTCACCATCGTGGGCCGGGAGGTGTACGTGGACACGCCCGACGGCTATGCCGCGACCAAGCTCACGGGGACGTACCTGGAACGCCACCTGGGCGTCTCGAGCACCACCAGGAACTGGAACACGGTCACCAAGCTCGTCGCCCTCGTCGGGGTCTGAAGCGGCGGGCGGGCCCATGGACGTCGTGGCCGTCGACTGGTCCGGGGCGGCGCACGGGGCGGCGACCCGCATCGTGGCGGCCCACGTGCGCGACGGCGAGCTCATCGAGCTGCGCCACGGCCGCGACCGGACCGAGACGGTGGACGATCTCGTGGCGCTCGTGGCGCGGCGCCAGAGCGGTCCACGCGGCCTGACCGTCGGCCTCGACTTCGCCTTCTCCTTCCCGGACTGGTTCGTGCGGCGGTGCGGGTGCGACGTCGTCGACGACCTGTGGACGGTCGTCGAGCGCCAGGGTGAGCGGTGGCTGTCAAGGTGCGAACCACCCTTCTGGGGTCGGGCCGGACGCCGGCGTCCGGAGCTGCCGGCGCACCTGCGCCGGGCCGAACACGGGGCCCGGGTGGCCGGCATCGGGGCCAAGAGCGTGTTCCAGATCGGTGGTGCCGGCTCGGTCGGCACCGGATCGGTGCGCGGCATGCCGCACCTCTCCCGTCTCCGTGATGCCGGGTTCAGCATCTGGCCCTTCCATCCGCCCTCGCCCTGGACCGTGGTGGAGATCTATCCACGTCTGCTCACCGGGCCGGTCCGCAAGAGCGACCGCGAGGACCGTGCCCGTTACCTGCTCGATGCGCCGTGGCGGATCTCTCCCACCTTGGCGGCGCGCATGGTCGATTCCGAGGACGCCTTCGACGCCGGCCTCTCCGCGCTGGTCATGGACCGTCACGCCGCCGGCCTGGCCCGCCTGAAGCCGTCCACCGACCCCGTCACCTTGCTCGAGGGCGACGTGTGGCGACCGTCACCTTCACGTCGACCGTCCTCCTAACATCGACCCGTGAGCGAGCACCCCGAGCCGGCGCACCAATCCAACGGCCACCGGGCCCCGACCAGCCTCAATGCGGCGGTGCGCCGCCGCCGGGCCGACCGGGACTTCTTCCTGCGCGTGCGTGACGCCATCCAGCAGAATCACCGAGCGCTGGAGCGCCTGGGACGGTGACGATCGACTACCCCGAGCTGGCCGACTTCCTGCTGGTGGCCGAGGCCGTGTTGCAGACGCCGGCCAGGAAGATCGCCGAGGAAGCCGATCTCAATCTGGCCGACTCGGCCCTCCATGCGCCGGCGGCCCGATTCGCCGGCGAGGACTTCTACCCCGACTTCGCCACCAAGGCCGCGGTCCTGTGCGCCCACCTGGTCAAGAACCACCCGCTCCAGGACGGCAACGCCCAGGTGGCGCTGGTCGCCACCATCGAGTTCTGCGGGCGCAACGGGTTCCGCTGGTCACCTCCCCCCGGCGACGAGGACGGCGCGATCACCGCCTCCGTCCTCACCGACCTGGCGGCGGCGGCCCTCGGCGACTCGGTGGTCGACGACCTGGCCCGGTGGATGGCCGAGCGGATCGGCGCTCCTCCGCCCACCGCACGCGCCAAGGGCACGGACCTCCCGGCCCCCGGCGAGGAGGCCCGCTAGGGCCGGTGAGCGCGCTGAGCCGGCCCCGGTCGGTGGGCCCGACCGGCCGGTCCCGGCACCGGCGTCACGCCGGGGGCGCCCCCGTCTCGACCTCCGCCTTCACCCGCTCGAGGGTGGTCCGCATGCCGTTGCGGTTCGTCTTGCCGCGCGCCCACCCGAGGACGGCCCAGTAGAAGCGGAGCAGGCGGGTCGGGGTGAGATCGAAGGACTCCGTGACGTCGGTGCCGGCACCGCTGGGCTCGAGGTGGTAGCGCCAGACGTTCAGCGGCTTGTCGCTCGCCCCGACGCCGAAGGCGAACTCGCGACCGGGCTCGCAGGCCATGACGGTGCACGTCGTCCAGTACACGGGGCCCTTGCCGTTGCGCTTCACGTGGCCCCGGAACTTCGCCCCCAGCGCCGGCCCGGTGGCGCCCTCGAGCCATTCGGCCTCGAAGGTCTCCGGGCTGTAGAGACCGATGCGAGTGACGTCGCTCACCAGGTCCCAGATCCGCTCGGGAGAGGCCTTCATGTGTACGGTCACCGCGTCGTGCATCGCATCACCTTAGGGCGCCCGTGTCTCGCCCCCCGGTGTCTCGCCCCCCGGCGCCCCGGTGGTCCGGTTCAGGGGAACTGCGGCGCCCCGACGCCCGGGAGCACCAGCGTGCACGGGACCGGGTGCTGCTCGCTCGGGTCCAGGGCGTTGAGGACGTCCTGCGCCACCACGGGATCGAAGGCCAGCGTGGCGTGCTCGGAGAAGTCCAGCGGGCACTGGTGCTGCACCACGAAATTGGTGGCGTTCGGGGCGTCGAGGTACCCCGACGTGTAGGGCGTGACCAGCTCGTCGTACTCGGTCATGATGGTGGTGTAGGTCACCCCGGGCACGGCGTAGACGCCATCGGCGTACAGGTGCTGGAGGAAGGCGGAGCCGCTCAGGAACTCCTGGCAGGAGCCGCACTCCGTCGCCACTGCGGCCTCCAGCGGGGCGGCGGTGCTCGGCGAGAACGCCTCGAAGGCGTCGATCAGGAGCTCGCTGCTGTCCAGAGTCGTCCCCTTGTAGAGCGGAGCGATGGCCACGTAACGGTTGACCTTGGCCGCCCCACCGAGGAACTTCAGGTAGTACTGCGGCATGACGGTGCCCTCGGAGTGGCCGACCAGGTCGACCTTGCTGGCGCCGGTGGCGGCCAGGACCCGGTCGACGAAGGCGGCCAGCTGGTGGCTGCTGTCCTGCATCGGCTGCAGACCGCCGAGGTACTGCTCACCGGGGTCGAGGCCGTAGGTCAGGGCGTAGACGCAGTAGCCGTTGTCCGCCAGGAGCGGAGCGAAGGTGGGCCAGTTGTCGGCCATGGTGGCGACCAGCCCGTGCACCAGCACAACGGGGTCGGGATGGGCGGCGGAGGGCTTGCACGTCCAGATGTTGGCGCCGGGCGGGGAGGCGGTGGGATCGGTCAGGAACCCTGCGCCGGCGGCGACCACGCTGTAGGTCACCGGGTACGGCGACTGGGCCGTGGCGGTGTTGTCGGCGCTGCCCGCCGGCGGCGTCGATGAACCGGACGCCCCGGCTGGGGCGGCACCGGCCACTCCTGCTCCGAAGCCGACGCCGACCGCCGCCGTGGCCGCGGCCAGGGCGAAGAGGGCCGACCGGGCCCGACGTGCTCGTTCGACCATCCCTACACTCCCCGCTCGCGCGAATCCCGCTGGCACCGCTCGGTAATGACGGCCGCCACCAGAAGGAACATTTGGCAATCCGGGTAGCACCCGGCCCGGCCCCACCCGGCTTGCCCCCGGCCAACCCGGTGCCCCCGGCCAACCCGACTCCCCGGCCACCCCGGCCACCCGGACTCCCCGGAGAGGCGACCCCGTCGGGATCAGGCGGGAACGCTGCCTGCTCGGGGAATTCAGAAGTAGATGATGGACTTGGCCCGCTCCGTCACCTCATCGAGGTCGTCGGTCCAGGCCCCGGTCGAGAGGTACTTCCACCCACCGTCGGCCGAGACCACCACGATGGCGGCCTCCACCCCCGGCTCGAGTGATCCGGCGCACTTGATCGCCCCCGCCACGGCCGCGCCCGTCGATATGCCGGCGAACACCCCCACGTCGGTCAGGCGCCGCGTCCACTCGATGGACTCGCGGGGGCGCACCACCGTCTTGCGGTCCAGGAGGGCGGCACCCCCCATCTCCTCGAAGATGGGGGGTATGTAGCCGTCGTCGAGGTTGCGCAGGCCGTCGACCATCTCGCCCGAAGGGGGCTCGACCGCCCAGATCTGCACGGCGTCACCCCGATGCTCACGCAGGTAGCGGCCCACGCCCAGCAGGGTCCCCGACGTGCCCAGTCCGGCCACGAAGTGCGTGACCTCGGGGCAGTCGCGCAGGATCTCGGGCCCGGTCCCCTCGTAGTGCGCCTGGGGGTTGGCCGGATTGCCGTACTGGTAGAGGAACGTCCACTCGGGGTGCCGTTCGGCCAGGTCCCGGGCCATGCGCACGGCGCCGTTGGAGCCTTCCGCACCGGGCGACTCGATGATCTCGGCCCCCCACAGCTCGAGGAGCTGGCGCCGCTCGATGGAGACGTTGGTCGGCATGACCACCTTGAGGTGGTAGCCCTTGACCCGGCACACCAGGGCCAGGCCGATGCCGGTGTTGCCCGACGAGGGCTCCATGAGCACCTGGTCGGGCTTGCCCGGGACCAGAATGCCGTCCCGCTCGGCCGCCTCGACCAGCGACAGGGCCACCCGGTCCTTCACCGACCCGCCCGGGTTCTGCCCCTCCAGCTTGATGAACAGGCGGGCGGCGGGGTTGGGGCTCAGCGCGCTGATCTCGACCAGGGGGGTGTTCCCGATCATCTCGAGCACCGAGGGGAACCGCGTCATCGAATCGACCCGAGCCGCGCCCGCCCCGAGCCGGCTCAGCCTCCGGCCACGGCCGGCAGGATGGAGATCTCGGCCCCGTCGGGGACGGGCGTGTCCAGGCCCTGCAGGTAGCGCACGTCGTCGTCGTTCACGTAGATGTTGACGAACTTGTGGAGGGACCCATCGCCCTGGACGACCTGGCCCGCCAGCCCTGGATACTCGGCCACCAGTTGGCCCAGCACGTCGCCCAGGGTGTCCCCGCTGAGCTCGACGGTGGCCGCGCCGCCGGCATGGGTGCGCAGCACGGTCGGTAGTCGGACTTCGACGGCCACGGGGCCTCCTCATTGGGGGTCGTCACCACGGTCCCGGGGCGGGCCGGGTGATTGTTGACTGAACTGGTGAGGATTCTAACGGGACGGCCCGGGCTCCCCCACCCCGGACTCCCCCATCCCGGACTCCCCCATCCCGGGCACCACCACCGGCTCCTCGGTGATGGTGCCGTCCACGATCCGGTAGCTGCGCACCACCGGATGGGTGTCCCGCAGCGAGACCAGGACGTAGTGCCACCCCGGGTCGAGGGCCTGGGCCACGTCGGTGGGCGACGGGTAGGCGTCGGTGTGCGTGTGCGAGTGGAACACCCCCATGATGTCCGCCCCCAGGGCCTGGGCCGACCGGTCGACCCCGAGCATCTCCTTGGGGTCGATCTCGTAGACCAGGGCGGACGCCGCCGCGTTGGCGGTGGGGAAGAGATGGGCGGCCTCGTCCCCTCCATAGGCCCCCACCAGGAGGCCGCACGCCTCGTCGGGCAGACCGGACAGGCAGTGCCCCACCATCTCCATGTAGATCTCCCGGCTCAGGCGCAGCACCGGCAAAGGGTACCCTCGACCCCCATGGCCAGGGCCAAGAAGCAGATCGCCAAGCGGGAGGCCGCCCGCGACGTGAGGGGGAGCGACCGCACGGTCGCCACCAACCGCCGCGCCCGCCGCGAGTACGAGTTCCTCGAGACGCTCGAGGCCGGGATCGTGCTCCAGGGTTCCGAGGTGAAGTCGCTGCGGGAGGGCAAGGCCCAGCTCAGCGAGGCCTACGCCCGGGTGGACGATGGCGAGCTGTGGCTGTACCAGATGCACATCCCGCCCTGGCAGTACGCCACCGGCTTCGGGGCCCATGACCCCGACCGCAGACGCAAGCTCCTGGTCCACCGGGCCCAGATCGACGAGCTCGTCGGGAAGACGCAGCAGCAGTCCCTGACCCTCATCCCGGTCTCCCTCTACTTCACCGACGGCCGGGCCAAGGTGCAGCTCGCCCTGGCCCGGGGCCGCCGCCTCTACGACAAGCGCAACGTGATCATGGCCCGGGACGCCGAACGGGAGGCCGCCCGGGCCACCAAGGAGATCAACCGCTGGGGCGGCGACTGAACCGCCCCCGGCCGAATTGGCCGTAGAATGGCCGGGCTGGCCAACCGGTCAGCTGGAAAACCCGAACCATGGGGGTGATTGGCTTCGACTCCGGTCGTCGATATAGGAGAAGCGAGCCGTGGTCTCCGGAACCACGTTAAAGAGCCGGAACCAAAAACAAACGCCGAGCCTCAGCTCGCGCTCGCTGCTTAA
>JBKQIP010000121.1:0-18226 GCA_052148295.1 Acidimicrobiales bacterium
CCGGCGGGCGGGTCGCAGACCTTCACCTTGTCGGCCAAGACCCCGGCCCAGCCGGGCGACGTGGCGGGCTCGATCGTCCTCACCGGCACCAAGGGTCCGGCCTTCGCCGCCACCACGACGATCCCGGTGACGCTGCGGTCGCTCATCCCGACCCCGGACCCGTCGACCACGGTCACCACCACCCTCACGGGGGGGAACGGGCGCGAGTACAACACGGGACAGACCGTCTACTACCAGGTGAACGTGCCGGCCGGCCTGCCCGAGCTGAACGCGACCATCTCCTCCCCCAACGCGGCGAACACGTTCTACGCCGAGCTGATCGACCCGGTCACCGGCGAGGCGGCCTCGACGGCGGCCAGCGGGATCCCGGCCGTCGGGGCGGTCGGCAGCAGCGGCATCGTGGCCGAGCCGGGGGCGCAGCTCCACGTCCTCGACCCCGACGCCGGCCTGTGGACCCTGGCCATCAATTTCTACAACCAGGTCTCGGGCACGGCGCTCAGCCAGCCGATCACCATCACCTTGAACCAGACGCCGGTCCCGGTGGCGGCGGCCACGCTGCCGGACTCGACCGGGACGACGCTGACCGCCGGTCAGCCGACCACGGTCGATGTCTCGGTGACCAACAGCGGCACCACCCCCGAGGCGTACTTCATCGACGCCCGGTCGGACCAGACGACCCAGCTGTCCCTGTCCTCGCTGACGACCTCGCAGATGACGGTGCCCATCGACAGCACCAACCTGCCGCTGTACATGGTGCCGACCCACACCACTTCGGTGACGGCCAGCGCCACGGCGCCGGCGCCGATCTTCTTCGACTACTGGTGGGTCTTCGGGGACCCCGACCTGATCTCGACGGGTAGCCCCCTCAGCAACAGCCCCAGCGGGACGTACAACGCCAGCCCGGTGGTGGCCGGGGAGTGGGCGATCACCCCCTTCCAGGACGGGCCAGACGGGGCCAACGGCGTCACCCCGGTGACGGCCCAGACGGCATACTCGGTCGTCACCCAGGCCTTCGACCCGGCGGTGACGGCACCCAGCGGCGACCTCTGGCTGCAGGCGGTCGACCCCGGTGCGCTGTTGAACCCCTACGTCGTGGCCCCGGGGCAGACGGTGATCATCCCGGTCACCATCACGCCCAGCGGGACCCCGGGCAGCACCGTCAGCGGCACGCTGTACGTCGATGACGTCACCACGGTGGCCGGCGGGGCCACCTGGAACGAGCTGGCGGCGAACGTCAGCCAGGCCAGTGACCTGGCTGCGCTGCCCTACGAGTACACCATCGGGGCGGCCAAGTAGGGGCACTCGGCGCCACGCCGATCACCGGCGGGTCAGCCGCCAGAGGGCCGAGGGCCCCGGCAGGGGCACCGTGGTGTGCAGGACCACGTCGGTGACCTGCCCGCCCTGGTCGACCCGGAGCAGGCCGACGCGGGTGCCGGCGGGGACGGGCGGGGCCAACGCCCCCAGGTGCACGTCGAGGGGGACGCCCAGGCCGGACCAGGCGGTGACGCTGGGCGACGTCGATGCCGTCACCGGGGTCGAGGCACCCCACGGGGTCACGATCCGCCCCACGACGTGGCCGGCCGGGAAGAGCGCTCGGGGGGCGATGGCGGCGAAGGCCACCTTCACCAGCAGATCGGCCTCGTTCACGGCGGCGGTGTTGGGGCTGGTCCCCTCCTGACCGAGCACGGCGCCGATGAGGGTCACGGTCCTCCCCCCGACGGTCTGCTGCGCCGCGAAGAGGAAACACCCGCCCGCGGCGTCGTCGGACCCGGTCTTGATGCCGATGATCCCGTCCTGGCCCAGGTCGAAGTCGAGGTTGTAGACGAGCCCGGCCAGCGGGAGGGTGACCTGGGGCAGGGAGACGATCTGGCGGAAGACGGGGATGGCCATGGCGGCCCGCCCCAGGCTGATCAGGTCGGTCGGCGTGCTCACCGTGCCGGCGTCCAGGCCGCTCGGGTCGGTGACGCGGGTGGAATGGAGCCCGAGGGCCTGCGCGGCGGCGTTCATCTTGGCCACGAATGCGGTGGTGGTCCCGGCGTCCCAGTCGGCGAGCAGCGTGGCCAGGTCGTTGCCCGAGGCGACGAGCAGGCCCTCGAGCGCCTGCAGCTCGGTCAGGGTCTCCCCCGGGGCCACCGTCACCTCCGCATCCTGTGCGGCCATCCCGCTTCGGTAGGCCGCCACGGTCTCGGGCGTCACCGCGATGGCCGGGCCGGCAGCACCGGGAGCCAGCGGATGATCCTTGAGGATGACGTAGGCGGTCAGGACGGTGGCGGTGCCGGCCACCGGGACGGGCTTGGTGTCCCGGACCGGCCCGAGGCTTCCGACGCCCTCGACCGTCAGCGCCGCCGATCCGATGGGCGGCAGCGGTAACGAGGGGGGCGCTCCGGGGAAGCGGAGCGGGAGCGCGACGGCCGAGTGGTACGTGGGCGAGGGGATCGGGCGGAACCACTGGACGCCCGCCCCGGCCACCAGCAGGACCACGACCAGGACGACGACGACCGTTGCCACGGTGCGCTTGAGGCGAGCGGTCCTCTCCCAGGCGATGGACCGGATCTCGTCCGCGCTCATCAGCGGGATGCGCTCGCCCAGCGCGGCGAGCCGCTGCTCGCTCCCCTTCGACAGCTCCCGGCGGTGGCGGCGGCGATGAGCCGGGCCCCTGCCCGCTCCCACGAGGTCGCCTTCGCCCATGAGCGCCGACAGTACGACCGCACCGCCGACGGCGCAGCGCGGGGGCCCGACGCGTTACCCGGGGTGCCCGCTCCACCGGGCCCGATGCCGCCGGGGGCACCGAGGGCGCGGGCGGCTCACGGACTCCCCGTCACCGGGCGCCGAGCGGGCCGTCAGGACGTGCGCCGGCACCGGGCCGCCGCCTCGGGCGAGCGGTGGTGCACCGGGCAGGTCCCATGGCGGTAGACGGGTGGCTTGCCCGCATCGGGTGGTGGGGCGGGTTGCCGATCCGGCTGCTCGTCCGGCTGCTCGTCGGGTTGCAGGTGGGGTCGGGGACGAGCGAGCCACGTGCTCGGCTCGTCGTCGAACGCGGCGTCGCCGCGACGAGGAGCGCGGGACCAGAGGATGACGAGCCCCGCCGCCACCAGGGCGAGGACGGCCCACAGGGTCGCTCTCCGTCGTGGGCGCGCCACTGCTCTTCAGCCGTCGGTCACGGCCCGAGGCCGTGCTCTCGAACCCGTGAGGGTGTTCGACGGGTTGGGTGGAGGCTCACCGGGTCCAAGCGTATCGTCTGGTCGCCCGCATCCAGGGCTTCACCCGATCGGCGAGGAGGGTGGAGGCCCGGGCCGGAGCCACCGACCCCGGGAGGGACGGTCCGGTCCGGACGATCCGATCGAGCGGATTTGACGGTCCGGTGCACACATCGTCTAATGCTCCCTGTCGGATCAATCCGCTTCCCGTGAGACGAAGGATGGCACATGGCGTCACAGAACAAGCAGTCTTCAATCGACACGACTCTCATCGTCGGGGCCGCGGCTTTAGGAGTGGTGGGTTCGCTGCTGGTGGGCGTGGCCGTGTTCCTGGGCGGGAGCGCGTTGGTGTCCGCCGCCCGGCAATGGGCGCGCCAGCAGGAGACGCCGCCCACCGAGGCGGCGCGGATCAAGTACACCCAGCTCAAGAGGGCGGCCACGGCCGGTGTCGCGGCCGGCGCCGATGCCTGGCAGAGCCCGCCGGCGAGCTGAGCGATGCCCTCGGGCCACGGGACGATGCACCAGGTGCACGCGCCCGAGGACGTGGAACGGAGCAGTCGAGAAGGTTGAGGGCGGGTCCACCCCGACGTCGTGGTCGCCCGGGAACCGCCGAGCGCACCTGTTACCGTCGTAGCGCACCGCGCCGCCTTCGATGACGATCGCGCCGGGCCCTGCGGACAACTGTGGAGGAGGAGACGTGAAGCTGCCCCGGTCCGACGCGACCCCCGCCGCGCCCCGCAGGTTGCGGAAGGCCCTGTGTCTGGTCGTCGTGGCGGCGTCGGGAACCCTCGCCGTCGGGGGAGCGCCCCTGGTCGCCGGGGCGGCGCCTCCCGATCGGACCACCTTCAAGCTGACCGGAGGGGTCAACGGCACCCTGACGATGCCCAACCGGCGATGCCAAGGCGCGGACAGCAAGTTCTCTTTTGCCGGCCAGGCGCTGGCGCAGTCACAATCCGACGTCTGGTCCGTGTTCGTCACCACGCCGGACGCACAAGGCGGTACCTGGAAGAAGTTCGGCCGCACGGAGGCCGAACAGGGAAGACTTGGTGTCGTCTTGCAGACCCAGTCGAGCAGCGGGGCCAACGAGTGGATCATCGAGAGCGGCACCCTCAGGACGAGCCGGGGGACGGGGAGCCTCAACGGGGTGCTCGGGTTCGAGACCTCCTATGACTCGAGTCCCTCCGGTCCGGTGATCCACGTGAGCGGGTCATGGGGCTGCACCAGACGGAGCTGATCCGCTGGACCGTGGGCGCCCGTCGGGGTCAGCCGTGAGGAGCCCACGCCGGGAGATCGGACCCGGTCACGGTGACAGGCGTTCGATCTTCCATCTCCCCGCCTCGACCCGGTACCGGAGCCGGTCGTGGAGTCGGTCCGCGCCCTCTTCCCACAGCTCCACGACGGCGGGCCGGATCCGGTAGCCACCCCAGCGCGGTGGACGGGGCAGCCCCGAGTCGTCGGGAAACGCCTCGGTCAGTTCGAGGACCCGCTGTTCGAGCTCGGCTCGGGTGGCGACGACGTGGCTCTGGTGGCTGGCCATGGCGCTGCGCCGGGCCCCGACGGGCCGCGACCGCCAGTAGGCATCGGATTGATCGTCCTCAACCTCTTCGACGGCCCCGGACACGCGGACCTGGCGGTGCACGGGGAGGAGCCAATGGAAGAGTGCCGCCGCCACCGGGTTCGACGACAGATCCCGGCCCTTGTCGCTGTCCCGGTCGGTGTAGAAGACGAGACCCCGGTCGTCCAGGCCGCGCAGCAGCACCATCCGGGCGGAAGGTCGCCCATCGGTCGTGGCCGTGGCGACGGCCATGGCCTCGGGCATGGGCTCGCCCGCGGTGCGTGCGCTGTCGTACCATCGCGACAGCTGGGTCATCGGTTCGGGATCGACGGACGCTTCGTCCATGGTCACAGTATGGTCGCACCAGAGCGGGCGTTCGGGCGCTGGTGCGTCGGTCCGTGTCGTGACCGTCGCGGCGCGTGAGTCGTCGCGAGGGTCTGGCGCCGCGGGGTCCTCGGAACCCTCTTGCTCGGAACCCTATTGGACGAACAGCTCGGCCAGGGAGGCTCCGTCGTGACCGACCCCGATGTCCACCCACGACGCGCCGAGGATGCTCATTCGCGAGAGCCCCGCTCGGCCTCGACCTCAGGGTCGTTCCGTCGCCGCGACGCATGAGCGGGGGCGGTGGCACCGGGGGCGCAGCCGGTGCTGCAACATCACCCGGGAAGCACGGCGCCGACGACGAAGGCAGCCGCAGCCAGGATCACCGTTCCGAGCATCAACATCCGGCAGGTCGGCATCCCCAGGACGGAGTGATCGGGATCAGCCTTGGTCCGGAGGGCCTGCCGCATGCCGAGCGCCCACACCACCGCGCCGGCGGCGATGAGGACCAGCGCGAGGACCGACTTGTACCCGTCGAGCGGCCACAGGTGGCGCAGCATGATGGCGACGGCCACCACCACCGCCAAGCCGGAACGGTTCCAGGCCAGATCGGTCCGGTCATGGGCCAGCCCCGCATCATCGAACTCGGCGCCGTCCCCCTCGTCCGGGCCCGCCGTGGACACCGGACCGCGCTACTTGGGGCCGAGGGTGGCCAGGACGAGGGCGATCACGGCCACCACGCCGACGCCGACCGAGAGCACCAAGGGCATCGGAGACCGGGGCAGCGGTTGGTCCCGCCGCATGGCGCGCTGGTTGGCCTGCCAGTGGAGGAAGCTCGTGACGGCAACGAGGGCGCCCAGGGCGATCAACGGGAGCCCGAGGATGCGCCGGCCGCCGGCGACGTGGAACTCGGGGAGGAGCTGGGTCGCGGCCACCCCGGTCGCGATGAGGGCCAACGCGGTCCGGTTCCAGGCGAGGAAGGTCCGCTCGTTGGCGTAGGTGAACCTGACGTCCGGCTCGTGTTCTTCGGGAGGGGGGTCTTCGTCCACGCTGATACCGCTGGCAGCATACCGACACTCCGGTTCCCCCGTTAGGACAGTGCACGAAGGAGAGAGGGCACCAGGCCGACACGGGCGCTTCCTGTCGCGACGCCGGGTGGCACCGCGGAGACAACCGCGGCGAGCAGGCGCGGAGAACAGGCGCAGGGCCGGGCAGCCGCGGGAAATAGGGTGGCACCGAGACGAGCGAGAGGAGCGCCGGATGGCGAGCTCGGACCTGTTGGCCGACGCGTTCGAGAGGGTACGCGACGCGGTGTACCCCGCGGTGAACGGCCTGTCCCGCGACGACCTGTCGTTCCGTCTCGACGCCGAGTCCAATTCCATCGCCTGGCTGGTCTGGCACCTGACCCGGATACAGGACGATGCCGTGGCGGAGCTCGCCGGCACCGAGCAGGTGTGGTCGGCCCGTGGGTGGTTCACACGCTTCGCTCTGCCTCTCGATCCCTCCGATACCGGGTACGGTCACGGGCCCGGAGACGTGGCTGCGGTCACGGCCGACGCCGAGTTGCTGCTGGCCTACTTCGAGGACGTCCATGCCCGGACGCTGGGCTACGTCACCGCGCTCTCGGAGTCCGACCTGGGCTCGGTGGTCGACCGGTCCTGGGATCCGCCGGTCACGGTGAGCATCCGGTTGGTGAGCGTGATCGCCGACGACCTGCAGCACGCCGGGCAGGCCGCCTTCGTCCGGGGGGTGCTGCAGCGCCGCTGACCCGCTGACCCGCTGACGGCGGCATGGGTGCCACCGGGGTCTCGGTTGCTCCGTGGGCTACCGTCGGGTGAGTGTCAAGCTTCCACGCGTCCGGCGGATCGGCCGGAGCGGACGAGGACCGCCCATGACCGAGCGGGAACCCAGCCTGCGGATCGAGGCCGTGTTGGCCGAGGCCGAGCAGCGAAGCGGCGGGCTGAACGACCTCGGCACGGGACCGTTCACGGAACCGCTGGGACTCGCCCTCGAGTCGCTGGAAGCCGAGGGCCGCCTCAACGAGATGGGGCGCCTGATCGCCCGTGAGCGCATGGTCGGCCACACGTCCAACCGGTTGCTCTATGTGAACGACCGCAAACGATTCCCGGCGATCGCCCGCGAGGAGATCGTCAAGCCGGTGTTCATCATCGGGATGCCGCGCACCGGAACCACCATCCTGCACGACATCCTCGCCCAGGATCCGGCCAACCGGGCGCCCCTCACCTGGGAGGTGATGTTCCCCTCACCACCGCCCGAGGCGGAGACCTGGCGCACCGATCCGAGGATCGCAGCCTGCGCGGCGACCTTCCCGGGCGTCGAGCTCCAGATCCCGGCCTTCAAAGCCATGCACCCGATGGGGGCCGAGCTCTCCCAAGAGTGCGTGACGATGATGGGCGAGGCCATGTGCACGCCGCTGTTCCACAATCAATTCCGGGTACCCCGCTACGAGGACTGGGTGGACGACGAGGCGGACTGGTCCCACGTCTACACGTTCCACCGCAGGCAACTCCAACACCTCCAGTGGCGCAACCGCCGCGAACGGTGGGTGCTCAAGACCGGCGCGCATCTCTGGGGCCTCGCCCAACTGCTCGTGACCTATCCCGATGCCCGCATCGTCTTCACCCACCGGGACCCGGTCAAGTCGATGACGTCGTATGCCAGTCTCACCTCGCTGGTGCGCTCGATGGGCAGTGACGAGGTCGATCGCGTCGAGGTGGCTCGGGACTGGACCGAGCGGCTCCGCAAGGTGCTGAACCGGGGCATCGCCGTGCGCCAGGCCCGCCCCTATCCCCAGGCCGTGTTCTACGACATGTACTTCACCGACTTCATCGGCGATCAGTTCGCCACGGTGGAGCGCATCTACGACGGCCTCGACCTCCCGATGACCGACGTGGCGGCGGACGCCATGCGGGCCTTCATCGCCGATCACCCCCCGGGGAAGGACGGCATCCACCGCTACGCGCCGGAGGAATTCGGGGTGGAGCCGGACCAGATCCGGGAGGAGTTCGGCGCCTACATCGAGCACTTCGGGCTCGAGCCGGAACCGCTGAGCTGACGGCCGGCCCACCCCACCATCAGGCCGGCTCGGGGGACGGCGGCTGCCCTCCGCCGTGTCGAGCGGCCCAGGGGCACCGATGCCTCGGGAGGCGCGCCCGGACGCCGTTACAGTGGCGTCTCGTGCAACGGGTGATGCGGCAGTCGCGGCGGGTGTTCCTCGCCGCCTCGGCGGTGGTGGCGGGCTGGGGCGCCGGGGCGGGTGCGGCCGGGGCATCGGTCACGGCTCCGGGTGGCGCCGGCGCCGACGCACCCTTCGTCCACGGGCTGTTGTCGAGCCCGCAGGGCGGCTTCATCTACGACCAGTACGGCAGGGTCGTGATCCTGCACGGCGTGAACGCCGTCTACAAGCGCCCGCCCTACGAGCTGTACGTCGATCCGGGAAAGCCGTGGGATTTCTCGCGTAAGGATGCGGCGGCCATTGCCGGTCTGGGCTTCAACATCGTACGGCTGGGGATCATCTGGGCCGGGATCGAACCGGGAACCCTCGGTTCGAACAACCCCGTCATCTGCACGCCGGGAACACCGAGCGATCCGAATCAATGGAACCAGGCCGTGGCCGACGCCTACCTGACCAGGGTTCGCCAGACGGTGGACCTCCTGGCCACCTACCACATCTACACGCTGCTGGACATGCACGAGGACGTCTATACACGAGGTTTCGGGGGGGAAGGAGCTCCGGCCTGGGCCGTCTGCACCAACGGCCTGCCGCTCAAAGCCTTGCCGGGACGGTGGTCCAACACCTACGCCAGTGCGGCACTCGATGCTGCGGTGCGGAACTTCTGGACCAACGACGTCGTGGGCGATCTCCAGGGTGAGTACGACCGAGCCTGGGCCGCCGTGGCGGCCGAGTTCAAGGACGACCCCTGGGTCGCGGGCTACGACCCCATCAACGAGCCGTTCACCCGGACGCTCGAGCGGCTGAGCCCCCGCGACCTCGATCTCCGTCTCGAATGCTTCTACACGGGCACGGCGGACCCGGGCCGGGAGCTCGGGAGCACCCAGGTCCTCACTTGCCCGGCGGACGACCCGCCGCAAGGCGTCATCCGCACGATCGAGGCGGTGGATCCGTACCACCTGATCTTCCGGGAGCCCTCGATCTTCACGGCTCAAGGGGCTCCCAACTACGTCGGCGCCATGCCCTTCCCCAACTTGGTCCTCAATTTCCACGACTATTGCGGCTATCGCAGCGGGCGGACCGGGAATCCGTACAACCTTCCGGCCTGTGAGGCCCAGGAGGAGTCCACCTTCGTCGAACGGTCTTCGGAGGCCCCCCTGGTGGCCACCACCTTCCAACCGCTGGGCCTGCCCCTGTTCATGTCCGAATTCGGAGCGACCCAGAGCTCGGCGCTGCTGACGAGCCTGACCGCCCTGGCCGACCAGGAGCTGGCCGGCTGGAGTTACTGGTCGTGGAAGTACTACGACGATCCGACCGGAAGCTCGGCCGAGGCCCTGGCCAGCCCGTCGGGAAAGCTGCATCCGATCGTCAACGTGTTGTCGCAGCCGTATCCCCAGGCCGTGGCCGGGTCGTTGACCCTCATCCGTTACGACGACTCGACCCGTGCCTTCTATCTCAACTTCGTGTCCGATCCCAAGATCGAGGCACCCACGCTCATCTCGACGCCGCGGCGCGTCTATCCCGACGGCTTCTGCGTCCGGGCCTCGGCGGGCAAGGTGGTCAAACGGCGCAGTGCTGTCGAGGTGACCAACCGGGGGCCGGCGCAGACGGTCGAAGTCGCCGTCATTCCCGGATCGTGCCCGCACTCATGATGTCCGGTCGCACCGCGAGGAGACGACACCGGTAGGCTCGAGCACCGTGGATCGCTCCACCGCGCGGCAACGATTGGCCGACGCACGGGTCGGGCATCTGGCCACGGCGACCACCGACGGCCGACCGCACGTCGTCCCGTGTTGTTTCGCCCTCCTCCACGACCGCGTGTACTCGGCGGTGGACGCCAAGCCCAAAGCGACACTCGATCTGCGTCGACTCCAAAATCTCAAGTCGAACCCCTCGGCGTCGCTCCTGGTGGATCACTACGACGAGGACTGGACGACGCTGTGGTGGGTCCGGATCGACGGGTCGGGGCGCGTGATCGAGCATGGTGAGGAGCGCGATCTCGCGCTCGGCCTCCTCTCCGCCAAATATGGGCAGTATCGGGAAGCGCCGCCCCCGGGACCCGTCGTGGCCCTCGACATCGAACGCTGGCGCGTCTGGCCCTGACGGCGCATGGAGCGGTCCCGAGCGCTGCCGTCACGGTTGCGGCCGGTCCCCCCGTCCTCGGTCTCGGGCAGGCCGATTGACCGCGATCAGCCCTCACCTTATGGTTCATGACCGGGCGACGCCTGGCCAGGCCGGGGGGTCACCAGGGGTACCTCGAGATCCGGGGCTCGCAGGAGAGGGGGTCGTCGATGACGAATTCGGAGCCAACGTCGGAGCTTCGCTTTGACCCGCCCGGGCCGGGGACCTGGTCACTGGACCCCGTGCACTTTCCTCGCCCGGTCACTCGCTATTTTGCGGAGACCCACCCCGCCTGCATCAAACGAGGCACCAACGATTTCGCCCGCTTCTACGGGATGCTCATCGACGGCATGGAGATGGTCTACCTGAACGGCTTCGCCTACAACACGATGGTGATGGCCCCCGAGGAGGAGTTCCCCCAACGTTTCCAGCGCGCCAACGAGGTCTTCCGAGGGAAGCTCTGGCGGGAGCAGCTCAGGGAGTGGGACGAGACGTGCAAGCCGTCTTCCATCGCGGCGCATCGGGAGATCCAGGCCGTGGACCCGGAGGTCCTCTCCGACGAGGCCTTGGTCGCCTACCTCACGCGGTGCCGGGACCACCACGCCGCGATGATGGCCCAGCACATGCGGTTCACGGCGGCGGCCATGCTCCCGACCGGAGACTTCCTGGCGCACGCGGGGGACTGGACCGGTCTCCCGCACGCTGAGCTGCTCGGACTCTTGCGTGGCTCGGCGTCCGTGTCGGCGGGCGGATCGGCCGAGCTCGAGCGGCTGATCGCCGTCATCGGGCAGAGTCCCTCGGCCCTGGAGGTCCTCCATGCGGACGACGACGCCGGCCGCGTGCTCGCCGCGATGCGCGCCCTCGGGGGTGATGAGGGATCGGCCGTGTCCGGCTATCTCGACCTGGTCGGGCATCGGCCCCTCGACGGTTTCGACATCTCCGAGCCCAGCGCACTCGAGTTACCCGACGCGCTGCTCCGGGCGATCCGGGTGGCCGTCGCCGGGACGGACCAGGAGGCGCCGGACGTCCAAGACCAGGTCGCCGACGTCCGTCACCACGTGCCTGAGCCGCACCGGAGCGAGTTCGACGAGTTGCTCGGGGAAGCCCGGCTGACCTACCGGCTCCGTGACGAGCGCGGCATCTACAGTGATATCTGGGCGTCGGGTCTGATGCGACGGGCGGCCCTCGCCGGCGGTCGACGCCTGGCCGACAAGGGGCGCCTCCTTGCACCCGAGCACCTGGTCGACGCCGGCCTCGACGAGATGACCGCGTTGCTCTCCAATGCAGGGGGACCGTCCGCCGACGAGCTCGCCACGCGGTGCCTCTACCGCGCCACGCACACCGCCAAGGACGCGCCTGCGTTCATCGGCCCTCCCCCGTCCCCTCCGCCCGACCCGTCCGGGTTGCCGCCCGACGTCGCCCGACTGATGCGCGCCACCGCCATCTCGATGGGGGCCGTGTTCGGGAGCTCCGAGGAGCAGCAGGAGGAGCACCTCCTGCGCGGCCTGGCGGCGAGCCAGGGGATTTACGAAGGACCGGCGCGCTGCGTCTCCGGACCTTCTGAATTCGGCCGGATCGTCCAGGGCGACGTGCTGGTGACCGAGGCGACGACCGAGGCCTTCAACATCCTGTTGCCGCTGCTCGGGGCCATCGTGACGGACAACGGTGGCCTGCTGTCCCACTCGGCGATCGTGGCCCGTGAATACGGAATCCCCGGAGTGGTCGGGACACGCGAGGCGACCGAACGGATCGTCGACGGGATGCAGGTGCGCGTCGACGGGGGCGCCGGCGAAGTCACCGTGCTGGCGTGAAGGACGTCGTCCCGCTGGCCAAGGCGCGCGACACCGCGATCTTCGGGTCGAAGGCGGTCGGGTTGGGGAGCGCCGAACGGGAGGGTCTCCCGGTGCCACCCGGTGTCGCCCTCTCCGGTTCGGTCACCGAGGCCGTCGCCGGGGGGGACGAGCGCGCCAGGGCCAGAGTCGCCAAGGCGGTGCGGGCCCTGCAGGGACCGCTCGCCGTCCGTTCGTCCGCCGTCGACGAGGACGGCACCGAGGCGAGCTTCGCCGGCCAGCACCTCACGCTGCTCAACGTCCCCTCGGCCGACGAGCTTCCCTCGGCGTTGCGCGAGATCTGGTGGTCGGCCAACTCGGACTCCGCCATCACCTACCGCCAGCGCGTCGGCCTGTTCACTCGCCCGAGCATCGGCGTGGTGGTCCAGTCGTTGCTCGATCCCGATGTCGCCGGCGTGATGTTCACGCAGAACCCGATGACCGGTGCCGACGAGCGGGTCATCGAGGCCAGCTGGGGCTTGGGCGAGGCCGTGGTCGCCGGCCTGGTCGTCCCCGACCATTACCGGATCGACCGCTCCGGTGGTGTGCTCGAACGCAAGCCGGGACGCAAGACGACCGCGATTCGCACCGTGGCGACCGGGGGCACGGTCGAGGAGGAGGTTCCGGCCCACCGGGCCGAGCAACTGTGCCTCGATGATGACCAGCTCGACCAGCTCAGCCAGCTGGCCTCCCGGTGCGAACAGGTCTACGGACCCAACCGCGACATCGAGTGGGCCTTCGCCGACGGGACGCTTTACCTGTTGCAGTGCCGGGCGGTCACCACCGGGCTTCCGACCGGGCAGGACTCGGGGACCCCGGTGGCGGGCGATCCTGTCGAGACGCTCCGGGGAGTGCCGCTCTTTGCCGGGCTCGACCGGAAGGAGGCCGAGCAGGTGGCGCGACTCTTCAAGGAGCGCCGGTTCTCCAAGGGCGAAACCGTGGTGATGGAGGGCTCGGGTGGGGCCGCCTTCTTCCTCATCGACTCGGGCACGGCCACGGTGACGCTCCGCGGCGTGGAGCAAGCGACCCTGGAGCGGGGCGACTACTTCGGCGAGATCGCGCTGATCGACGAGGGCCCGCGCTCGGCGACGATCACCGCTACGAGCGAGCTCGTCTGCTACGGGCTCACCTTCTGGGAGTTCCGCCCACTGGTACAGGGGAATGGTGCCATCGGCTGGAAGCTGCTGCAGTCCCTGGCGAAGAGGTTGCGCGAGGCCCAGCAGAAGTAGGGGCCGGACCACCCCTCGGCTCGGCGTTCCGCCCGCACGGCCGTCGGACCGGATCGGATGTTTCCCGCCCGTCGGTGCGGCGCTTGCCATCCGATTGCTCGGGCGCGAGGGGCCGACCATCTTGTGCCCGACACCCATGCCCTGATTACTGTGGTCGGGTGACGTTGCCGAGTGATCCAAGCCAGATCTACCTCGGTGGCGAGCCGATCGAGGACGAACGGCGCGCCGCCAAACACCGCCTGGTGCGGGAGGCCAAGCGTATGATCGACCACGTTGCCCTCCTCGACGTGGGCGCGGCCGATGTCGGCTCGTTGCACGCCGTGGCCGACGAGGTGGGGGCCCTGGCCGACCGCCTCGGGGAGGCCCCGTCGCTGCGGGCCCGGGGCGGAGCCGCCTCGGCCAGCCCGGCCGACGCCGTGCTGGTCGAGCGAAGCCCGGTCAGCGGGCGCAGCAACCCGCTGGCGCCTCCTCTCCATCTCGAGATGTCCGAGGGTGTGACGCGGGGCTGGGCGGTGTGGACCGACGCCTACGAGGGACCACCCGGTTGTCTCCACGGGGGTTACGTGGCCGCCGCCTTCGACGACCTCATGGGTCTGGCCCAGATGGCATCGGGCAAGGCGGGGTACACGGGCACACTGACGGTCCGGATGCTGAAGCCGACGCCGCTCAACCACCGGATCGACTATGAGGCCCATCTGGAGCGCCTCGAAGGGCGCAAGATCTGGTGTCGGGCCACCGCCCGTGCGGGCGACCAGTTGCTGGCCGATGCCGAGATCCTCTTCATCGCGCCACGCGACGCACCGTGGCAGGGTTGATGCGTTCTGGGAGCGATCCCGTCGCATCGGCACCACTCCCCGGGACGATGCCATGCCCCAAGCCCTAGCCGGACTGCGCGTGTGCGATCTCGGCGGCCAACTGGCCGGTGCCGGGGCCACCCGGTACCTGGCGGCGTTCGGCGCCGAGGTCATCCGCGTCGAGGATCCGGTCACGCAGGGAACCTGGGACATCATTCGTGGCGCCCCCCCGCATGTCGACGAGCGCCAGGGCATCGAGATGGGCGGTGGGTTCAACAACCACAACGTCGGCAAGCTGGGCGTGACGATCAATTTGCGTACCGACAGGGGCAAGGAGCTGCTGCGATCGCTGATTCAGGTGTCCGATGTGGTCACCGAGAATTTCGCAGCCGGCGTGTTCGCCCGGATGGGGTTCTCCTATGACGCGCTGCGGGCCATTCGTCCCGACATCATCTACGTCTCCAACTGCGGATTCGGGCAGACGGGTCCCTACCGCTCCTTCCGGACCTGGGGCCCCATCGTCCAGGCCTGCTCGGGCCTGACCTTCACCAGCGCCCTCGCCGGCCGGGAGCCCGCCGGGTGGGGCTATTCGTACATGGATCACATGGGTGCGAACTACATGGCGCTTGCCCTGCTGGCCGCCATCGTCCACCGGACTCGAACGGGCGAGGGTCAGTGGATCGACCTGTCGTGCACCGAAGTTGCGAGCACGCTCACCGGCACGGACATTCTCGACGCCTCGGTCAATGATCGTCCCGTCCGCCCGCCGGGTTCGATCGACTCCAACCGGCACGAGCACGGCGCCATGGCCCCGCACGGGATCTACCCCACCGGTGAGGACGACCGGTGGCTGGCGATCGCCTGCCGCGACGATGCCGATTGGAGGGCGCTCTGCAGCGTTGCCGGTGAGAGCTGGGAAGACAGGGAGGAGCTCGCCGATCTGGCGGGTCGCCTGGCCCACCAGGATGAACTGGATGCTCTGGTCGCCGCGTGGACCATCGGCCGTGATCGTCACGAGATCGCCGAGCGACTGGCGGTGGCCGGCGTGCCCGCCGCGGCCGTGGCGTCGCCGGAGGAACGGATCGACCACGATGCGGTGACTGCCGCATGGGGACTGTGGCCGTCGGTCGATCATCGCGAGATGGGGACGGTGCGCGTCGACGGACTCCCCGTCCACCTGTCCCGGACCGACTGGGTCATCGAGCAGGCCGCCCCCTGCCTGGGCCAGCACAACGAGTACGTGCTGGGCGACATGCTCGGACTCGGGGAGGTCGAGATCGAGGCGCTCCGCTCGGAGGGTGTCATATGAGCGAGGCAGACCAGTCGCTGAGTGAGGCGGCGACGGCGGAGCAGCCCGGCGGACCCCTGCGGGGCATCAAGGTCGTTGAGCTGGCCAGCGTCCTGGCGGCGTCGGCCGGCAAGCTCATGGGTGATCTCGGAGCCGAGGTCATCGTCGTCGAGCCGCCCGGCGGTCACCAGAGCCGATCGATCGGGCCGTTCCTCGATGACGTGCCGGGTCCCGAACGCAGCCTGTGGTGGTGGACCTACAACACGTCGAAGAAGAGCATCGCACTGGACCTCGATCACACCTCCGATCGGGCCGTGCTGGACGACCTGTTGGCCCGGGCCGACATCTTCCTCGAGGCGGAGCGTCCCGGATCGTTGTCGGTGCGGGGCGTCGACCGCGACGCCATCATGGCGGCGCGACCGCAGCTGATCTGGGTCTCGGTGTCGCCCTTCGGGCAGAGCAGCAGTCGCAGCGGGGAGCCGCTCACCGACCTCACACTTTTGGCCGGGTCCGGGCCGGTGTGGAACTGTGGCTACGACGATCACTCGCTGCCTCCGGTGCGCGGGGGTGGACACCAGGCCACCAATGTGTCGGGGGTGCACGCAGTGATGGCCGCCCTGGTGGCTCTCGTCCACCGCGACGCAACGGGTGAAGGCCAGTACGTCGACACCAACGTGCACGCCGCCCTCAATGTCACCACCGAGGTGGGCTCGTATACCTGGTTGGTCGCCCGGGAGACGGTGCAGCGCCAGACCGGTCGTCATGCGTCGGTCCTCCCCACCGCCCGGGCCCAGGTGACGGCGGCCGACGGCCATCACGTGGTGCTCGGGTTCCCTCCGCGGTCGGCCAACGACTACGAGTCGATCCTCGGGTGGCTCGATGAGCTCGAACTGGGGGAGGAGTTCCCCGATCGGGTCCTGCTCCAGATGGCCGTCGACCGCGGCGGGGTGCGGATCACCGAACTGGGCCAGGATCCGGTCGCCCTTCAGATCTGGAACGCCGGTCGGGACGCCATGGCCTTCATCGCTTCCCGCGTGACCGCGCACGAGTGCTTCGAGGGATTTCAGAACCGGGGCATCGTCTGCGGGATCGTCAACGCGCCCGAGGACGTCCTATCCGACGAGCACGCCTTGGCCCGAGGGTTCCCGACGCCGGTCGCGCACGACGACCTGGGTCGGACCTTCACCTACCCGGGCGCGCCGATTGTCTTCGGGCGTTCACCGTGGAGGATCGCCGCGAGGGCGCCGCACGTGGACGAGCACCGAGCCGAAATCCTCGGCCGGCTCGATGAGAGGCCGACTCATCACGCTTGAGCACACGGTCGATCGGTGGTCGACCAGGGCGGCGGGAGAGACCGTGTCGGCGTACGTGTGGTGCGAATCATGTGGGCCCCGGCCGGTAACCACCCCGCGAAGACGCTGACCGTAGCAATGGTCGCCGGGCCGAGCGGACCGCGGGAATTGGCGTTACTGTTCATCAGCACGCGCTCGGTCGCGCGTCAGTGGGGGGGATCACGGTGCCGAAGGTCAAGATCCCTCTGCCCGGACGTCACGACGTTCCCAACTGGCGGATGGGCACTCTCCTGAAGGCCGCAATCTTCGTGAGCACGCTCGCATCCTCTCTGCTCCTGACTTTGCCGGCCCACGCCGCTGTCAGCACCATCGCGGGGACCGCGGACCTCGGGAGCGTGTCCTGCCCGTCGTCCACCCAGTGCCTGGCCGTGGGGGCCAACGCCGACAGCGTCGGGGTTGCGGTACCGATTGACCCGGCGACCGGTGCGACCTCGAGCGGGGAGAGCGTCCAGACCATTCCGGGGACCGCGGGCCTCGCGAGTGTGGCGTGCTCGTCTCCTACCCGATGCCTGGCCGTGGGGGCCAACTCACACGGCGTCGGGGTTGCGGTACCGCTTGACCCGGCGACCGGAGCGATCTCGAGCGGGCAGAGCGTCCAGACCATTCCAGGCGTCGATGATCTATATAGCGTGGCTTGCCCGTCCTCCACCCAGTGCCTGGCCGTGGGAGACGGGGTTGCCGTACCGCTGGACCCGACGACCGGCGCTGTCTCCGGCGGGCAGAGCGTCCAGGGCATTTCGGGGATCCGTCTCATCGGCGCCGTGGCCTGTTCGTCGCCCACCCAGTGTCTCGACGTGGGTATCGGGGAGGCAACCTCCGGAGTGGTCGTGCCGCTGAACCCGACCACTGGTGCCATCTCCAGCGGGCAGAGCGCCCAGACGATTTCGGGGTCTCTTATCTTTTACGGCGTCACGTGTTCGTCATCCACCCAGTGCCTGACTGTCGGGTATGGAAGTGAGGGATCGGATGTGTCCGTGCCGCTGAACCCGACCACCGGGGCCATCTCCAGCGGGCAGAGCGTACAGAAGATCACGGGGTCAGAGTTCCTCTACGGCGTGGCGTGCTCGTCGACGACCCAATGCCTGGCAGTGGGTATCGGAGATTCTCTCGGGACAGTGGTGCCGCTGAACCCGACCACCGGTGCGATCTCGAACGGGCAGGGCGTCCACACCATCTCGGGAACCGGTGAACTTTTCGGCGCAGCTTGCTCGTCGTCGACCCAGTGCCTTGGCGTGGGTGTCAACTCCAACGAGTCAGGGGGCGTCGCCGTCCCCCTCGACCCGGCCACCGGGGCCGAGTCCATCGCGCCGGGCCCCTACAGCCCGATGACCCCCACCCGGATCTGTG
>JBKQIP010000122.1:0-2570 GCA_052148295.1 Acidimicrobiales bacterium
GTTTGCCGTCAAGGTCGTCGGATACTCAATCGGGCTCGCACTCCTCGGCCCGGTGCTGTGGGCCGCCATGGGCGCCATCGGTATCCATCTGAGCTTCGAAGTCCCCGCACTCGGGGTGCTCGTCCTCGGCGCGGCGGGCGCCGTCAGTCCGTTCGTCGATCTTCACAAGGCAGCCGAGCGCCGCCGTCGCCACTTCTGCCATTCACTGTCCACCTACGCGTCGCTGGTCTCGATGGCCATGGCGGGGGCCATGGGATGGTCCAGCGCACTCGAGGTCGCCGCGAGTATCTCTTCGACCGACTGGGCCATGGACGAGATCGCCCAATCCCTGCTGTGGGCGCAGGCGTATCGCAAGGCACCCTTCGAAGGGCTCGAAGCTCTCGCGCTCCGCTTCAACGTGCCCGAGCTCACCGATCTGGCCCGGGCCATGGCCCAGGCCGGTGACGGGGCCCGTATCCGCGACTCGCTCGACGCCAAAGCCAGATCGCTGCGCCTCAAGGAGACCTCCGCCCTCGAGGACGCGGCCCAGGCCGTGACCCAGAAGATGCTGCTTCCCGGCGTGTTGCTCATGGCCGGCTACGGCGTCCTCGTGTTCTACCCCGCCCTCGCCGCCTTCACCGGCAGCCATATCTGATCCCCACCCAACAGCGAAAGGAACCCCCATGGCATCGCCCGACGTCACTCACCCGAAGGAGAGCCGGAAGTACAGAGAAAGGGGCGGGGCAGCGGTGCGCTCGGTCCTTCGATCCGCCTTCGAATCGGTCCGGTCGACCCTCAGCTTCCTGCGCGCCTATCTGTGCGCCCGGACCAACCTCATTTCTGCCGACGAACGGGGCGAGATCGCCTCGTGGGTGGTGGTCACCGCCCTCGTCGTGGCCGCCGCCATCGTCATCGTCGGCATCATCGTCGCCAAGCTCACGACTACCGCCAACAACATCCAGACTCCGTGACCCGAGCTGTCACGAAGTGCGAGCGACGGACGCGCATGCGAAGAGCGCGAGGAGAAGAGGGGTTCGCGGACTTCGTGATCTGCCTCCCCGTCTTCTTCCTCCTGGTCGTCGTCGGCATCCAGTTCGCCCTGTGGTCCCATGCCGCCCACCTCGCCCGCGCCGCGGCCGAACAGGGCAGCCAGGTGGCGTCGGGCTACGGCTCCACTCCGAGCGCCGGCACCCAGGCCGCGTACCAGTTCATCGACACCACCGGTCCGGGCACGCTCACGGGCGCCCAGGTCTCGACCACGACACTCTCTGGTGAAACCGCTCAGGTCACCGTCACCGGACGGGCCCAGGCGATCATCCCGTGGTTCCATCTCAGCGTCTCGGCCACCAGCGACGCCCCCATCCAGGAGTACCGGCCCAGTGGTTGAGCGACACGCCCGGGCCCAAGGTGAGGAGGGGTCGGCCATCGCCGAGCTGGTCATCGTCGCCCCGGTCCTCTTGATCGTCATCGTCCTCATGATCGCCCTCGGGCGGGTCGATTCGGCCCAAGGCGACGTCGAGTCCGCTGCCCGCGCCGGTGTCCAGGCTGCGGTCGTCCAGTCCGATCCCTCCGACGCCGAGAGCCAGGCCGTCTCCGCGGCGCAGGGGTCCCTGGCCGGTGCGGGGCTCACCTGCACCGCGCCGGTGATCAACGTCGACACGTCGAACTTCGTGGCAGGGGGCTGGGTGTCGGTCACCGTGACCTGTGTCACCAGCCTCGCTGACGTCTCGGTCCCCGGTGTCCCCGGTGCCAAGACCCTCACCGCCACGTCGACGGCGCACATCGACCCATTTCGCGCAGTGTCATCACAGGCAGTGTCATGACCGGTTATCTCCATCGAATCTGGACCCGGGCCCACTGCAAGACGCGCTGGCAGCGTTCCGAGGACGGGTCGATCCTGGCCATGACATGCATCTTCATGACCATGTTCCTCGCCCTGGCCGGCCTGGTCGCCGACGGCGGTCACTACTTCGACGCCAAGCAGGCGGCTGCCTCCGAAGCCGAACAGGCCGCCCGGGCGGGCGCGGGCTCCCTCGACGTCAGCGCGCTCCACGCCGGCACCGTTGCGCTCGACCCCAACACGGCCACAGCGGCGGCCGAGAGCTACATGGCCGCCGCCGGCCAGCCGGGGACCGCCTGGGTACAGGGCAACACCGTCTACGCCCAGATCAGCTATCGGCTGCCGACCCAGCTGCTCGGCATCATCGGCGTCGGAAGCTTCCAGATCAACGTGACCGAATCCGCCACCGACGTCAGTGGCGTCACCACGGGAGGATGACCATGCCCACCACCACCCAGGTCCTGGCGCGACCCACGATCCGCCAACTTGTCGAAGGGCTCGGCGCACTCGCCGTCCTGGCCGCCGGACTGGTGGGGATCCCCGACGTCCTGGCCGTCAGCGTCGGCTGGCCCCTCCCGCACCATCCCCCCGGCCCTACCCAGGTCGCCGGCGCGCTGCGGACCCCGATCCCTGACTCGTTCTGGCCCCAACTCTTCGCGTCGTTGGCGTGGCTGGCCTGGGCCTATTTCGCCTTCTCCGTCGCCACCACCGCAGTGACCCATGTCCGTGGTCGCAATGGAAATCGGCGCAT
>JBKQIP010000123.1:0-18895 GCA_052148295.1 Acidimicrobiales bacterium
CTGGCCAACTTCGTCGCCCTGGCGGCGTGACTGTACCGGGCTGGACGGATACGGGCTGGACGGATATGGGCTGGACGGATATGGGCTGGACGGTTGCGGGCTGGACGGTTGCGGGCTGGACGGTTGCGGGCTGATGGAGCTGTACCCAGCCATCGATCTCCGGGGCCACGAGGCCGTCCGATTGGCCCAGGGGGACTTCGCGCGGGAGACGCGCTACGGAGATCCGCTCGAGCTGGCCGAACGCTTCGTCGCCGCGGGCGCGGCGTGGCTGCACGTGGTCGACCTCGAGGCCGCGCGCAGCGGGATCCCGCATGAGGGCGCCATGCTGGCGCGGATCGTGCAGGCCACCGCGGGTCGGGCCCGGGTGCAGACCGGGGGCGGCATGCGCACCGAGGAGATGGTCGCCTCGGCCCTCGAGCTCGGGGCGTCGCGCGTGGTCATGGGCACCGCGGCCATGGAGGACCCCGGCCTGGCCGCCCGCTGTGCGGCGCGGTGGCCCGGACAGGTGGCGGTCGGATTGGACTACGGGGTGGAGGCGGACGGGTCCGCCCGGGTCATGGGGCACGGGTGGCTCAAAGGGACGGGACGGTCGCCCGCCGACCTGCTGGCGTCGTGGGAAGGTGCGCCGGTCGGCGCCGTGGTGGCCACCTCGATCGCCCGGGACGGGATGCTCGAAGGGCCCGACGTGAGCGGGCTGCGGGGGCTCCTGGCCGCCACCGCCATCCCGGTCATCGCCTCGGGCGGGGTGGGGTCGCTGCATGACCTGGTGACGCTGGCGGCGCTGTCGCACCAAGGTCGCGGACTGGAGGGGGTGATCGTCGGCAAGGCCCTGGTGGAGGGCCGCTTCGGCGTGGAGGAGGCTGTGGCCGCATGCGCACCGTCCGCCTGATCCCCTGTCTCGACGTGACCGAGGGCCGCGTGGTCAAGGGCGTCCAGTTCGTCGACCTGACGGACGAGGGCGACCCGGTCGAGCTGGCCGCCCGCTACGACGCCGAGGGGGCCGACGAGCTCACCTTTCTCGACATCACGGCGTCGTCCGACGCCCGCGAGACGATGGTCTCGGTGGTGGCGCGCACCGCCGAGCAGGTGTTCATCCCCCTGACCGTGGGGGGAGGGGTTCGCGGCACCGATGACGCCCGCCGCCTCCTGCGCGCCGGGGCGGACAAGGTGGCCGTCAACACGGCGGCCGTGGAGCGCCCCGCTCTCGTGCGCGACATCGCCGATGAGTTCGGATCCCAGTGCGTGGTGGTGGCCGTGGACGCCCGGGCGCGCCGGGACGCCGACAGCGGGGGCTGGGAGGTGCACACCCACGGGGGCCGGCGGCCGACGGGGCGCGATGTCGTGGCGTGGGCCGTGGAGTGCGCGGCACACGGGGCCGGGGAGATCTTGCTCACCAGCATGGACCGGGACGGCACCAAGGACGGATTCGATCTGCCCCTGACGCGGGCCGTCGTCGATGCGGTGGGCATCCCGGTGGTGGCCTCGGGAGGGGTGGGCACCTTGCAGCACCTGGTCGACGGGGTGACCGACGGTGGAGCGGACGCCGTGCTGGCGGCGTCGATCTTCCATCGCCGCACCTTCACGCTGGGGGAGGCCAAGGCCTATATGTCCTCGCACGGTGTGAGCGTTCGACCGGCCTGACCTGCAGAGGCGCCCTGGTGCGGTACCGTGCCAGTGTGCCGCCCACCGCCGCCAAGAAGGACGGGGACCAGGCCAAGGCCGCAGCCAAGACCGAGGCCGGGGCCAAGGCCGGGGCCAAGACCGAGGAGAAGCAGCCCATCTCGGTCCTGTTCGACCGCGTCCTGGTGCAGATCTCGCAGACCGACGGCGAGCGGCGCTCCCGGGCCGGCATCCTGATCCCCGCCACGGCCCAGATCTCCCGGCGGCTCACCTGGGCCGAGACGGTGGCGGTCGGCCCCCACGTGCGGTCGGTCAAGGTGGGCGACACGGTCCTGTTCAATCCCGAGGACCGCTTCGAGGTCGAGGTGCACGGGGAGGAGTTCGTGATCCTGCGGGAGCGGGACATCCACGCCATCGCGTCGAAGCGCAACGACAGCGGGACGGGGCTGTACCTGTGAGCGCGCCCGAAGGGGTGGCAGAGGGTGTGGCCGAGGGGGTGGCCGAGGGGGTGGCCCTCCACGTGGACGAGGGGTTGGTGGGCGAGGTCGATTTCGAGAAGATGGGTGGCCTGGTGCCGGCCATCGTCCAGGACGCCACCGACGGCACCGTGCTGACGGTGGCCTACATGGACGCCGAGGCGCTCGAGCGGACGCTCCGTTCGGGCCGCACGTGGTTCTTCAGCCGGTCCCGCCAGGAGTACTGGCAGAAGGGCGAGACGTCGGGCGACCGCCAGTACGTGCGCGAGGTGCGTGTCGACTGCGACGGCGACGCCCTGGTGGTCCTGGTCGACCAGCACGGCCGGGGTGCCTGCCACACGGGGAACCGCAGCTGCTTCTACCGCACCATCGGTTCGGGTCCCGGCCCGGCGCCGGACCAGTGCTGAGCTTCCGACCGGATCCCGCCGAGTTCGCCGCGCTGGCCAAGGAGCACGCCATCGTGCCGGTGTGGTGCGAGGTGGTGGCCGACACCCTGACCCCGGTGGCCGCCTTCACCAACATGGTCGGCGCGGCCGACGGGTTCCTCTTCGAGTCGGTCGAGGGCGGCGAGCGCTGGGGCCGCTACTCGTTCGTGGGGCGGCGGCCGCTGGCCACCCTGACCGCGCACGGGACGGCGGTGACGGCGCGGGGACCTCTGGGGATCGGGTCGTCGGACCAGGGGATCCTGGCGGCGATCGAGGAGCTACTGGCCCGCTTCCGCTCACCCACGCTGGACGGCCTGCCGCCGCTGCACGGTGGGCTGGTGGGCTATCTGGGCTACGACGTGGTGCGCGAGATCGAGCGGCTCCCGGCCGTCCCCCGGGACGACCAGGGTCATCCCGATGCCGCCATGGTGGTGATCGGCCAGTTCGCCGCCTTCGACCACTGGCGCCAGCGCATCGTCCTGATCGACAACGTGGTGGTGCCCGAGACCACCGATCGGCTGGTGCTCGACGTCGCGTACGAGGAGGCCTGCGAGCGTCTGCGCCGGTTGGCCGTCGAGTGTGCCCAGACCCGGGCGGGCGCCATGGTGCCGGCACCGGGCCCGGAGCCGGTGGCGGCCGAGGCCACCCGGACCGTGAGCATTGCGGAGTATCGAGCGTGGATCGAGGTGGCCAAGGAGTACATCCGGGCCGGCGACATATTCCAGGTGGTCCTCTCCCAGCGTTACGACCTGCGGCTCGGAGCCGATCCCTTCGACGTCTACCGGGCCCTGCGGCTGCTCAACCCCAGCCCCTACCTCTACTTCCTCCGCTTCCCCGAGGTCACGGTGGTCGGGGCGTCGCCCGAACCGATGGTGCGCCTGCGCGACGGCGTGGTGACCTCGCGCCCCATCGCCGGGTCGCGCCCGCGGGGGGAGAACGAACACCACGACCGGCTGCTCGAGGGCGAGCTGGCCGAGGATCCCAAGGAGCTGGCCGAGCACATCATGCTGGTCGACCTGGCCCGCAACGACGTGGGGCGTGTCGTGCGCTTCGGCACCGAGAAGGTGGACGAGCTCATGACCATCGAGCGCTACAGCCACATCATGCACATCACCTCGCAGGTCTCGGGCCAGCTGGCCGAGGGCAAGGGCCCCATCGACGTCCTGCGGGCCACGCTGCCGGCCGGGACCTTGTCGGGGGCCCCCAAGGTGCGGGCCATGCAGATCATCGACGAGCTCGAGCCGACC
Source organism: Acidimicrobiales bacterium (assembly GCA_052148295.1). Lineage (GTDB taxonomy): Bacteria > Actinomycetota > Acidimicrobiia > Acidimicrobiales > RAAP-2 > Bog-473. The sequence continues at coordinate 3,769 of JBKQIP010000123.1, forward strand.
AAGCGGGGCGTCTACGGCGGCGTGGTGGGCTACGTGGACTTCTCGGGCAACGTGGACACCGCCATCGCCATCCGGACCATGGTGGTCTCGCCCGACGGCCGGGCCAGCGTGCAGGCCGGAGCGGGGATCGTCGCCGACAGCGACCCCCAGCGTGAGGACGAGGAGTGCAACCACAAGGCACAGGCGCTGCTGGTGGCGGTGGCGGCCGCCCGCACCATGGCGGAGTGGCGGGCGGAGGGATGAGCGGATGAGCGGAGCGACGAGCGGGGCGACGAGCGGCGCGACGAACGCAGCGCTGCATGACGAGGTGGAGGCGCTACGGCGCGGCGCCGGCGCCTTTCCGAACCGACGCGACATCCTCACGGTCCACGGTGACGATGCGGAGCTCTACCTGCAGGGTCAGCTGAGCCAGGACCTCTCCGGGCTGGCCGTAGGGGAGTCGGCCGATTCGCTCCTGCTCGAGCCCGACGGCAAGCTGACGGCCCTGCTGCGGGTCACCCGGGTCGACGGGTCGGGCTACGCGCTCGACGTGGACGCCGGCTACGGCCATCGCGTGGAGGCTCGCCTCCGAAAATTCCTGCTCCGCTCCAAGGTGGAGATGTCCCGCCTGGACTGGCGGTGCGTGGCCCTGCGCGGGGCCGCGGTCGAGGTGGCGGCCGCCGGACTGCTCACCGCGCTGCGCGAGGCCGGTGCGATGGTCCTTCCCTTCGAGTGGCACGGGTGGCGCGGGGTCGATGCCCTCGGGCCCCGGGACCTGGTGTTGGACCCGATGTCGGGGGGACTGCCCGAGGGGATCACCGCGTGCGGGCCCGAGGCGGTCGAGGCCTGTCGCATCGTCTCGGGCCTGCCCGCCATGGGCAGCGAGCTGACCGAGAAGACCATCGCCGCCGAAGCCGGGCTGGTGGAGCGCACCGTGAGCTTCACCAAGGGCTGCTACACCGGGCAGGAGTTGGTGGCCCGCCTCGATGCCCGGGGGACCAAGGTGGCCAAGCGGCTGGTCGGCGTGGTCGGAGGGTCGGATCCGGAGGGCGACCGCCTGGCCTTCGGCATGACCCTGCACGCCGGGGCCGACGCGCCCGAGGCACCGGACGTACCCGGTGCACCCGGTGCACCCGACGCGGTGGCGGACAAGGTGGTGGGCACGGTGACGTCGGCGGCCTGGAGTCCCGAGCTGGGGGCCTGGGTGGCGCTGGCCTACCTGCACCGATCGGTCGAGAGCCCGGGCGCGGTGCGGGTCCGCTCCGGCGACGGGCTCGGCGGGTGGCAACCGGCCCGGGTGGCCCCGCTCCCGCTGGGCCCTTCGTAGGGCGGGCGCACCGGCGCCCCCCACGGGGGACACCCGAGTCCCCGAGCCGTCGGGACCTCGGTCGGATGGGCTGATCGCGCTGGGCGCACCCGTCCTGGCCAACGTCATCGCCGCCATCCCGGGCCGGACGGCCGCCCGGTCGCCCACGGCACTGGTGCTGCGGGCCGAAGAGGGCCGAGGGAGCGCGTTACCCCCGGACCAGCTCGACCACCGGGATCTGGCGCGTGGTCTTGGCCTGGTACTCGCCGAAGGTGGGCATGACGGCGACCTGCTCGGCGTAGATACGGTCGCGCTCCTCGCCGGACACCGGATGGGCGGTGGCGTCGAAGGCATCCGCACCCATCTCCACCCGGACCGCGGGATGGGCCACCAGGTTGTGGTACCAGTCGGGATGCTTCGGGGCGCCGGCAGCCGACGCGAAGACGTAGAGCCGCCCGTCACGGGTGAGGGTCACGAGTGGATTGACCCGTTCCGTACCGGACTTGGCTCCCGTGGTGTGCAAGATGACGATGGTGGCGCCGGCGAACCCGCCGCCCACCACGCCGTTGTTGGCCCGGAACTCGTCGATGATCGACTGGTTGAAATCGCTCATGGCGGACACGGTGCGTTCTCCTTCTTCTCGGCGGTCACGGCCCGGAAGGTGGGGTGTGCCCCGCTACGCTGGGCGGTCATGCCCACCTACCTGGGGGATATCTTGGCAGTACATCGGACCCGGGCCGCTTCCGACCCCCGGGATCCCGAGGAGCTGGCCGCCCAGGCGGCCGGCCTGCCGGCGACGCGGGACTTCGTCGGGGCGCTGCGCGGCGCCGGCCTGGCCTGTGTCGCCGAGATCAAGCGTCGCTCGCCCTCCGAGGGCGATCTCGACCCGTTGCTGGAGCCCGACGTGGTGGCCAAGGAGTATGTGGCGGGGGGAGCCTCCGCCCTCTCGGTCCTGACCGATGCCCCGCATTTCGGCGGGTCGGTGCACGACCTCCAGGTGGCCCGCACGGCGTCGGGGCTGCCCACCCTCCGCAAGGATTTCACGGTCCAGGAGGCCGACGTGGTCGACGCCCGGCTGATGGGCGCCGATGCCGTGCTGTTGATCGTGGCCGCGCTGGACGACGCCGAATTGGCCCGGTTCCACCAGCGCGCCGGCGACCTCGGTCTCGCCGCCCTGGTGGAGGTGCACGACGAGGTCGAGCTGGGCCGGGCGCTCGAGGTGGGGGCCCGGTTGGTGGGGGTGAACCAACGCGACCTGCGGACGTTCGCCGTGGACCCCGGTCGTGCCGTCATGCTGGCCCCGCGCATCCCCTCGGGGGTGGTGGCGGTGGCCGAGTCGGGCGTCCGGGACGGTGCCGACGCACGCCGACTGGCCGACGCCGGGTTCGACGCCGTGCTGGTGGGGGAGACGTTGGTCCGCGCCCCGGAGCGGGCCGCTGCCGTGGGCCACCTGGTGGGTCACCGGGTGGGCCACCGGGTGGCGACGCCGTGAACGAGGAGCTCTTCGTCAAGATCTGCGGCATCACCTCGGAGGCGGACGCGCTCTTGTGCATCAGCCTGGGAGCCGATGCCCTGGGGTTCATCTTCGCCCCCTCGGTGCGGCAGGTGTCCGTCCAGACGGCGGGCGACATCGCCAAGCGGCTGCCGCCCGAGATCCTCACCGTGGGGGTGTTCCGTGACGAGGCGCCCCAGCGGGTGGTCGAGATGGTCCATCACGCCGGCCTGGGCGCGGCCCAGCTGCACGGGCACGAGACGACGGCCGACACCCAGTGGATCCGGGCCCGCCTGCCGGTGGTGATCAAGGCCTTCCCCGCCGGCGACCGCACCATCTCCCGCTTCGGCGAGTTCGGGGCGGACTATCTCCTGGTCGACGGCAACAACCCCGGGTCCGGTGAGGTCTTCGACTGGCGGCTGGCGGAGGGAGTGGCGGATCCGACCCGGATGATCGTCTCGGGTGGCCTGCGGCCCGACAACGTGGCCCAGGCGATCGCCCATCTCCGACCGGCCGGGGTGGACGTCGACAGCGGGGTGGAGGCGGCGCCCGGCCGCAAGGACCCGCTGCTGGTGCGCGACTTCATCGTCAACGCCCGGGCGGCCGAGATCGAGGTGGAGGCCCGTGACCCGCTGGACGAGGACCCGGGGCCCGAGGAGCCCTACGACTGGCGGGACGGGTGAGATGAGCCTGATGGCCGAACCCGGGCCCGACGGCCGGTTCGGCGAGTTCGGGGGACGGTTCGTGCCCGAGTCGCTGATGCCGGCCTGCCTGGAGCTCGAACGGGCGTTCATGGAGGCCTGGGCCGACCCGGCGTTCCGCCGCGAGCTCGATGCGCGACTGCGCGACTACGGCGGGCGCCCGACGCCGCTTACCGAGTGCGCCCGGCTCTCCGATCGCCTGGGCGTGCGGGTGTTGCTCAAGCGGGAGGATCTGGCCCACACCGGCTCCCACAAATTGAACAACGTGATCGGGCAGGCCCTGCTGACCGTGCGCATGGGGAAGCGTCGCCTCATCGCCGAGACCGGTGCCGGGCAGCACGGCGTGGCCGCGGCCACCGCGGCGGCGTTGTTCGGCCTGGAGTGCACGGTGTACATGGGCGAGGTCGACACCAAGCGCCAGGAGCTGAACGTGTTCCGGATGGAGCTGCTGGGGGCGGAGGTGCGCCCGGTGCGGTCGGGGAGCCGGACGCTCAAGGACGCGGTGAACGAAGCCATGCGGGACTGGGTGGCCTCGGTGGACTACACGCATTACTGCCTCGGCTCGGTCATGGGCCCGCACCCCTTTCCCTACATGGTGCGCCAGCTGCAGCGGGTGGTGGGCGAGGAGGCCCGCGCCCAGTCGCGGTCCCTGCTCGAGGGGGGGGATCCCGACGTGGTGGTGGCCTGCATCGGTGGCGGCTCCAACGCCGCCGGCACGTTCGCCGGCTTCGTCGACACCAAGACCCGCCTGGTCGGGGTCGAGGCCGCCGGCGGCGCCGCCATCACCAACGGGATCCCGGGCGTGCTCCACGGCATGCACTCCAAGCTCCTCCAGGACGAGGCCGGGCAGATCGAGGAGGCCGAATCGATCTCGGCGGGGCTCGACTACCCGGGCCTCGGGCCCGAGCACGCCCACCTGGCCGCCATCGGGCGGGCCGAGTACACCACGGCCGGCGACGACGAGGTCGTCGAGGCCTTCATGCTGCTGAGCGAGACCGAGGGGATCATCCCCGCCTTGGAATCCGCCCACGCCGTGGCCTGGGTGGCCCGGGCGGCGGGGACGCCTGCCCTGCCGAGCGGCTCGACCGTGCTCATCACGCTCTCGGGTCGCGGCGACAAGGACGTGGCGCAGGTGCGCGACCTGCTGCGGGGTGGACGTGCTTGAGACCGCCCTGCGCAAGCAGCGGGCGGCCGGGCGCAAGCTCCTCGTTCCCTACCTCATGGGGGGCATGACCGAGGACTGGGGGCAGGCCCTGGCCGCCGTGGTGGCCGCCGGCGCCGACGCGGTGGAGGTGGGGATCCCCTTCTCGGATCCCATGATGGACGGTCCCGTCATTCAGGAGGCGGCGCTCCGCGCCCTGCAGCGGGGCGTGGTCCCCGACGCCGTTCTCGACGGCATCGCCCGGGCCGACGTGACCGTGCCGGTGGCCGTCATGACGTACTACAACATCGTGTTCCGGGCCGGGCACCGTCGTATGGCCCGCTCCCTGGTGGAGGCCGGAGTCAGCGGGGCCATCATCCCCGACCTCTCGCTCGAGGAGGTGGGCCCGTGGGCGGTGGAGGCCGACGCGGCCGGGGTGGACACCGTGCTGCTGGTGGCACCGTCGAGTCCCGACGATCGGGTGGCGGCCATCTGTCGCCGGGCCAGGGGCTTCGTCTATGCCGTGGCCCGCATGGGGGTGACCGGTGAGCAGGCCGACGTGGGGGCCGGGGCCCGGGCGGTGGTCGAGCGCGTGCGCCGCCACACCGACACCCCGGTCTGCGTCGGGGTGGGGGTCTCCACCCCTCGGCAGGCGGCCGAGGTGTGCGAGGTGGCCGACGGCGTGGTGGTCGGTTCCGCCCTGGTGCGCCGGTTGCTGGCCGGCGGCGGCCCCGAGGCCGCGGCCGAGTTCGTGCAGTCGTTGCGGGCGGCCATCGACTGATCGGCTCAGGGCCCGGGCGCGGTGCGGAGGTGGACCGTGACGGTCCTGGTGCGGGCGGACAGGGTCACCGTCCCGGCGGCCTGGTCGATACGGCCGGTCGAGGTCGACGCCAGGTTGTCGGTGAAGCTGGGCAGCTGGAAGAGGACGCGCCCGTCGGGCCGCTGGCCGCTCAGGGCCAGTGACACCGAGGTGCCGTGCGACGAGATGCGGAGACCGAGCCGCCGGCCGTCGGTGGTCGGGAAGTTCGTGACCGATATGGGGCTGCCGGCGTCGAGCCAGCGGGCGGGGACCCCCCGGCCCACCACCAAGGTGCCGTCGGAGCGTTGGGCCACCAGGGAATCGAGGAGGACGGTGTTCGCTCCGGCCATACCCCAGGCGTGCGGGGAGGCACCCTGGCCCGCCGCCGGGTGCCGGCCGATCCACGGCGTGTGGGCCGAGGGAGCGGTCGAGCTCTCCCACCACGAGTTCGGGCCGCTCTGGCTGTTGGCGATCATGAACTCGTAGCTGGCGATGCCCTGGCTCCGGTGGTCCGCGCTGGCCAGCCCGGCGGTCCCGTAGGTGGCGTTGTAGGTGGAGGAGTAATAGTCGTCGGGAAACCCGCCGAAGGTGTTGGGCGGGAGCCGGCCCTGCAGGCGCTTGAAGCCGTAGGCATAGGTGGCGTCGATCAGGGTGGCGCCCGGTCCGTCGACCGTGGCCCCGAGCAGGGACCCCTCCCAGGCCCAGCTGCCGAGGGGCGAGGCCCAGTTGGCGTCCTCGGGATGGGCGCAACGGTTGGCGGTGTTGGGTCGCAGCATCGAGCAGGGCAGGTAGTCCAGGCGATAGCGGCGAATGGTGGCGTCGAGGGTCGTGTTCGTGGCCGACAGGAGGCTGTCGTACTGCCGCGCGGCCCAGGCCGCCTCGGGGAGGTCGCCGACCCGCTCGGCCAGATAGCGGTAGGCGGCCAGCCCGAGGAGGGCCTCGTAGTCGTCGTCGGTCCAGTAGCCCACGGTGTCGAGGTCGTTGGTGGCCTCCATGATCCCCGACGGCCCCGTCCGGTCGGCCGCGATCTCGTGGGCGGTGTCCTCGATACTCGGTTGGGTGGGGCCGAGTGGTCCCTCGGAGGCGAAGTTCGCCTTGACGAAGGCGAGGTCCCCCGTCTTCAGCAGATAGATCGCCCACGGGACCGCGTACAGCCAGGTCCCGTCCTGGTACTGCAAGGGGAACCCGACCACGCTGCGCGCGTTGAGCAGCAGCGCGTGGGCGCCGGCGAACGAGCCTTGGTTGAAGAGGTTGGTCAGGATGCCGATGACGTCGTGGCTGTACTCACCTTCGTACCCGTTGACGCCGGAGTCGAGGTCGTCGCCGCTGCGGGCGATCTGGGTGAAGATGTACCCGCTCCGGTAGGCGTCGTTCAGCGACGCGTCGGGAACGTCGACGGTGGCGATGCCGTCCAGCTGGCGGTCCCAGAAGCTCCGCATGTGCGCGAAGTGCTGGGCGAAGCCCCCGGCCCCGACCAGGGCCTGGGCGCTGGGCCACGGGTACTCGTTCCCGAAGCGGTCGGTGGCCATCACGTAGTCGTGGTCGACCGTGGCGTGGGGCGGCACGGCGTCGGGTGCCGGGTCGAGCGCCAGCAGGCCCGGGGACGCTCCGGGGTCGGCCACCACGACGCGGTCGGTCGGATTGGTGACGGCCACGCGGCAGTAGACGGCGACGTAGGCATCGCCGCCCAGCACCAGCCGGTCGGCGAACTCGGTGATGGACACGCGGGCACCGTCGCGCCGGAACGTGGTGATCTGCGCGGGAAGGTACCCGTCCGCGTCGACCCACGTCGTCGGCTCGCCGTCGTAGATGCCAAAGCCGAAACTCCGGTAGAGGCCGTCCTGGACCAAGAAGGACCCGCCCAGGCAGGTGACGACGCCCTGTGCGTTGCCCGCCCACCCGATGGCCGAGGCGGTGCCGTCGGCGCCCGTGAAGGCGCCGGTGTTCAGGTTGAGCTTGCAGTCGTAGCGGGCCGCCGGTCCGGAGGCGGTCGTGGCGGAGGCGGTCGTGGCGGAGGCGGTCGTGGCGAGCGCCGGCGGCGCGGTGCCGGCGAGGCCGATGCGCGGTCCCGTGACCACCAGGAGGGACAACGTGGCCAGGGCCGCTGTGCGCCACGGTGGCATCGACCAGATTGTGGCCGGGCCTCAGGTCTGGGGCGGGAGGATCACGAGGCAGCCGTTGTGGCCCCCGAAACCGAAGGAGTTCGACAGCACGGCCGAGGGCTCCCAGGGACGGGGATCGCCGTGGACGATGTTCAGCGAGATCTCCGGATCGTGCTGCTCGTAGCCGGCGGTCGGGGGGATGGTGCCGTGGTGGACGGTGAGCACGGACGCCACCGCCTCGATGGCGCCGGCCGCGGCCAGCCCGTGCCCGGTCACACCCTTGGTGGACGTGACCAGGGGACCGGGCTCGCCGAAGACCTTGTTGATGGCGCGCGACTCGGCCAGGTCGTTGAGCGGCGTGGAGGTCCCGTGCGCGTTGATGTGGCCGACGTCGTTCGGCCCGATGCCGGCGTCCGCCAGGGCCAGCTCCATGCAGGCCACGGCGCCCGCCCCGTCGGGGGAGGGGGCGGTGATGTGATAGGCGTCGGCCGTACTGGCCGCGCCGGCCAGCTCGGCGTAGATGGTGGCGCCGCGGGCGCGGGCGCGGTCCCAGTCCTCGAGCACGAGGGCGGCCGCTCCTTCCGTCATGATGAACCCGTCGCGGCGGGCGTCGAAGGGACGGGAGTGCCCCGAGGTGGAGAGGGCGGTCATGTTGGTGAAGGCCGCCACCGAGACCCCCTGCATACCAGCCTCGGCGCCCCCGCCGACGGCGACGTCGCAACGTCCCGAGGCCACCAGGCGGGCGGCGGCACCGATGGCGTGGGTGCCCGCCGCGCAGGCGGTGACGATGACCTCGGACGGACCGTGCCAGCCCAGACGCATGGAGATCCCGGCCGCGCCCGCGTTGGCCATCATCATGGGGACCAGGCGGGGCGAGACCCGGCGGGCGCCGCGCTCGTGGTAGACGATCACCTGCTCCGAGAGCGTGTCGAGCCCGCCCACACCGGTGGCGAAGATCACGCCGGCCTTGGCCGGATCGGCGTCGATGGCCCCGGCGTCCTGCACGGCCATGTCGGCGGCGGCCACGCTGAATTGGGCGAAGCGGTCGATCTGGCGGACCTCCTTGGGCCCGAACCATCGCTCCGGCTCGAAGTCGCGCACCGCACCCCCGACGACCGACGGGGTGAGCAGTCCCTCCCAGAGGGCATCCACGCCGACGCCGCAACAGGTGACCGCCCCCAGTCCGGTGACCGCGACCCGCCGACCGAGCACGGGCCCGTCCGGACCCAGGCCCAACTGCATCAGAGCTTGCCGGAGATCAGATCGAAGGCCTGGCCCACGGTCGAGATGTCCTCCAACTCGGTCTCCTCCACCGTGATGTCGAAGGCCTCCTCGAGTGCCATGACCAGTTCCACCAGATCGAGACTATCGGCGTCGAGGTCGTCGGCGAACTTGGCCTCCTTGGTGATCTTCTCCGATGGCACCTGCAGCACCTCCACGGCGCACTCGCGGAACTTCTCGAACGCTGCGTCGCTGTCCACGCTGTCTCCTTGTTCTCTTGGGTTCGTTCTCTTGGGTTCCCGAAACTCTAGAGGCCCATGCCCAGGCCACCGTCCACCGGGATGATCGCCCCGGTGATGTACGCCGCCGGGTCCGAGGCCAGGAACCCCACCACGCCCGCCACGTCCTGGACGGTGCCCACCCGCCCGAGCGGGACCTGCGCGGTCATGAGGGCGACCCGGTCCTCCCCCAGGGCTGCGGTCATGTCGGTGTCGACCAGGCCCGGTGCCACCACGTTGACCGTGATTTGACGGCTGCCCACCTCACGGGCCATGGCCCGGGCCATGCCGACCAACCCGGCCTTGGAAGCGGCGTAATTGGCCTGACCGGGCAGGCCCACGTAGGCCCCGACCGAGGAGAGGAATATGACGCGTCCATGGTGCAGGCGGAGCATCTTCGCGATGGCCCGCTTGGCCACCCGGAAGGATCCGGTCAGGTTGGCGTCGATGACCTCGCAGAAGGCCTCCTCGCTCATGCGCATGACCAGCACGTCGCGGGTGATGCCGGCGTTGGCCACCAGGACCTCGACCGGTCCCCAGTGGGCCTCGACGGCGGCGAAGGCCGACTCGACCAGGGCCGGGTCGGTCACGTCACAGCGCACGGCCAGGAAGCGGTCGGCCGCGGCCTCGGGCGGCGGCGGCGGGTCGTCGGAGCGATAGGTGGCCGCCACCTGGTCCCCGTTGGCCAGGAACCACGCCACACACGCGGCCCCGATGCCGCGCCCGCCCCCGGTCACCAGCACGACCGCCATCAGTCTGGTTCCGGGACCCGCAGCCAGACCAGGGGCTGGCCGTCCTGGACCCGTTCGCCGGCGACGGCGAGCCAACGGATGACCTGCCCGGCGAACGGGGTGCGTACCTCGTTGATGCCGACCCGTCCGATCAGGTCCCCCACCTCCACCACCGAGGAGGATCCGCCATCGGGATCGCCGTCGGTCCCGGGCAGGAGCCCGGTGCCCGGGGCCCGCAGGGTCTCCTCGGGAGCGAAGATGCCGCCACCCGGGCTGACCACCACCCGCTCGGACATGTAGAGGTGCTCGCCCTGGTGCAGGGCGGGCTCGGCCCGCCAGGTCCCGGCCGCCCCGATGGTGTCCATCAAGGTGTCGAGGTCCTCGGGCTTGGTCACCGAGAGCGACTGGATCTCGGGCAGGCTGCGCTTGGCCAGCCCGCTCAGCACCGCACCCGGGCCCAGCTCGACGAGGGAGGTCAAGCCGAGGCCGGCGAAGGTCTCGAGCGTCTGGCGCCAGCGCACCGGACTGCACAGTTGCGCCGACAACAGACCGGGCCAGTCCTTGGGGTCGTCGTGGACACGGGCGTCGACGTTGGCCACCACCCGCACCTCGGGGACGAGGAAGGTCACGTCGCGCAGGGCCTCGCGCAGGGGTCCCCGGGCCGCCTGCATGAGGGGCGTGTGGAAGGCGCCCGACACGGCGATGGGCATCACCTTGCGGGCGCCCAGCTCCTTGGCCAGCTGGCTGGCGGTCGCCACCGCGTCACTGGTCCCGGCGATCACGACCTGTCCCGGTGCGTTGTAGTTGGCCACCCACACGTCGCCCTCGGCTCGCTGGCAGGCGGCCTCGGCGTCATCGTCGTCGATGCCCAGGAGGGCGGCCATGGTGCCCGGCGCCTCCGCCCCGGCCCTGGCCATGGCGTTGCCGCGGGCCACCACCAGGCCGATGCCGTGCTCGAAGGTCAGCGCCCCGCTGGCCACCAGCGCCGTGTACTCGCCCAGGCTGTGGCCGGCGCAGGCGGCCGGGGTGAGGCCGAGCCGCTCCACGGCGTCGAGGATGACCAGGCTGAGCACCGTCGTGGCCAGCTGCGCGTTGGCCGTCTGGGTGAGCTCCTCCATCTCGGCGTCGAGCAGGAGGTGAGCCAGGTCCCGATCGGTGGCCGCCGAGGCCTCCTCGACCACCTCCCACGAGGGATGGTCGACCCATGGTCCACCCATGCCGGATCGTTGGGAACCCTGTCCTGGGAAGGTGAAGACCAACACTGATGCGACGTCTCCGATCGTCGGGGCACGGCAGCCAGGCGGGTCTCCTGGCGCGAGTTCCCAAGTGTGGCACGCCGATCTGGCGAAAGTGGCATTACCGGCGGGTCACTTCGTACCCCGGGTGCTACCCGCGCCGGACCCGGCGGCGTCTGCAACCGCCGTCGTGCCTGGAATCGACCCGAGCCCGGGTACGACCGGTGGCGTACCCGGAGGCCCCGGAGGGTCAGGGCGAGCCGTCCGGGCCGGGTTGGAGGGCGGAGGTGTCGGCGGCGGGGTTGGGGGCGTGACCGTCCGTGGTGTGGGCCTCCCGGGGTGGCGGGCCGGCGGGGAGGGGCGGGGTCCCGCCGTCGCCCGGCGCCGGGCGCCGGCCCAGGCGTGAGGGCCACCAGTTCCAACGGCCCAGGAGCTCGACCGTCGAGGGCACCAGCACGGTCCGCACGACGAAGGTGTCGAGGAGGATCCCGATGGCCAGGCCGAAGCCGATGACCCGGATCTCCTCGTTGCCCTGCCCCGACCCGCCCACCACGGCCAGGACCACGAAGCTCCCGGCCAGGACCAGGCCGGCCGAGGTCACGGTCGGGCCGGTGGCCCCCACCGCCCGCACCACGGCGGCGCGCAGTGCCCCCTTGGCGGCCTCCTCGCGGATGCGGGTCATGACGAGGATGTTGTAGTCCTCGCCCAGGGCCAGGAGGAAGATGAACATCAAGAAGGGCAGCAGGAAGATGATGCCGCCCTGGTCGGGGATCTTCATGAACACGATGACCGAGATCCCGAGCGAGGCCAGATAGGACAGGAGGACGCTCAGGATGAGGTACAGCGGCGCAATCAGGCTGCGCAGCACCAGGGCCAGGACGAGGCCGATGGCCAGGATGGCGATGGGCACGATCTTGCTCACGTCACCCTCGGAGATGCTGCTCACGTCGTAGAGGGCCGGTGCCTCCCCGGCGACGCCGCTGGCATCGGCCCCGGCCCGGTCGGCCACCTCGGTCACGGCCGCCCGGATCTTCGGCACGGCGTTGATGGCGGCGGTGCTCCCCCCGTCCCCGGCGGCCAGGCCGGTCTCCCACTGCACGGTGTGGCCGTCGGCGCTGATGTAACGGGCCGTGGTCAGATAGGTGACGTACTCGGCCGCCGGGATGCCCGAACCGGCCGGTGGCACCAGGGGCCGGGTGGCCAGGTCCCGGGCCGAGCCGTACGGGTGGACCCGGCGGTAGATGGCCGACAGCTCGGCGGGGGTGAGGGACGCCCCGTTCGGGTCGAGCGGTCCGGTGATGGTGGTGAAGAGCCCACTGTGGCGCAGCCCCTGGCCGGCGGCCTGGAGCTGGTGGGGGTCCTCCCACACCGAGCGGGGGAAGCGCATGACGACGTTGGTCGGGTTGACGCTCGATTCGGGGAAGTGCGCTGCCAGGGCGGCGTTGCCCTTGGCCGCGTTGCTGCCGGCGGGGGCCGAGACGTCCCCGCCGAAACCGGTCGGCACGAAGCCGAGGGCGAACAGCGCCAGGAAGCCGAGGACCAGGACCCCGATGACCAGGGTCCACACGGGTCGGCGCACCAGCCGGGCGGCCACCCGGCCCCAGACCCCGTCGGCGTGCTCGCGGGGGGCGGTCTTGGTGGGCCAGAACACCGAGCGCCCCAAGATGGCCAGGAGGGCCGGGAGGAGGGTCAACCCGGCCACCAGCATGGTGGCCACGCCGATGGCCAGGGGGACGCCCAGGTCGTGGTACAGGCCGAAGCTGGCCGCCAGCAGGGTCAGGAGGGCCACGATGACCGTCGCCGCCGATGCCGTGATCGACTCACCGACGCGGCGCACCGCATACACCACGGCCTCCTTGGGGTCGCTCCCTGCGTGCAACCGCTCGCGCACCCGGAAGACGAGGAAGAGGCCGTAGTCGGTACCGGCTCCGAGGATCAGCACGATGAGGAGGATCTGGGTGAAGAACGAGACCTGCAGCACGCCCGCGCTGCCCAGGGCCCCGATGAACGAGCCCGAGAGGACGAGGACGAGCGCGGCGGGGAGGAGGGTGACGATGGGCGCCAGGAACGATCGGAAGATCACGAAGAGCAGCAAGATGATGAACAGGATGGAGGCGTCCTGGATCTCCTTGCCCTGTCTGGCGGACTGCTGTTGGCTGGCGGCATTGGTGGCCAGCTGTCCGGCCAGATGCAGCTGCAGGTCCGGCGGCACGCGGACCTCGGCCAGGGCGGAGCTCAGGTGGTCGATGAGCGTGGAGCCCTTCCCCTGGTTGAAGGGCGAGGTCGACGAGACGAACAGGAGCTCCGCGGCGCGGTTGTCGGGTGACGTCCCGAGGAACTGGGCCGACAACGCGGTCGGCACCGTGTGCAACCGGTGCAGCACGTCCTTGAGCGCGGTCCGGTCGGCGGCGGTCAGACCGGCAGCGGACGTGACCGCCACGATGGGCACCTCGCTGTGCGTCTGTGACCCGATCAGGGGCTCGGCCAGGAGCGCAGCCTGGTTGCTCGGCGCGCTGGCCGGGAGGAAGGCCCCGTTGTTGTCGTTGACCTGGCTGGCCAGGCTGGGCAGCGAGTGCACCGCGGCGATCGTGCCCACGATCCAGACGACCACCACGGCCCAGCGGAAGCGGACGACGCCGCGGCCCCACGCCTCGAAGAAGCGGCTCATTGGACCACCATTGTCCTGTCGCCCGCCAACACCGTCAAAATGCGGTCGTCGGCGGGCGCGGTCGTCGCCGGTCGTGGCCTCGGTCACCTGCACGACGTGCCCGGAGCGGGACTCGAACTCCCGTGAGGGCCGTCATGGGTCGCCCTTGACCTGCGACCACAGACCGATGAAGGTTGGCCGAGGAATGGTCACCAGACCGAGCGGACCGAGGGAATGGTCGTCACTGTTCATCGGGCAAGCGCTCAGTTGGGCGTTGAGGGGGGTATGTCGATGTCGAAGGTCAAGGTCCCGCTGCCTGGACGTCACGACGGTCGCAACGTCGGAACACGGACTCTCCTGAAGGCCGCATTGTTCATGAGTACTCTCGTGTCCTCTCTGCTCCTGACTTCCCCGGCCGACGGCGCAGTCAGTACCATCGTTGGGACCATGGGCCTCGTAGGGGTGGTCTGCTCGTCTCCCACCCAATGTCTGGCCGTGGGCGCCAACTCCCAAGGCGTCGGGGTTGCGGTGCCGATCGACCCCGCTACCGGTACGATCTCGAGCGGTCAGCACGTCCAGACCATCTCGGGTGCATCGAACCTCCTCGGCGTGGCCTGCTCGTCGTCCACCCAATGCCTGGCCGTGGGGCTGAACCTCGATACGGGAGGTGTGGCCGTGCCGCTCAACCCGACGACGGGGGCAATCTCGAATGGGCAGAGCGTCCGGAAGATCTCGGGGACCCCTTTTCTCACGGGCGTGGCGTGCCCGTCGTCCACCCAGTGCCTCGCTGTGGGTGACGCCGGAGTCGTGTCCCTAAACCCGACGACCGGAGCGATCTCCAGCGGACAGAGCGTGCAGTCGGACGGGGAGCTCTTCCTCAGCGGCGTGGGCTGTTCGTCCTCCACCCAATGTCTGGCCGTGGGCGTCGCGACGAACCAAGTCGGGACATTTGGTGCCGCCGTTCCGCTTGACCCGGCGACCGGGGCAATCCCCAGCGGACAGGGCGTCCAGGACATCTCGGGTGCATCGGACCTCTACGGTGTGGCCTGCTCGTCTTCCGCCCAATGCCTGGCCGTGGGTGTTGCCGGCGAGGAATCGGAGAACGTGGCTGTGGCGGCACCACTCAATCCGACAACGGGTGCCATTTTCAGCGGACAGAGCACCAAGACGATCACGGGATCCGAGTATCTCTTCGGCGTGGCCTGCTCGTCGTCCACCCAATGCCTGGCGGGCGGGACCGTCAATGCAGAATCCGAAGGGACGACTGCGCCGCTCAACCCAGCGACCGGTGCCATATCGAACGGGCAGAGCGTCCAGACCTTCTCGGGAACCGCTTCCCTTGACGGCACGGCATGCTCAACATCGACGCAGTGCCTTGGCGTGGGTGTCAACTCCAACGAGTCAGGGGGCGTCGCCGTCCCCCTCGACCCGGCCACCGGGGCCGAGTCCATCGCGCCGGGCCCCTACAGCCCGATGACCCCCACCCGGATCTGTG
>JBKQIP010000124.1:0-45607 GCA_052148295.1 Acidimicrobiales bacterium
CGGGAGCGCCATCGACCAGCACACGGCCAACCTGGTGTGCGCCCAGCTCATCCTGCTGGAGGCGGAGAACGCGGAGAAGGACATCTCGCTGTACATCAACTCCCCGGGTGGGATGGCCTATGCGGGCATGGCCATCTACGACGTCATCCAACACGTCCGGCCCGCGGTGTCGACCATCTGCGTGGGGATGGGGATGTCGGCCGCCGCCATGATCCTCTGCGGCGGCACGGCCGGCAAGCGGTTCGCCCTCCCCAATTCCCGCGTGATGATCCACCAGGGGTCGGCCGGGACCCGGGGGGCGCCCTCCGACATGGAGATCCAGCTGCGCGAGGTGCTGGCCCTGACCCATCGCATGTCCGAGATCATCGCCCACCACACCGGTCGTGACATCGAGCAGGTGGCCCGGGACATCGACCGCGACCACTACCTGACGGCCGAGGAGGCGAAGGCGTACGGGCTGATCGACGACATCATCATGCCCCGACGCGGCCTGGCGGCGCCGAGCCTCCAGGCCGCCGTGTGAACCATGGACGGACGCCCGGTGAACCGGGGGTGGAGATTCGGTGAAACCTGGCGGAGCGACCGCATGGCCGGCGTGACGCTGCCGTTTCCCCTCCGACAGAGCTGACCCTCACCCGTCCGGGCGCCCGTGGTGGGTCCGCGCCGCGACGGGCGGCAGGCGACCAGCGAAGAGCGACCATGAGGAGAGCCGCACCGTGGCCCACGACGATCGGAACCCGCTGCCCGCGCCCGGCCGGGGCGCCCGCGTCTCCCGGCGCACCGTGCTCAAGGGCGGGCTGGCCCTGGGCGCCGCCGGTGCGGTCGCCTCGGGCCTCTCGTCGGCGGCGGGAGCGACCATCGAAAGGGCCATGGCGGTGGACCCGCCCGCCGGGGCGTCGCTGAACGACATCGAGCACGTGGTGATCCTCATGCAGGAGAACCGCTCGTTCGACCACTACTTCGGCACCCTGTCCGGCGTGCGGGGGTTCTCGGACCCCGACACGTTGACCCGCACCGTGCACGGCCAGACCTACACCGTCTTCGACCAGTTCGGCTACCGGCCCGGGGTGGGGGTCGACCCCGCCGGCTTCCTGCAGCCCTTCGAGCTCGAGCAGGTCTTCCCCACCGAGAACGGCGACTGCACCAACGACATCACCCACGAATGGGGACCGCAGCACCAGAGCTGGCACGACGGGGCCATGGACGACTTCGTCGTGGCGCACCTGGCCGCCGACGGCGTCACGAACTTCGCACCGACCATGGGCTACTTCACCCGCGCCGACCTGCCCTTCTACTACGCGCTGGCCGACGCCTTCACCATCTGCGACCAGTACTTCTGCTCCGTGCTGGGGCCCACCGATCCCAACCGCTGCATGGCCCTGTCCGCCAGCATCGACCCCGGAGGGACCCAGGGCGGCCCGGTGCTCGTCACCCAGGTGGAGGGGCGGGTGGCGCAGTACGGCACCTTCACCTGGGAGACCATGCCCCAACGCCTCCTCGACGCCGGGGTGAGCTGGAAGGTCTACAACGACCCCACGGGACTGGCCCTCTTCAGCCCGCTCCCGTACTTCAAGGCCTACGTGGACGTGACGACGCGCCTCGGGGCCACCTTGACCGAGCTGGCCCTGACGCCGACCTACCCGGCCAACCTGATCGCCGATGTGGCTACGGGCAACCTGCCCCAAGTCAGCTGGATCATGGGGCCGGTCACCCAGTGCGAGCACCCGGCCACGGCGCCCCAATGGGGGGAGAACCTGGTCCAGACGGTGCTCGACATCCTGACCTCCAACCCCGAGGTGTGGGCCAAGACGCTGTTCATCCTCGACTACGACGAGAACGGGGGCTTCTTCGACCACGTGCCGCCGCCGACGGCGCCCCCGGGTACCGCGGGCGAGTACGTCACCGTGCGACCCCTCCCGGCGGATGCGGCCGGCATCGCGGGGCCCATCGGACTCGGCTTCCGTACCCCGTGCCTCATGATGTCGCCCCTCACCCGGGGCGGCTATGTCTGCAGCGAGGTGTTCGACCACACGTCCACCTTGCGCCTCCTCGAGACCCTCTTCGGTGTCGAGGTGCCCAATCTCTCGGCCTGGCGCCGCAGTGTCACGGGCGACATGACGGGGGCGTTGGCCCTGGGCAACCCGCCCGACCTGAGCATCCCCACCCTGCCCCTGGCCACCTTGACCAACCCGGTGGTCGACGAGGAGGTCGTCCTCAACGCACTGGCCGGGACCAACGACCAGGGGGTCCCCTACCCTCCCCCGACCGAGAACGTCATGCCGGTGCAGGAGACGACGCCCCCCCGGCCGGCGCCGCCCCGATGAGGCGCGCGGAACCGGGCGGGAGGACCGTCGATCCCCGCTCCCGGGACTGATTCAGGGCTACGGGGGTCAGCCGGCGCCGCCCCCGCCCACTCCCGCGTCGTTCCCGCCTCCGGGCCTCGCACCCTCCCGCGGCGGCGCGTAGGGTGGGTGACACGAGTGTCAGGATCGCCTCGGCACGAGGGAGGGACCGACGATGCAGGCTGAAGATCTGATTCTGGTCAGCGTGGACGACCACGTCATCGAACCCCGTGGCATGTTCGACGGGTTGTTGCCGGCCCGGTACCAGGACCGGGCGCCCGAGCTGATCCGGCGGCCGAACGGGACCGACTACTGGCACTACAACGGGAACGAGATCCCCAACATCGGGCTGAACGCCGTGGTCGGCCGGCCCCCGGAGGAGTACGGCATCGAGCCCACCTCGCTCGACGACATGCGACCGGGTTGCTACGACGTCCACGAGCGGGTGCGCGACATGTCGGCCAACGGTGTCCTCGGCTCCATGTGCTTCCCTTCCTTCCCCCAGTTCTGCGGCCAGCTGTTCGCCCGGAACGAGGACAAGGACGAGGCCCTGGCCATGATCCGGGCCTACAACGACTGGCACATCGACCAGTGGTGCGGGGCCGAGCCGGGGCGGTTCATCCCCCTGTCCATCCCCGCCATCTGGGACCCCCGGCTGGCGGCGGCCGAGGTGCGCCGGGTGGCCGCCAAGGGGTGTCACGCCGTCACCTTCTCCGAGAATCCCGAGAAGCTGGGCTGGCCCTCGCTGCACAACAGCCACTGGGACCCGTTCTGGGAGGCCTGTGCCGACGAGGGCACGGTGATCTGCATGCACCTGGGCTCCTCGTCGGAGCTGCTCATCACCTCGGTGGAGGCGCCGATCGACGTCATGATCAGCCTGCAGCCCATCAACATGGTGCAGGCCGCCGCCGATCTGCTGTGGTCGCCCGTCCTGCGCAAGTACAAGGATCTCCACTTCGCCCTGTCCGAGGGCGGCATCGGCTGGATCCCCTACGCGCTGGAGCGGATCGACTACGTCTACCAGCACCACCACCGGTGGACGGGACAGGACTTCGGCGACATGTTGCCCAGTCAGGTCTTCAAGGAGCGCATCATCACCTGCTTCATCGACGACGCCTTCGGTGTGGACAGCCGCCGGTACCTCAACATCGACAACATCACCTGGGAGTGTGACTACCCGCACTCGGACTCGACCTGGCCCACGTCCCCCGAGGCGGCCATGAAGTACCTGGCCGACGTGCCCGACGACGAGATCGACAAGATCACGCACCGCAACGCCATGAAGCACTTCCGGTTCGACCCCTTCAGCATCCGCCGCCGCGAGGAGTGCACGGTGCGGGCGCTGCGGGCCGAGACGGCCGACGTGGACACCTCGCCGGTGTCCCGCCTGCGGGGGGCGACCCGGCACCAGCCGGGCGAGATCGTCAACATGGGCTCCATGACCCAGATGCTCGGCCGGGACTGAGCCCCGCCGCCCGATGTCCATTGACTACGTCGAGGGTGACGACCACGTCGTCACCATCACCATCAATCGCCCCGAGGCCCGCAATTCTCTCGACATGGAGCACTTCTTCCAGCTCCGCTCGGCCTGGGAGCGGTTCGGAGACGACGATGACGCCTACGTCGCCGTCGTCACCGGCGTGGGTCGGGATTTCTGCGTCGGGGCCGACCTGAAGACCTACATCCCCCAGATCACCGAGCTCCAGAAGAAGATGCGATCGGGTGAGGTCACCGAGTTGGGCGGCTACCGGCTCGACGACGGCGTCAAGGCCGTCCTGCGGGGCACGACGCTCTACAAGCCGATCGTCGCCGCCATCAACGGGAACTGCGTCGCCGGCGGCATGGAGATGCTGGGCGGGTGCGATCTGCGGGTGGCCAGCGACACGGCGCACTTCGGCGTCATGGAGCCCAAGCGCGGGCTGTTCGCCGGCGGCGGGACCACCGTGCGCCTGCCCCGGCAGGTTCCCTACCCGGCCGCCATGGAGCTGCTGCTGTGCGCCGACCGCATCCCGGCCAGCCGCGCCTACGAGATGGGTCTGCTCAACGAGGTGTGCCGTCCGGCCGATCTGATGGAGCGGGCCTACGACTACGCGCACCGGATCACGGCCAACGGTCCCTTCGCCGTGCGCAAGACCAAGGAGTCGGTGCTCCGGGGCCTGGCCACCGACATGCGAGCGGCCTACACGATCGAGACGGAGATCTCCGGTGAGGTCTTCTCGAGCGAGGACGCCACCGAGGGACCCCGGGCATTCGCCGAGAAGCGCGCCCCGAACTGGAAGAACCGGTAGGCCAGCCGCTACCTCGAGGCCGGCCGCGCCCTCGCGCCGGCCGCGCTCACACCGTCACCGGGGCCCCGGGCGCGGCCACACCGCCGCTCCGGGGGACCCGCCGCAGGGCCCGCAGCGACGGGAACCCCACGATGAGCGTCTGGATCCGCCACCCCCGGGGCGACAGGCCGCGCCGGCGGGCCATCCGGTCGGCGGCCAGCGCCTCGGCCACGTGCAGGACGACGGCATTGGCCAGCAGACTCTGGCACGCGGAGCGCGAGGGGAAGGGTGCCGGGCTCCACTTCGTCACCTTGGCGTGCGCCGTCTCGCTGCCGGCCAGGACGGCCAGGGCGGCCAACCCCCCGTCGAGCAGGACGAACCAGGCCCATGACGGGCGGTCGACGCCAGGGCGCGTGGCCATGGCCCAGTCTGGCCCACGACGCGCCCGGTGAGCCAACCTCGAGGCGATGCGTCCGGCCGGACCGGCTGGGCGGGGACGCGACCGGCCGAGGCCTCAGGCGTTCGTCAGGTTCAACGGTCCGAGCCGCCCGTGCACGATCCGCGTGCTCGATGTGACCACCGGCGGTGGCGCACCGAGCCGGTTCTGCGCCGATCCGACCGTGACCGACTCGGTGACCGACCGCCGGGGGGCGCAGCGGCCCCGCACGTCGGGCACCACCGCACCCACGGTGATGGTGAACGTCCGAGCGTCGCCGGAGCCGCTGGTCCCACCGACCGTGGCGCACGGCGGCAGGGTGGCGCGCACCCGGATCGCACCGTCCTCGATCCCGTCCACGGGGCGCCAGGGGATGGAGAGGGCCTGGCGCGCCCGCGCCATCGCTGCCGGTTGCACGGACCGGCACACCGCGCTGCGGGCGGCATAGGACACGGCGGGCGACCCGTTGCCGGCCCCGATCACCACCGCCACGAATCCACTCGAGGGGAGCGCCGCCTGTGCCTGTTGCACGCCGGGCGGAACCGTCCCGGTCTCGGCCGGACAGCTGGCGGAGGCCGTGGTCCGGGCGAAACCCACCCACGCCGCCAGCCCCCGGACGGCGGGTACCCCCCGGGCCCTCCGGGTGATGGTGACCACGCCGTACCCGAGCGGTCCGGCCTGGCGCCCGACCACCGTCGGACTGGCCCAGATCTCCCGGGCGGCGGCGCGCTCGGTGATCACCGGGTGTCGGGCCCGGCCGGCCGGGGTGACCGTGAGGACACCGACGTCGAGCTCGACCGGCACGACGAAGCGCCCGCCCACCACCGAAGCCGGGCCCGGCACCGACGCCGCCACCGCGCCGCTGCGGTCCGCGGTACCGGCGGCGGCAGCGCTCACGCTCACGCTCAGGGACAGCCCCACCAGGGCCAGTGCCCCGCCGGCACCCCGGGCGGCCCGCCGGACCGGATTCGCACGCACTCGCACGACCTCCATCTCACCACGGCGAGGGCGGGAAGGTCGGGCGCGAGAGCCGCGCCGGAGCATCCCGACGGATCCGGCGCCCGGCGCGGGGGCGCTCAATAGCGGAGAGCCGACTCGAGCAGTCGGCGGTGATCCAAGAGCCAGGCCGCGGCCCGGGACCGCCACGTGATGCCCCACAGGATGGGGAAGCCGTTGGGCGCCGGGCTCGGAGTCTCGGGCCCCACCGCGTACTCGATGGCGTCCTCGCGCGCGCTGCGAATGGCGAACTCGATCATCCGGTCGACGAAGCCGTGGCGCGCCTGACGGCTCACCCCGTAGCCGTCCACGATGAGCCCGAGCTGACGGGCCCGGGCATCGGGGTCGGGCAGGTTGTGCCGCGCCGCCACGTCGTCGTCGTGGAGCTGGGCGTTGAGCCACGCCACCTCGGCCAATTCCCACATGGCATCGACGGGGCCCGCGTAGTCCCAGTCGATGAAGGCCACCGGGAGCCCCTCGCGGGCCAGGATGTTCCAGGGCCCTAGGTCACCGTGGCCGATCACGGGATCGTTCCCGGGCAGGGTCCGGGCGAACCATGGATGCCAGAAGGCATGGTCGGGGACCGAGAACGTGCTGGTGGCGTCGTGCAGCCGGCGCAGCAGATGGCCGATGTGCCACACGGCCTCGTCGGACCAGGGATCGGGCTGGGGGCTCTGGCCCTCGATGAAGTGCAGCTGTTCCCGGCCGTCGGGAGCGAACCCGCCGCCGACGGGCCGCGGGGCGGCGTCGAATCCCACGTCGTGCAGGTGCGCCAACAGGGCCATGATGGTGCGGCTCTGCGGCTTGGCGGACCGCAGCACCACGTCTCCGGCGCGGTGCGCGTCGCTCTGGGACCCGCCCGAGAGGGCCTCCTCGGCGCCGCCGGCGACGTTCAGGGTCGGCACGAGACCTCCCGGGCCGTGGCGGCCAACTGGCCGCAGGCGGCATCGATCTCGGCACCCCGGGTCACGCGCACGGTGGCGTTGACGCCCAGGTCCTCCAGCAGGTCGCGGAACCGGCGCACCCCCGCGCCCGAGGTGCCGCGCACGGCATAGCCGGGCGTCGGGTTGAGGGGGATCAAGTTGACGTGGGCCCCCAGGGGGCGGGCGAATTGTGACAGCTCCCGGGCGTCGCCGGGCTGATCGTTGACGTCGTGGATCATGGCCCACTCGATGGACAGGCGGCGGCCGGTGGCCTCGACGTAGGCGGCACAGGCCGAGGACAGCTCGGCCAGCGGGTAGCGCTTGTTGACGGGAACGAGGATGTCGCGCTTGGGGTCGTTCGCCGCGTGCAGGGAGACGGCCAGATTGACCGGAAGGCTCTCGGCGGCCAGGCGGCGGATGCCGGGCACGATGCCCACCGTGGACAGGGTGAGGTGGCGGGCGGAGAGGCCCATCTCCGCGTGCAGGCGGGTCACCGCGCTCCAGACGCGGTCGTAGTTGGGCAGGGGCTCCCCCATCCCCATGAAGACGACACGGGAGAGCCGACGCGGCCGGGCCGCCCGCATCGCCTCGGCCACCTGCTCCACGATCTCGCCGCCGCTGAGCTGGCGCTGGAAGCCCGCTTGGCCGGTGGCGCAGAACTGGCAGGCCATGGCGCACCCGGCCTGGGTCGACACGCACACCGTGACCCGGTCGGGGTAGTGCATGAGCACCGCTTCCACCTGGGCCCCGTCGTGGAGCGACCAGAGCCACTTGACGGTCTGGCCGTCGTCGGCCGTCCGGCGCGAGACCGCGCTCAGCGCCCGGGGGAGCGCCGCCGCCAGCCGGGTGCGCAGCGGGGCCGGCAGCTCGGTCATCTCCTCGGGACGCTGGACCCGCCGGTGCAGGCCGTCCCACACCTGACGGGCCCGGTAGGCCGGCTCCCCGTCGAGCAGCGCGTCCAGCTCGGCGCGGGACAGGTCGTACGGGGCGGCCATTGGCCCAGGCTACGACGTCAGGCGCGACCGAGGATCACGGTCCCGGCCGCGGTGAACCACCCGCTGGTGCCGTTCACGCAGGCCAGACCGGCCCCGGGCACCTGCCGCTCGCCGCACTCGCCCCGCAGCTGCTTGACCGCCTCGATGAGGAGGAACATGCCGCGCATGCCGGGCTGGCAGGCCGAGAGTCCGCCGCCGTCGGTGTTGGTGGGCAGCGTCCCGCCGACGCGGAGCCGGCCGTCCTCGACGAAGGCGCCACCCTCGCCCTTCGGGCAGAAGCCCAGGCCTTCGAGGGTGAGGACGACCATGGGGGTGAAGGCGTCGTAGACCTGCGCCGTGTCGATCTCCTCGGGGGTCACCCCGGCCCGCTCGAAGGCCAGCCGGCCCGAGCGCACGCACGGTGACTCGGTGAAGTCCTCCCACTCGCTCATGGTGGTGTGCGACACCGCCTCGCCCGTGCCCAGGATCCAGATGGGCGCCTTGGCGCAGTCCTTGGCCCGCTCCTCGCTGGTCAGCACGATGGCGCCGCCCCCGTCGGAGCGGATGCAGCAGTGCAGCTTGGTGAGCGGGTCCCAGACCAGGGGCGAGTCCAAGACGTCGTCAATGGTGATGGGATCGCGGTAGTAGGCGTCGGGATTGAGCCCGGCGTTGAAGCGGGCGGACACGGCCACCTCGGCCAACTGCTCGATGGTGGTCCCGAACTCGTGCATGTGGCGCCGGGCCACCATGGCGTAGTGCGAACCGACCGGGTGGCCGAACGGGGCGGCGAACTGGGTGGGCCCGCGGGTCCCGAAGGACAGGTTCGCCATGCGGAGCTTCTTCTTCAGGTCGGCCCGCTGGGTGGAGCCGTAGGTGAGCACGACCACCTCGACCAGGCCCTGCGCGATGGCGGCGGTGGCATGCTCGACCATGAACTCCCAGATGCTGCCGCCGTGACCGGTCGAGTCCACCCAGTTGGGGTGGAGGCCGAGGTACTCGGCCATCTCGACCGGCGGCAGCGCCCCGGTGAGGGACATGAAGCCGTCGACCTCGGACTTGGCGATGCCGGCGTCGGCCAGGGCGCGCGAGGTGCCCTGATAGTTCAGCTGGAAGGCGGTCTTGTCGTCGACCCGTCCGCAGTCGGACGTCGCTGCGCCGACGATGGCCACCCGGCGGTTCGCCATGGCTCTCCTGTTCTCACTCGATGCGGATGTGCACAGCCCGGTGGTTCAACCGCCGCCCATCCGAAGTCCGGGATGACGCGAGTGGAACACCTGGGCGTTGATCTCGGCCCCGATGGCGGCCGGGTCCCACTTGACCTCGCCCTTCGGGTTGTCGACACTGGCGCCCAAGCGCCACGGCTCGTAGTGGGCGATGTTGGTCCCGACGGCCCGGAAGACCTGGCCGGTGACGTGCATGGCCTGGTCCGAGGCCAGCCAGGCCACCATGGGCGCGGAGTTCTGGGGGTTGAGGCGACTGAACTCCTCGTCCCCGTAGGCGTCGGGCTCCTTCAGCTCGACGTCATTGAGGACACCGCCGGTGAGGCGGGTCACCCCGCCGGGGCCGATGGCATTGGCCCGGACCCCGTAGCGCGACCCCTCGAGCGAGGTGATGATGGTCAGGGCGGCGATCCCCGCCTTGGCCGACCCGTAGTTGGCCTGTCCCACGTTGCCCTGCAGCCCGGCGGACGACACGGTGTTGACGATGGCCGCCCGGACGTTCTCGCCCGCCTTCGAGCGCTCGCGCCATCGGATGCAGGCGAACTTGGTGCTGGCGAAGGAGCCCTTCAGGTGCACCCGCAGGACCGAATCGAAGTCGTCCTCGGTCATGGAGACGATCATCTTGTCCCGGATGATGCCGGCGTTGTTGACCAGGATGTCGTGCCCACCGAAGGCGTCGTAGGCCGTGGCGATCAGGTTCTCGGCCCCACCGAAGTCGGCCACGTCGTCGTAGTTGGCCACCGCCTCGCCCCCCCGGGCCTCGATCACCGCCACCACCTCGTCGGCCGGGCGCTTGTCCGCCCCCTCACCCGAGGCGCTGCCACCGAGGTCGTTGACGACCACCTTGGCACCCTGGGACGCCAGCTCGAGCGCCTCGCCCCGGCCGATGCCGTGACCGGACCCGGTGACGATCGCGATCTTGCCGTCCAAAATGCCCATGGGACCCCCAAACGAGAGTGAAACTGACACGTCTGTCACATACCGTAACGGCGCGGGCGGAGGGCCACAATTCGACTCCCGCCGCCGCGGATGCACCGGGTCCCCGGATCGACACTGACACGAATGTCATATACGGTGAGGGCGTCAGCGGGCACCCGGGAACGGGGATGCCGCACCTCCACCCGAAGCGGACGGTGGGACGGACGCGGCACGATGTCTCGCCGGGAACCGCCTGATCGGCGGCGCGTACGAGGGAGGGACATGGCAGCACCGACGAGGTCCAGGAGCGACGCCGCAGCGGAGGCCCCGGGACAGCCCCTCCTCGACATCACCGGTCGGCCGGTCGACCTCCGCCCGATCGACCTCGACACGTTCTTCCGCCCCAGGCGGGTGGCCGTGGTCGGCGCCTCGGACTCCAACGCCCGCCCCAACACGGCGCTGACCCAGAAGATCACCGTGTGGGGTGAAGAGCGCGGCGCCACCGTCCACTACGTCAACCCCAATCGACGCGCCGTGGGGGGTCGCCCCTGTGCCGCCGCCCTGACCGACATCGCCGAGCCGCTGGACCTGGTGGCGATCCTGGTGGGGAACCCCCTGCCGATCCTGCGCGACGCCCTGGCCGCGGGCGCCAAATTCGCGGTGGTGTTCGCCGCCGGCTTCGCCGAGGTGGGGGCCAAGGGCGAGAAGATCCAGGCCGAGATGGAGGAGATCATCGCCGGCGGCGATCTCCACGTCCTGGGGCCCAACACCAATCTCAACGCGTTCGAGGTCTTCCGCGAGGACCTCCCCGGGAAGGCCATCGCCCTGATCACCCAGAGCGGTCACCAGGGAAGACCGGTGTTCCAGGGCCAGGAGATCGGCATCCGGCTGTCGCACTGGGCCCCGGTGGGCAACGAGGCGGACCTGGAAGCGGCCGATTTCATCCGGTACTTCTCCGATCTGGAGTCGACCGGGGCCATCGCCTGCTACATCGAGGGTTTCAAGAACGGCCGCACGTTGCAGCTGGCCGCCGACCACGCGGCCCGGAGGAAGGTCCCGATCGTCGCCGTCAAGGTGGGACGGACCTCCGAGGGGACATCGATGGCCAAGGCGCACACCGGCCACCTGACCGGATCCGATGCCGTGGTGTCCGCCGCCTTCCGCCAGTACGGCGTGAACCGGGTCGACGGCCTCGACCAGCTGCTCGACGTCTCCGCCGCCCTGGCCCGGACCAAGCCTCCCGCCGCATCGGCCCTGCGCCGGCTCACGTCGGGCCGCGGTGGCCGCGTCTGCGTCTACTCCATCTCGGGAGGCACGGGCGCCCACATGGCCGACATGGTGGCCGCCGCCGGGCTCGAGCTCCCCCGACTGACCAAGCGCTCGCAGACCGCGCTGCACGAGTGGATCCCCCCCTACCTGCGGGTCTCCAACCCGGTGGACAACGGTGGTGCGCCGGTGCGCGACTGGCGGGGCCCCAAGATCATCGAAACCATCATCGCCGACCCCAATGTGGACCTGCTGCTCTGCCCGATCACCGGTGCGCTCCCCTCCATGGGCAACAAACTCTGCGAGGACCTGGTGGCCGCGGCCGCCGGCACGGACAAGCCGGTCTTCGTGGTGTGGGGTTCCCCGGTCGGTGACGAGGAGGCCTACCGCGAGACCCTCCTGCCGAGCGCGGTCCCCACCTTCCGCACCTTCACCAACGCGGTCATGGCGGCGCAGGCCTACTTCAACCATCACCGATTCGTGAGCGGCTACGCGTCGCCCTTCGTGCATCCCGTGCTGGCGCCCAGCCCGGCGGCCGCCACGGCCGCCCGCCGCATCGCCCCCAAGGGCACGCGGCCCCCCGGCGCCACCCTGTCCGAGCAGGACTCCAAGGCGCTGTTGTCGGCCTACGGGATAGCGGTCCCCAAGGAGCGGGTCGTCACCTCCGCCTCGGACGCGGCCAAGGCGGCCAAGCGCCTCGGCTTCCCGGTGGTGATGAAGATCGTGTCGGCGGACATCCTGCACAAGTCCGATCTCGGGCTGGTCGCCGTGGGCGTGCGCGACGAGGAGGAGGCGCGCCGCGTCTACAAGCGCTTGCGGGCCACCGCCAAGAAGGCGGCACCCGAGGCCGCCGTCGACGGCGTGCTGGTGGCCGAGATGGTCCGGGGCGTCGAGACCGTGGTGGGCGTGGCCCACGACGACCTCTTCGGTCCCGTCGTCATGTTCGGCCTCGGCGGCGTGTTCATCGAGGTGCTCAAGGACGTCACCTTCCGCGTGCCGCCCTTCACCACGGGCGACGCCGCCGCCATGCTCGACGAGCTGGCCGGTGCGGCCATGCTGAAGGGCGTGCGCGGGCACCCGGTCGCCGACCGCGAGGCGCTGGTCGACGTCCTGATGAAGGTCCAGCACCTGGCCGTCGACCTCTCAGGCGAGGTGGCGGAGCTCGACATCAACCCACTGCTGGCCGGACCCAGGGGTGTCGTCGCCGCCGACGCGCTCGTCGTCCTGTCCGAGCCGACCCCGAGGAGCGCCCGATGAGTGAGAGCCCAGCCGGAGACGACGTGACCCGGCGGATCGCCGACGGCATCGCCTCGATCACCCTCAACCGCCCCGACGCCGGCAACGCCATGACCGGGGCCATGCGGGACCAGATCAGCGAGTGGGTCCGGGACGCCTCGTCGGACCCCTTCGTCCGCGTGGTGGTGATCGGCGCCGCGGGCGACCGGGCCTTCTGCAGCGGGGCCGACCTGCGCGGCGGTCGGGCCGCCCCCCGCCCCAAGCCCGACGGCGCGCCCGATCGGATCGTGGGGGACGGGGCCCGCATGATCCGCGACGGGTGGCAGCGCCTGGTGGGCTCCATCATCGACTGCGAGAAGCCGGTCATCGCCGCCGTCAACGGCACGGCGGCGGGCGGGGGCATGCACCTGGCCCTGGCCTGCGACCTGGTGGTGGCAGCCGAGGAGTCCAAATTCATCGAGGTCTTCATCCGGCGGGGCATCGCGCCCGACGCCGGCGGGGCCTGGCTGCTGACCCGTCTGGTCGGCATCCAAAAGGCCAAGGAGCTCTTCTTCTTCGGCGACGACGTCCCGGCCACCGAGGCCTACCGGCTGGGCCTGGTCAACCGGATCGTCCCCCGCAGCGAGCTGGCGGCGACGGTGCACGAGCTGGCCACCCGCCTGGCCGCCGGACCGACCAAGGCCATCGGCATGGCCAAGTGGCTCACCAACCGCGCCCTCGATGTCGACCGGGCCACCTCCTTTCAGGACGAGGCCTTCGCCCAGGAGCTGGTCACCTACACCGAGGACTCCACCGAGGGCGTGGCCAGCTTCGTGGAGCGGCGCCCCTCCAGCTTCAAGGGCTGGTGATCACCCTCTGATCATGCCCTCGCGTGGTCGCACCGGCCCGGACGTTCCGCAGGAACGGGCCGGCGCGTACGGCCCTCAGGTCGACACGACAGGCACCCGGCGTGCACCATCCGTGCGTGACGTACTGCGCTTCTGAGGCCGGGTGGCGCCACGGCCATCGCTCAGCCCGAGCTGGCCGTGGTGGTCGGCACCGTGGTGGTGCTCGAGGTGGCGCCCGGGAGGGTGGTGGTGGTCGGCACCGTGGTGGTGCTGGTCGTGGTGGTGGTCCCCGTGGTCGTCGTGGTGGTGCCGGCCGAGGTGGTCGACGTGGAAGAGGGTGGGACGGTCGTGGTGGTGGTGGGAGCGGTCGTGGAGGGAGGGCTCTGAAACAGGTTGCCGGCCGTCGTGCCGCTGCCGTGGCCGAAGAGATCCGACAGGGGTCGCCCGGCGACCAGCTCGAAGACGGTGATGGTCGTGAGCACCACGACGAAGACGATCAGGGCCGTGACCCCCACCACGCGCCAGTTCAGCCTCCGGGCCGACTCCTCGATCCTCGCCACCCCGGGGATCACCTCGGTGGGCGGTCGCGCCGGCGGGACCGCCGTCCGCATGGTGGCAGCTCCCTTGGCCTCGGTGGAGGCCACGTCCTCGGTCACCGGCGCCTGGGCCTCGGGCCCGGACCCGCCCACCTCGCCGGCCGGCGCCGTCCCGCCCAACCGGCGGATCACGCTGGTGCTCGGGGCCTTGACCACGACCTGGCGCACCGCATGGTGGGTCCGGTCGATCGACTGTGCCACCACGGCGGTCCCCACGGTGGCGGCCATGGAGCCGATGGCCACCCCGACGATGGTGCCCTTCACCCCGAAGAAGGAGGCGATGGCGGCGGCCACCACCGCACCGGCGGCGGAGGCCAACACCTGACGAACGGAGATCTTCACGGTGCCCGCCGACTATTCCGTCAACGTCGGCGTCACGGCCCGCGAGACGAACTGGCGAGCCCCTGAATCGAGCACCCAGTCGTGTCCGAAGCGGGCGACGGGGGCTGCCAGGCGCGAGACCAGCCGCAGGGTGGCGTTGCCGGGGGCCAGCGAGCTGGCCAAGCGGGCCACGCATCCACCCGGGGACTCCTCGAGCGTGAGGACGGCGGTGCCCACGACGTCTCCCTCGACGTGCGCGCGCACCTCCGCCGGGGCGGCGACCTCGTCGATCAGCACCCGGAAGCGCACGGCGTAGGGCAGGGGCGGCTGCACGGCGCAGCGCCACTCCGCCCCGGCGACCAGCCCGCCGGCGTCAAAGGTGCGCAGCCAGGGCCACCAGCCCTGATAGGCCTCGACGTCGCTGATCAAGGCCCATGCCTCCGCCCGCCCGATCGGCAGCTCGTAGCGATGCTCCGCGGTGATGGCACCGGCCCGTGGCGGCTCGTCGCCCGGGCTGGTCAATCCCCGACGGTCCCGTCGATGCACTCGCGCAGCAGGTCGGCGTGGCCGTTGTGGCGGGCGTACTCCTCGATCATGTGGACCATGATCCAGCGCAGGTCGCGGGTGTGCCGCTCGGGCGACGTCGAGCGCGCGTCGAGGCTCTCCGCCCGGCCCACAATGGCCCGTGAGTGCGCGCACTGGCTCACGAACGCCCTCAGGGCCGCCTCGGCCCGGCCGGGGTCGAGGGCGTGGAACTCGTAGTCGGGGTCGTCCTCGGACAGGTACGGCTGCGGTGTTGCACCCCCGTCGAAGATGTGCTCGAACCACCACCACTCCACCAGGGTCATGTGTTGCACCAGGCCGAGCAGGGTCAGACCCGACGGGGGCACGCTGGGCTGCACCATCTGCTCACCGGTCAAGCCATCGCATTTGAGACGCAGGGTGCAACGCTGATAGTCCAGCCAGGCCGTCAGCGAGGCCAGCTCCCCGGCCGTGAACGGGGGCTCGTCGCGCACGAGGTCGGGCGCCATGTCCTCAGGTTAGCGGTGAAAGCCCGGCCCGATCGGTGCCCGGTATCATCCGGTACGTGCGACAACGCTGGCTCTCCAGGCGGGCCGTCTCGCTCCACGTCGCCGTGCTGGTCTTCGTTCCCGGATGTGCGGTCGCCGCCTGGTGGCAGATCACGCGGGCCTTCGACGGCAACGGGCTGAGCTACCTGTACTCGGTGGAATGGCCCATCTTCGCCCTTCTCGCCGTCTACTTCTGGTGGTTGCTGATCCACACCGACTACGACACGGTCGGCCTCAAGGGCATGCGCAATCGCATGACCTCCGACGGGGCGCCCGACGCGGCGGCGGCGCCGAGCGCGCCGGCTCCCGGTCCAGCCCCCACCGCGGACACCGGGTCCGACGAGTACGACCCCGAGCTGGCCGCCTACAACGCCCGCCTGGCGCAGTTGGCCGGGCACGGGCCCAAGACGTGGCGCACCCCCGAGACGCACGTCGCCCGAAGGCCCCAGTGACCCGGTGAAGCGGCTCACCGAACGCGGCCTCAAGGGGGCGCTCTTCCGCTATCAGGTCATGGCCAACATCGTGGGGACCCTGATCATCCCCCTGTTCATCTTCACCGGGTTCAAGATCTTCGCCGGCCAGTGCAAGCTCGAGGTCGAGATCTTCGGGGTGGGCCACGGCTACCTCTACATCGTCTACCTGATCACCGTCGGGATCCTCGCGCTGAAGGCGCGCCTCAACATCGTGTGGATCGTCGTCATGTGCGGTGCCGGGCTGGTCCCGGGCATGACCTTCGTGGTCGAGTGGTGGATCGTCACCCGCAAGATCCACCCTCTGCTGGCCGCCGAGGCGGGCGACGCGAGCGAGGCGCAGGGCGGCGGGGCGGGCGAGGCCGCCACCACGCCGACCGGATGAGCGGGCGGACCGGTCCGCACCCGAGGCCGCGGCGCGGCGCTCGGGGCTGGAGCTCGTTCAGGGATGCCGCACGATGGGGGACGGGCTCAGCGCGGCCAGCGCGGCCAGCACGGCCTCTCGATGCAGCTGGAAGAG
The DNA here is from genome assembly GCA_052148295.1 of Acidimicrobiales bacterium. Taxonomy (GTDB): domain Bacteria; phylum Actinomycetota; class Acidimicrobiia; order Acidimicrobiales; family RAAP-2; genus Bog-473. The sequence continues at coordinate 16,383 of JBKQIP010000124.1, forward strand.
CAGGGACGGGCGGTCGGCGCCCCGCAGGTTGAAGCGGACCCCGGTCGGGCGGCTCTCCACACTCGAGATGTCGGACCATGGCATCTCGACGCGGGGCACGGCCCATTTCAGCCAGCGTGAGGTGGGTCCGATGGCCACGCCCGACTCCCCGATGTCCAGCCGGACGAGTGGCCACCGGACCCGGCCCGCGGCTTCGCGCCGGGGGCACCAGGTCCCGCCCCCTTTGAAGTGCACGCGGGTCGGAGCGATCCTGTCGTTGCGCTCCTTCTGCGCGCGCAGAGCTCGAAGCGGGCTCATCACTCAGTATTGACCCCCGCGGAGCGCCGGCGCATGGGCTGGAAGGCCCATTTGCCCGCCCCACGGGCCGTCGGGCGCGGCCGTTGGCACGGTCCGGATGGACGGGCCGGCCATCAGCCCAACCGCTCGATGACGGTGGCGTTGGCCTGGCCGCCACCCTCGCACATGGTCTGGAAGCCGAAGCGGCCACCCGACGCCTCCAGGTGGTTGAGCAGTGTCCCCATCAGGCGCACGCCGCTGGCGCCGAGCGGGTGGCCGATGGCGATGGCGCCGCCGCGGGGGTTGAGGCGGGCCGGGTCGTAGTCGAAGGCGGTGCGCCACATGAGGGCAATGGCGGCGAACGCTTCGTTGCACTCGACCGCGTCGAACTCGCCCACCTTCATGCCGGAACGGTCCAGCAATTTCCGGGTGGCGGGGACCGGGGCCGACAGCACGATGGCGGCGTCGTCGGCCGCCACGGCGAAGTGGGCGAAGCGGGCCCGGATGGGCAGGCCCATGGCCTCGGCCACCGAGCGCTCGGCGATGAGCATGGCCGCCGCCCCGTCGGTGGTCTGCGACGAGTTGCCGGCCGTGATGTCGGGCGCCGTGTCGGGTTCCCAGGTCTGCGCCGGCGGGAGGGCGGCCAGCTTCTGGAGGCTCGAGCTGCGCCGGATGCCCTCGTCGGTACGGAGGACCTCACCGGTGAAGGACCCGTCCTCGGCCTTGATCGGCACCGCCAGGGCCTCGCGGTCGAAATGGCCGCTGTCCCAGCTCTCGGCGGCCCGCCGGTGGGACTCGAGGGCGTAGGCGTCCATCTCCTCCCGGCTGATGCCGTAGCGGTCGGCCAGCACCTGGCTCACCCGGAACTGCGTCCACAGCCGGCCCTCGACCTGCTCGAGGAAGGACGGAGGGAACGGACCGGTCCCGCCGCGGGCGTTGGACCCCAGGCCGACCCGGCTCATGACCTCGGCCCCGCAGGCCACGACCAGGTCGTAGTGGCCGGCCGCCACGCCGGCCGCGGCGAAATGGACGGCTTGCTGGGACGAGCCGCACTGCCGGTCGACCGTGGTGGCGGGCACGGACTGGGGCAGCCCGGCGGACACCCACCCGTTGCGGGCCAGGTTCGTGCTCTGCTCGCCCACCTGGCTCACGCAGCCGGCGATGACGTCGTCGATGCGCTCGGGTTCCACCCCGGTGCGCTCCATCAGCGAGGTCAGGGTGAAGCCCAACAGGTCGGCCGGGTGCCAGTGGGCCAGGGACCCTCCCCGTTTGCCGAACGTCGTCCGTACCACGTCCACGATGACGGGCTCTCGCATGGATGTCCTCTCCTTGGTCATGGACCCTCGTCCGACGGTGTGGCGTCAGGGGGCCGCGTCATACCCCACCGATGCGGCCGCCTGCTCGCGCCGGGCCATCAGATCCTCGACCGCCCGGCCGGCACCGGCGGGTTCGCCCGCGTAGAACACCGATCCCCGATCGAGCACGATGGCGCGACTGGCCATCGCCAGGACGCGCGTCACCTGTTGCTCGACCACCACCAACGCCGTTCCGTTCCGGTTGATCTCGGTCAGGCCGTCGTAGACGGCGTCGACCACGACGGGGGCCAGACCCAGGGAGAGCTCGTCGGCCACCAGGACCTGCGGCGGCACCACCAGCACCTTGGCCAGCGACAGCAGGCGTTGCTGACCTCCGGACAGGGTGCCCGCCATCTGCTTGCGCCGCTCGCCGAGAATGGCGAAGGCGCTGTAGGCCCGCTCGAGGTTGGAGGCCAGGTCCTTCCGACCGGCTCGCTGGCGGAAGGCCAGGGTGAGGTTCTCCTCGACGGTGAGGCTGGAGAAGATGCCCCGTCCCTCCACCACGTGGGCCATGCCCAGGCGGGCGATCCGGAAGGCGGGCATGGTGGTGATGTCGATCCCCGACAGGGCGATGGTCCCCGAGGTCGGGGTCACCAGCCCGGTGATGGTCCGGGCCACCGTGGACTTCCCCGCCCCGTTGGAGCCGACCAGGGCCACGATGCCGCCGGCGGGCACGGAGAACGAGACGTTGAACAGCGCCCGGTACGGTCCGTAGGCGGCGCAGACGTCGCGGACCTCCAGCACGTCGGTGGCGGGGCCTCCCGCCGCCGGGGGGGCGGTCGCCGTCACCGGCCCGCCCCCCCGCCGAGATAGGCCTGCCGCACCGCCGGATCGGCCATGACCTCGGCGAAGGTGCCCTCGGCCAACAGGGCACCGAGGTCCATCACCACGGTGCGGTCGACGACCTCGCCCACCATGGCCAGGTCGTGCTCGACCAGGAAGACGGCCGTCCCCCGCTCGCGTTGGACGGTGCGGAGCACACTCGCCACCTCGGCGGTCTCGTGGAGGTCGAGCCCGGACGACGGCTCGTCGGCCAGCAGGATCCTCGGCTCGGCCGCCAGGGCGCGGGCCAGCTCCACCAGACGGCAGTGGCCGAGGCCGAGGGCGTTGACCGAGGTGTCCGCCAATCGGCCGATACCCACCAGTTCGAGGGTGGCCTCCACCTTCTCCATCTCCTCCGCCGTCGGCGCGCTCATGTTGAGCATGTCCTTCCACAACCGACCGTTGCCCCGGCGGGCCCGCTCGGCCACCAACAGGTGGTTGCGCACGGTCATGTCGGTGAAGACCTCGACCTTCTGGTACGTCCGCCCGATGCCCCGGCGCGCCCGCTTGTAGGTGGGCATCCCGGCCAGGTCCTCACCGGCCAGGGTGATCTCGCCGCGGTCGTTGCGCAACTGCCCGCAGACGCAGTTGAACAGCGTCGTCTTGCCCGCCCCGTTGGGGCCGACCAGGCCCACGCTCTCACCTTCGTGCACGTCGAAGGTCACCTCGTGCACGGCGGTGACCCCGCCGAACGACTTGGACACCCCGCGCATGGAGAGCAGCGCGGTCCCGCTAGCCATTGGCCCCCGAGGTCCGGACCGCGGGTTCGACCGGCTCGACCTTGCCCCGGCCGCCGCTGAAGAACAGGCGTTCGAAGCGCTGCGTCCCCTTGCGCTTCTGGAACTCCAGCACGCCCTCGGGGTGCCGGGCGTACTGCAGCGCCCCGAAGGCGAAGAGCACGATGACCAAGCTGTCGCCGCCCAAGCGGGCGGGCAGATAGGTCAGGATCTGCTCGGTAACCACGTACCCGATGCCGGCCTGGATCGCCCCCTCCACCGTCCCCACGCCGGTGGTGACCACCAGCACCACGAAGACGAGCGAGAACTCGTAGTTCCACTGCGCCGAGTTGACCACCTGTTGCTGGATGGTGACCAGCACGCCCCCGACGCCGGCGATGGCCCCCGACAGGGCGAAGACCGTGATGCGCTGCCAGGTCAGGTTGATGCCCAGCCCGGCGGCGGCGGTCTCGCTGCCCCGCATGGCCGCCAGGTTGCGCCCGACCGTGCCCTTGCGCACCTGGAGCACCACCATCACGCAGAAGGCCAGCACGCAGATGCTCAGGACGAAGAGCCAGTGGCCGTTGAAGTTGAAGAACTCCGAGGTGCCCAACCACTTGGCGTGCACGCTCAGCCCCTGCGCCCCGCCGGTGATCGACACCGAATTGAAGAAGGTGTTGTCGAAGAGCAGGGCGGCCGCCAACGTCATGAGCGCCAGCCCCAGGCCGCGCAGGCGCAGCGACAGGATGGCCAGCACCACGGCCACCACGGCGGCCAGTCCCGCCCCGACCAGGGCTCCGACCAGCATGTTCAGGCCGAGGTGGATGGCCAGTTGCGCCGCGGTGAAGGCCCCCACCCCGGCCAGGGTGGCCTGGCAGAGCGAGAGCTGCCCGGCCATGCCGGTGATGAGGGTGATGGAGAGGAACACGGTGGACAGCGCCAGGCCGGAATTGAAGACGCCCTCCCAGGTGCTGGGGATCCAGGTGAGCATGGAGACGATGAACCCCGCCAGCACCACCCACCACAAGGTGCGGATGATGCGGTCCATGTTGGGCGCCCTGGACGCGGCGGCGGTCGGCGGCGGCGGCGGGTCGATGGTGGCCAGGGGGTCCCGGCTGGTGTCGAGGGCCCGCATGCCCGGCAGGAAGAGCAGGGCGCCCACCAGCACGAAGAAGGGGAGGGAGGGCAGCACGGCCGAGTAGAGCAGGCTGCCCGTGGGCAGGTACCCCTGCAGCACGGTGCTGACCACGCCGATGAGCACGGCCACGCCGGTGGCGATGGGGATCGACCGCAGCAGCCCCCAGGCCGCCGCCGCGATGGCCGCCACCATGAGCGTGGCGTAGGTGTCGGACTGGAACGCCCCGTAGATGGGTGCCAGCAGCACACCGGCCAGGCCGGCCATGAAGCTCGAGATGGCCCAGGCCACGGCCACGACGCCGCCGGCGTTCACCCCGTCGAGCTGCACCAGGCGGCGGCTCTCCACCGCCCCCCGCATCTGCAGGCCGAGGTTGGTGTAGCGCAGGAGGATGGTGAGCGCCACCAACACCACCACGGTCACCGTGACGGTGGCCAGGTAGATCCCGTTGATGGGCGTGTCGAGGAAGGTGAAGTACACGACGTTGGGGTTGAAGAAGGAGAAGATGGTCGCCGTGTCGTCGAGGTTCTGCGGCCCGAAGATCACCGGCAGGAGGGTGGGGATCCCGACCAGCAGGCTGATGGAGCAGACCAGCTTCGCCGTCGTGTTCGAATTGGGGACGTGGCGGAAGACCAGCCGGTCGAAGGCCAGCCCGATGAGCGGCGACAGGATCACCACCGAGATCACGAACGCCAGGAACCCCGACATGCCGTGGACCTGGGTGAGGTAGGTGAAGACGAAGGCGGCGACGAAGGCCTGCGCCCCGAAGGCGAAGTTGAAGACGCCGGTGGCCTGGTAGGTCAGGACCAGGCTGACCGCCACGATGGCGTAGGCACACCCGTAGGGGATGCCCGGCATCGCGAAGCCGAAGAATTCCGCCATTCCCGGTGACGGCCGATTCGGTCAGGCCTAGGAGGGGGTGGGCGTGCCGGCCGGCGCGGTCGTGTCCGGCGCCGCCTTGGGGCTGGTGGACCCGAAGCAGACGAACACGTTCTTGCCCTTGTTGAGGGCGGGCACGTACTCGTCCCCCTTGGCCTGGATGTAGGCGCCGCAGTACGGCGGCGCGTGCCCCGAGTGCCCGGCCGAGAGCCAGTTGGTCGGGACCGTCAGGCCCCCGGCGGTGAAGGCCGACAGCTTGTTGTCCGCGGCGATCACGGCGGCCTGGGTCAGGTTCCTGCCCGCCGCCTTGACCCCGGCGGCGAAGAGGGCGGCGGACTCCCAGCCCTGGATGGCCACCTCGTCCTCGGCGTACTTGGGCTCGTACTTGTCCATCTCGGTCAGGTAGAGCTTGAGCCCGGGGTACTCCGAGGTCGGGGCCGCGAAGGGCACGTGCGCGGTGTCGAAGTAGACCCCCTGCATGAGACTCTCGTTGGCCTTCAGGGTCGACAGGTCGTTGCCGCTGAACCACAGCTGGGTGATCTTGAGGCCATACTCCTTGACCGCCCGGGCCAGGCTGATGTTGCCCAGCACGTCCATGCACGACACCAGGAAGTTGGCGCCGGCGTCCCGCATGCGCTGCACGTCGGTGGCCACCGTGGTTCCCGGGTAGGCGATCTTGAGGTCCGTGTAGACGACGTCGTACCCCGCCTTCTTCAGGCTCTGTCCGGCGGCCGAGCAGGCCGCGGCCGACGACGCGACGCCGTAGGCCAGGACGGCGATCTTGGGGTGCTTGACGGTCTTGGCCACGTAGGCCACCTCGGGGCCCTCGGCCCCGTAGTACTGCACCGACCCCCCGGCGGCGAAGAGGTTCTTGGGCCCGGCCCAGTTCCCGGTCACGTTGTAGCCGTAGGTGGGCATCCCCGCCTCGACGAAGATGTTGGGGGTGAAGAAGGCGGAGGCCACGCCGGTCACGGCGAAGACGTGGTCCTGGTTGATCAGGGTGTTGGACAGCGTGGAGAACGTGCTCGGGTTGCCGCCGTCGTCCAGCTGGTAGGCGTAGTTGATCTTGCGCCCGTTGATCCCGCCCTGGGCGTTGATGTAGTCGAAGTAGGCCTTCTCGCCGTAGATGAGCGACTCGAAATTGGAGGCGAGGGTGCCGGTCTGGGTGGAGAGTGACCCCACCGTGATGGAGGTCGGCGTCACCCCGGGCGCGCTCGAGGTGCTGGTCGCCGCCGACGCCGTCCCGGCCGCCGCACCGACGGCACCGCAGGCCACCGCCATGGCGACTCCCGCCACGGCCGCCCTCGCCACCCATCCGGTCCGGTTCAATCGCATGCCGCCCCCTCTCGCTCGTACGGTCGCATCCCCCCCGGGATGCCGGTCACTGTAGTGGTCGCCCCTTCGCCGCATGCTTCGCCTCACTCCTCGCATCACTCCCCCTCGTGCCCTAATCCAAGAACAGTCGTTGACGGTCGAACTGGCGCAGCGCGCCCACCTCAGGGGCCTGCACCGGAGCCAGTTCCTCCACGGTGCGGGCGACGTCGGGCACGTAGCCGCACGCATCGAGCAGAGCCTGGGTCCGCTCCGCCACCGAGCCGTCACCGGCGGGCACGGCGGCCACCCGCAGCGTCCCGTCCTGGCGGCGCAGGACCCCCTTGTCGGTGGCCACGCTCACCACGCGGTGGCCCGGTGAGGTGACGTAGGCGACGGTCTCGGGCAGGCGCTCGGGCCGGGCCAGGGTCACCACGACGCAGGCGGTGGCCCGGCTGGCCACGTCATTGGCCCCGCCCGAACCCACCAGGAACCGGCCGCCGGCCAACTGGGTGGAATTGAGGCGACCGGAGCGATCCACCTCGGCCGCTCCGAGGCAGCCCACCGTGCGGGTCCCGGGGCCTCCGATCACCATGCCCAACACCGAGGAGGCGTCGTTGAGGAGCGGGGTGCCGGGGAAGACGCGGTGATTGAAGATGTAGGGATCGGCCGGTGTGGGCTCGTAACCGAAGAGCCCGAGCTCCGCCGTCAGGCTGACCCGGCGACCGGCGGCCCGGGCCCGTCCGACGGCCACCCACGCCGCCAGATTGGCCACTCCGGCGCCGGCCAGGACCGCATCGGCGTCGACGTCGGCCACCACCCGCTCGACCTCGCGGGCACCCAGCGCCGCCGCCTGCTCCCACTTCGAGACGGCCGGGTCGTCGGGCACGGGCGTGGCGTCGGCGTCCTCCTTCCACGAGCCGGGATCCGATCGACCCTCGAGCCACCGGAGGTGCTCGGGGCCCAGGCGGCGCAGGTACTCGTCATGGGTGTCGGGCTCGCGCACCCACCGGTCGGCGAAGGCGTCGAACGATCCCTGGTCGGCGGCACCGGCGGCCTCGTTCCAAAAGGCGATGTCCTCGCCGTAGCTGTGGACCGGGAGGGCCGGGGCGTAACAACCCCCCGGATGAGCCCCGAAGGGGGCCTCCACCACGGCCAGCACGCGATGGGCGGGGATGCGGACCCGGTGCCCGAGACCCTGGAGGTCGTCGACCACCCGTTCCACCGTGGCCACCACGCCCCGCCGGGCCGCCCAGGCCCCCCAGACCCCCTCGAGGAGCGGCTCGGACAGCACGAGGTTGCCCTCGCGGTCGGCCGCGGCCGCGTGGAGGAGCGCCACGTCGGGCGCCAGTGGGGACAGCAGGCCGAGGGGGCCGAAGGGCGACTCGATCTCGGCGAAGCCGGGGTTGGCCGCCATGGAGGACCCGGCCAGGGAGCCGGTCACGACGGCCGGCAGGCCTCGGGCCGCCGCCTCCATGCGCTGGGCCAGGGTCAGGATGGACCAATGCTCGACCTCCACCTGGCCGGACTCGTAGGCCTGGCGGAAGATCGGGTTGGGCGTGTAGGTGGGGAAGCTGTTGCCCGAGTACGTGGTCACGACCCGGCGGACCAGGCCACCCCGGAAGAAGAGTGCGCCCAGAGCACCAAGACTGGTCATGACCAGGGTGAACCCCGGATCCTGCCCCCAGAACTGGCGGGCCAGCTCGCGGGCCCCGGCGGTCCAGCGGCTGTGCCCGAGCATGACGTGGACCGAGTCGCCCGGGCGGACGTGGCGCGCAATGGCGTCTTCCAACGAGAGTTGGGGGGGTCCGGCCGCCGGGTCCGGGTGCGTCATGGACGGGGAGCCATGGCCTGGGGCAGCGGGAATCCCGAGTGCTGTGTCACGCCAGACCTTCGCGAAACCTGACCACCGTGTCAGGTTAGCCATTCGGACCGACCCGGGCACTACGATCCCCGGAGCATGGGGTCGCCTCCAACCCAGCGTGACCTGGCGTCCCGGACCCCGCCCAAGGGGGCAGCGAGCCAGAGACGGGCAGCCACCGTCCCGGCCAACGGGTCTGACGGCCCGCCCGGTGCCCCCGGTCCCCCGCTGGGGGACGCCGATGCGGTGGGGGCCCCGGCCAGCAAGCGGGTGCTGCGCAGCCAGGGCCGGCGCACCATGCGCAAGCTGCTCGATGCGGCCATGGTCGCCTTCGACAAACGGGGCTATCACGCCACCCGTGTCAATGACATCGTGGAGTTGGCCAAGACGTCCCACGGCACCTTCTACCTGTACTTCTCCAACAAGGAGGATCTCCTCCGCGCCCTCGTCACCGAGGCCGCCACCGAGGCCCAGCACCTCTACGACACCGTGCCGATGTCCCCCGAACGAGGCGGCCGACCCGGGTGGGAGGACGTCCACGGGTGGATCACGGCCTACTCGGCGCTGTGGCTGCGCTATGCCCCGCTCTTCCGCGCCTGGACCGACCTGGCCACCGTCGATCCCGAGCTCGTCGAAGTCATCCGGCAAACCTTCACCGTGCTGTCGGGCGCACTGGCCCAGCAAGTCGCCACCGATCTCTCGGGCCACCGCATCGATCCGGAGGTCGCCGGCATGGCCCTCTTGGCCATGCTGGACCGCTTCCACTACCTGCGTGAATTCGTCGGCCGCCCGGTCGACGACGCGGCCCTCGACACCATGACGACCATGGTCTACCGGGCGCTGTTCGAGGGCACCCCCCACGACGGCGCACCGGCCGGGGGGTAGGCCCGAAGAGGTTCGTGCGGCGGGACGGGACCTGACCGGTCCGGTCTGTTGCCCGCCGGCCGACGCCGGCCGAGCAGCGTGCCCCGGCCCCGGGCCGGACCGTCCTCAGCCGGCGCCGGTGCCGAAGACCAGCTCGAAGATGCCGTCGACCCCGGACCCGTGGAGCGTGAGCCCCCCGTCGGCGACGATGTTCTGACCGGTCACGAAGCGGGCCAGGTCCGAGCAGAGGAACACCACCACGTCGGCGATGTCCTCGGGCTCCCCGATTCGGCCGACCGGTGTGCCCTTCTCGAACCGCTCCACCTGCCCGGGAAAGACCTCGAACATGGGCGCCGTCATGGCGGTGCGGATCATCCCGGGCGACACCGCGTTGACCCGGATGGACGGCGCGTACTCCAGAGCGGCCGAGGCGGTCAGCGCCGCCACCGCGGCCTTCGACGCCGCATAGGGCCCCTCCCCCGCGGCCGGGCGGGTGCCGCTGATCGATGCGGTCGAGACGATCGAGCCGCCACCGCCCCGCAGCATGTGGGGGACGGCGGCCCGGAAGCCCGCATACACCCCGGTCAGGTTGACCCGGAGGACCCGATCCCACTCGGCCGGCTCGCCCTCGTGGAGTCGGGCGAAGGCCGACGTCCCGGCGTTGTTGTAGAGCACGGAGAGGCCGCCGAGCTCGGCCACCGCGGCGTCGATCACCTCGCGCAAGCCGTCCGGGTCACCGACGTCGGCGGCCAGGCCCACCCCGCCGATCTCGTCGGCCACGGCACGGGCCGAGGCGCCATCGAGGTCCAGCACGGCCACCTGCGCCCCCTCGTGCGCCATGCGGCGGCACGCCGCCCGGCCGATGCCCGAGCCCCCGCCGGTGACGATGGCCCGACGTCCCTCAAGCAACCCCATCGTCCGCCCCCTCCCTCTCGCTCTCGAGGGGACGCTCCCCCCGCACCACCCAGGGCGGGGTCTCCGCCCGGACCGGCACCTCGAGCTCCCGGATGAGGAGCTCCTGCGCCATGCTCAGGTACAGCGTGCCGTCGTCGCCGTGCATGGTGCCGCGCACGGTGGCCCGGCCACCGGCGTTGACGAGGGCCTGCAGGTCGAAGAAGTTCCACTCATCGGCTCGCCGGGGGCGGTGGAACCACAGGGCGTGGTCCAGGCTGGCGTCGGTGTGCACCCCCCAGATCCCCAGGCTCAGCGGTCGGAAGGCCGCCCCGGTCATGTCGGACAGGTAGGCCAGCACGCAGGCGTGCAGCGCCGGGTCGTCGGGCAGCCGCTCCCGGCTGCGGAACCAGCAGCGCCGGGTCGACAGAAACGTCCCGTCGGCCCGACGCTCGGTGGCGCCCAACTCGCGGATGTCGAAGGGGAAGGGCACGTCGGCGCCCTCGGCGGCTCCGGGCGACGGGATGTCGGGTGCCACGGGCAGCTGGTACTCGTCTCCGGCTTCGGGCCGGTGGAACGAGCAGGTCATGCGGAACGCGGGCCGCCCGCCGACCTCACTGGACACCTCCCTGACGCTGAACGATCTTCCGTCCCGGACGTGTTCGACCCGGTGGAGGGACGACGATCCGAGCGGGACGGGCCGCAGGAAGTACCCGTGGAGGGAGTGCACGTCGAGGCCCTCGGGCGCGGTGCGAGTGGCCGCGTGCAGGGCCTGGGCCACCACCAACCCGCCGAAGGCGCGACGGCCCTCTCCCGTGTCGGGGGTGGTGGTCACGTAGGCCGGGCGCCCGTCGGGTCCCGGCTCCACCGGGCGGCTGGTGATGGCCGCGACCAGTTCGGACACGGTGCCCGTCATGAGCTCGGCCTCGTCGAACTCCACTAACGGCCCATCCTCACGTGAGCACCACGTCGACGTCGGCTCCCATGGCGGCCAGGTCGACGCGGGCGTTGTCGTCCGCGTAGCGCCGTCCCTGCACGTTGAACAGCCGCACTTCTCCGGCCGCCACCGGGAAGGGGCCCCAGTGCCAGGTCCCCTGGCGCAGGACCACCGGCACGAGCGGCTCGAGACGGAACACCCGGATGGCGTCGGCATCGTTCGGCCCCGAGAACTCCGCCCCCGAGGGCGCCACGGCGATCACGGCGGGCACGTCGAGTGACATCACGGTCTGGGTGTGGGTGTCGTGTCGGAACAGCATCTCGCAACGCAGGCCGTCGGCGGTGGCCGGCACCTCGCTGCGGGCGTGTCCGATCAGGTTCACATGGGGGTCGTTCCAGGTGAATATGAGCCGGTGCTCCCCGTCGCGCGGATCGGTGTCGGCCACCGGGAGCCAGCCGAAGGGGGCCCAGGCCTCGTCTGACAACGGCTCGGGGGCGACCTTGCGCCGCTTGTGGGCCACGCGCTTCCTCCCGTTCGTGGTGGTGCCCTGACACTGCACGGTGCCGGGGATCTAACCTGACGCCGGAGTCAGTCTAGGGAGAAAGGGTCGACGAGATGGACGTGCGCAGCATTGAGGCCAAGGCGCCGGTGGTCGAGCACAACGGCACGGTACCGGTGTGGTGGATGATCGAGTCGCGTGAGTTCAAGGACATCACCGACGGGGGCTACCTCGAGCTGGTCAACGAGTTCGAGGTGCCCGGAGGCGGCCTGGTGGACCCCCACTCCCATCCCACGCACGAGTTCTACTACGTGATGAACGGGCGCGGCATCATGACCATCGACGGCGAGGACCGGGCCATCGCCCAGGGGGACCTGGTCTACATCCCCCCGGACAAGGTGCACTCGTTGCGCCCGGTCAGCGATCACGCGCCCATCCACTGCTTCTGCTTCGCCATCGGCGTCAAGGGCGCGGGCGAGATCAACTACACCACGCACTGAGTGGCCCGTGTCCTGATCACCCGCCGCCTGACCCCCGGCGGGACCGACCCCCTCACCGAGGCGGGCCACGAGGTGGTCGGGCCCGATGACGACGACGTTCCGCTCACGCCGCGGCAGCTGTGCGACGGTGCCGCCGCCAGCGACGCCATGGTGTGCCAGCTCACCGATCGCATCGACGCCGAGGTGCTCCGGGCCGGCCGCGCCGGGCGGCTCCGTGTCGTGGGCAACGCCGCCGTCGGCTACGACAACGTCGATGTCGCCACCGCCCGGGAGCTCGGGATCGCCGTCTGCAACACCCCCGGCGTGCTGGACGCCACCACGGCCGACCTCGCCTTCCTCCTCATTTTGGCGGCCACACGGCGTTCGACCGGCGCGGAGGACGACCTCCGCCAGGGTCGTTGGCACGGGTGGGGCTTCACCACCCACCTGGCCCGCGACGTGCACGGGGCCACGCTCGGCCTCGTCGGCTACGGCCGCATCGGCCGGGCCGTGGCCCGGCGCGCCGCCGGCTTCGACATGGAGGTGCTGCACACGGCGCGCACCGACACCGGCGTGGCCGGGTATGTCCCGACGCTGGGTGCCCTGTTGTCCCGAGCCGACATCGTGAGCCTGCACGTGCCGCTGAACGCCTCGACCCACCACCTGATCGGGGCGGCAGAGTTCGCTCTCATGAAGCCGACGGCGGTCCTCGTCAACACGGCCCGGGGACCGGTCATCGACGAGGACGCGCTGGTCGACGCCCTCGAGGCCGGCACCATCTTCGGCGACGGACTCGATGTCTTCGACGGTGAGCCGTCGGTCAACCCCCGTCTGCGGTCCGCTCCCCACATCACGCTGCTTCCCCATGTCGGCAGTGCCACCATCGCCACCCGCACCGGCATGGCCCGCCTGGCCTGCCAAGGCGTCTGCGACGTGCTGGCGGGGCGGACCCCGCCCAACCTGGTGTGATCTCCGCCCGGAGGCCTCAGGCGCCACGCAGCCAGTCGCACCACTCGCCCACGCCCTCGCCGGTGCGCGCGCTGGCCCGGATCACCGTCGCCGAGGGATTCACCGCCCGCACGTTCGAGAGGAACCGATCGAGATCGAAATCGAGGTGCGGGAGCAGGTCGATCTTGTTGACCACGACGACGTCCGCGGCGCGGAACATCACCGGGTACTTGAACGGCTTCTCCTCGCCTTCGGTGATGGCGTAGACCATCGCCTTGGCGTGCTCGCCCACCCTGAACTCGGCCGGGCAGACCAGGTTCCCCACATTCTCGATGACGAGCAGATCGAGCTCGTGCAGCGGCAGTCGGCTCATGCCCGAACGCACCATCACGGCATCGAGGTGGCATTCGCCGCCGAACCCGGCGCTCGTGTTGACGAGGGACAAGGCGGCCGCCCCCGATCCCTCCAGCGCGTCGGCGTCGAGGCTGGTGGCGATGTCCCCCTCGAGGATCCCGATGCGCAGGGTGCCCCCGAGTCGGGCCAGCGTGCGCTTGAGCAGGGTCGTCTTCCCGGCCCCGGGCGATGACATCAGATTGACGGCGCGCACCCCGGCCGCCCCGAGGTCGCGACGGTTCGCATCGGCGATGCGATCGTTCTCGGACAGCAGGTCCTCGAGGATGGAGACCCGGATCGTCCCCGTCTCGGCATACCCGGTGTGGTCACCCACGTCGTGCCCGTGCCCGGCCTCGTGCGTGTGCGCGGACCCGTGTCCGGGCCGGCCGTCGTGCCCGTGCGCGTGCTCGGTACCGTCGGGGTGCAGATGGAAGCGGCCCACCTTCAGACCTCCACCACGTCCATGGACGCGATGAGGAATTCCTCGCCACTGAGCAGGGTCACGTCGAAGGACTCGCACGCCCCGCACGAGAGGACGGGTAGGCCCAAGGTGGTGCGCGCTCCACAGGCCCTGCACTCGACCACGGCCGGTACCTCCTCTATCACCAGCACACACTCTTGCAGCTCACCGTGATCCGTGAGCACGTCCCAATTGAATTGCAGGGCGTCGGGCACCACCTGCCGGAGGTGGCCGATCCGTACGGTCACCGCCGTCACCGGACGGCCGCCGGCGTGCCGCGTGGTCGAATCCACGATCGCCCGTGCGATGGAGAGCTCATGCACCCAACGTCACCTCGCCCATGACCCTACCGAGGCCGGGTGGCACGTACGCACGGTCAATCCCGGTGACCCACGACGGACGGCGGCCGCCACCGGGACCGTCCCGCGGGCCGGCGCCGGTAGCCTGGGACCGTGAGCAGGCCGGTGCACCCCGAGCCCGACGACGCCGGTGACGCCACCACCGTCGAGGGAGCGCTGGAGCTGGTCCGCAAGCACGGCGGGCGGGTGACGTCCTCCCGTCGCTTCCTGTTGCGAGCCCTGTTCGAGTCGGCCGGACACCAGACCGCGGAGGATCTCGCCCTCAAGGTCCAGGAGCAGGCCCCCGACGTCCACATCTCGACCATCTACCGCAACCTGGACGAGCTGGAGCGGCTCGGGGTCATCGTGCACGCCCACCTGGGGCACGGCCCGGCCACCTATCACCTGACCTCGTCGGCCCACGGTCACTTCGTGTGCGAGGAGTGCGGAACGATGATCGAGGCCCCGGACGCTCTCTTCAAGAGCCTGGCCAAGGCGGCCAAGCTCCAGTTCGGCTTCACCATCGACCCCCATCATTTCGCCATGCTCGGTCGCTGCGCCGATTGCGCGCCGGCGACCACCACGAGGACAACCCCCGGCGGCGGGCATCAGCCGCGTCGATGACCAGACCCTTCAACCGGGCGGCCCGTCGCGCCTGGACACCTCTGGGTTCGGGATGGAGCCTCCCCGCATGTCGGTGTTGAACGTCGAGTCGGAGGTGGGCGTTAGGGTTGAGATCTCCGCCGTCCGCGAGTCCGGAGCGTAGCCATCATGTGCCTTGGGATACCGGGTCAACTCCAGGAGCTCAGCGGCGCCGACGAGGATCTGGCCCGGGTGGACGTGTCGGGTGTGACCCGGATCATCAACATCGGGCTGCTCGCAGACGAGGACCTCAACCCGGGCGACTGGGTGCTCATCCACGTCGGCTTCGCCCTGTCGAAGATCGACGAGGAGGAGGCCGCCCTGGCCCTCGCCTCGCTGCAGCTGATGGGCCAGGCCTACGACGACGAGCTCGAGGTGTTCCGGTCATCGAAGGTCACAAGCGAAGGCGGAGCATGAAGGAAGCCACGGGAGCCGTCACCGAGGTCATGGTCGGCTCCGTGCTCGAGTGCCGCGCCGACGTCGACGCGTGGCCCGAGCTCGAGGAGTCGTGGCAGACCATCGTCTCGTCAGAGGAGGTCAGGGACCTCGTCTCCGGTGGCCTGTCCCTGGCGCGTGACCTCCTCGGCCGCCAGGCGGAGATGCTGGCCGGCGTGCTCGGCGTCTCGGACGCGGACACCACGCTGCGTCAGGCGGCATAGGGGCCGGCATGCGCTTCGTGGACGAGTACCGCGACCCCACAGCGGCGCGGGTGTTGGTGGCGCAGATCACGGCGCTGGCCGGGGCGGACCGGTTCAAGTTCATGGAGGTGTGCGGTGGCCACACCCACACCATCTACCGCCATGGCATTGAGCACATCCTCCCCGCCTCGGTCGAACTGGTCCACGGGCCCGGGTGTCCGGTGTGCGTCATCCCGATGGGTCGGGTGGACGACGCCATCGCGGTGGCCAAGGCACCGGGGGTCATCTTCACGTCGTTCGGCGACATGATGCGCGTCCCGGGGAGCAACGGGAACCTGCTGCAGGCCAAGGCGGAGGGCGCAGATGTCCGGTTCGTGTACTCACCCCTCGACGCGCTGCAGATGGCGGTGGACCACCCCGACCGGGACGTGGTGTTCTTCGCCGTCGGGTTCGAGACCACGGCACCGTCCACCGCGCTGACGCTGCTGGCGGCCCGGGAGCGGGAGATCGCGAACTTCTCGGTCTTCTCCAACCACGTCACCATCGTCCCGCCCCTCAAGGCCATCCTCGAATCGCCCGATCTGCGCCTCGACGGCTTCCTCGGGCCCGGCCACGTCTCGACGGTCGTCGGTCAGGCCCCGTACCGTTTCGTCCCGGCGGAGTACCGCCTGCCCCTGGTCACCGCGGGGTTCGAGCCGCTCGACATCCTGCATGCCATCTCCATGCTGCTCGCGCAGATCCGAGAGGGCCGCTGCGAGGTCGAGAATCAGTACTCCCGCGTGGTCCGCGAGGAGGGCAACCCGCGGGCCCTGGCCGTGCTGGCCGAGGTGTTCGAGCTGCGGCCTCACTTCGAATGGCGCGGGCTCGGCTTCATCTCCCAGAGCGGCCTCAAGCTGCGGCCGGAGTTCGCGGCGTTCGACGCCGAGCTGCGCTACGAGGTCCCAGGCGTGCGCGTGGCCGACCCCAAGGCCTGCCAGTGCGGGGAGGTGCTCAAGGGGGTCATCAAGCCGTGGGAGTGCAAGGTGTTCGGCACCGCCTGCACACCCGAGACCCCGATCGGGACCTGCATGGTCTCCTCCGAAGGGGCCTGTGCGGCGTATTACAACTTCGGGCGGATGCACCGCGAAGCCGCGGTGACTCTGGGGCAGCGCAGCACGAAGAGCGCATGACGTCGCTGGCCGCGGGCGCTGCGGTGCGGCACCGGATCCGCGTGGTCGGCGTGGTCCAGGGCGTGGGCTTCCGACCGTTCGTCCACCGTTTGGCCACCGAGCTCGGACTGGCCGGACAGGTCGGCAACGACACCGAAGGTGTCCTGATGGAGGTGGAGGGCGACCCGGCCGGCATCGCCCGGTTCGAGGCGCGCCTGGCCGAGGAGGCCCCGCCCCTGGCCCGGATCACCGGCATCGAGAGCAGCCCCGTCGAGGTGCTCCACGAGCTTGCCTTTCGCATTGTGGCCAGTCGATCGGACACCGCGGTCCGCACGTTGGTCCCGCCCGATGTCGCCGTCTGCGACGCGTGTCTGGCCGAGATGTTCGATCCCCGAGACCGCCGGGCCCGTTACCCCTTCATCAACTGCACCAACTGCGGGCCCCGCTTCACCATCATGCTCCGCCTCCCTTACGACCGGCCCAACACGACCATGGACGGCTTTGCGCTGTGTGAGGCCTGTCGCACCGAGTACCACGATCCGTCGGACCGGCGCTACCACGCCCAGCCGGTGGCGTGTCCCGCCTGTGGACCACGGATCTGGTTCGAGGGGTCCGAGGACGGGAAGGGCATCGAGGGCGCGGCGGCGGGCGCGGCGCGGGTGGTCGAGGGAACCGATGCCGCCGTCAGCGCCACCCAGGAGGCGCTGGCGCTCGGGCTGGTGGTGGCGATCAAGGGTCTGGGCGGGTATCACCTGGCCTGCGATGCCACGTCGTCCCGGGCGGTGGACCGCTTGCGCCGGCGCAAGCAACGAGCGGACAAGCCGCTGGCCGTCATGGTGCGCGATCTCGACCGGGCGCGTGCCCTGGCCGACGTCGACCCGGATGAGGCCGATCTCCTGACCAGCCCGCAGCGGCCGATCGTGCTCGTGCGGCGGCGGTGCGGCACTCCCCTGGTCGACCAGGTGGCTCCACACCACCCGCGCATCGGGCTGCTGCTCCCGTACACGCCGCTGCATCATCTGCTCTTCCATCAGGTGCCGGGAGGGACCGCCCCGGTCCCCTCCCTGCTGGTCATGACCAGCGGGAACCTGACCGATGAGCCCATCTGCCACGACGACGACGACGCCCGCCGGCGCC
Source organism: Acidimicrobiales bacterium (assembly GCA_052148295.1). Lineage (GTDB taxonomy): Bacteria > Actinomycetota > Acidimicrobiia > Acidimicrobiales > RAAP-2 > Bog-473. The sequence goes on from JBKQIP010000124.1 coordinate 34,112, forward strand.
TGTGCCGGATCGCTGACGCGTGGCTGTTCCACGACCGGCCCATCCACGTGCCGTGCGACGACTCGGTGATGCGGATCGAAGAGGGCGCGGCGTTGCCGATCCGCCGCTCCCGGGGCTACGCGCCGCTACCGGTCCGGGTGCCGTTCGCCCTGGACCCGGTGCTGGCCGCGGGCGGGGAGCTCAAGAACACCTTCTGCCTGGCCTCGGGTCACGACGCCTTCCTCAGCCAGCACATCGGTGACATGGGTAGCGTCGAGACCCTGGTCGCGTTCGAACGGTCGACCGAACAGTTCGGCCACCTGTACCAGGTCGAGCCCGCCCGCGTGGCGGCCGACGCCCACCCCGGCTACCAGAGCCGCCGGTGGGCCGACCGCGCCGGCCCCCCGATCGAGCTGGTCCAGCACCACCACGCCCACATCGCCGCCGTCATGGCGGAGCACGGCCTCCCGGCCGGCGAGCGGGTGATCGGCTTCGCCTTCGATGGCACCGGCTACGGGACCGACGGTGCCATCTGGGGCGGGGAGGTCCTCACCGCCGGGTACGACCGGTTCGAACGGAGCGCCCACCTGCGCTACGTCCCCCTCCCCGGCGGCGACGCCACCATCCGCAAGCCCTACCGGGCCGCGCTGGCCCACCTCTGGGCGGCCGGGGCCGGGTGGGCACCCGACCTCCCACCGGTGCGCCAGGCATCCGTCGACGAGCTCGCGGTGCTGGGGCGCCAGCTCGAGCGGGACGTCTCGTGCGTGCCCACGTCGAGCATGGGTCGGCTCTTCGATGCCGTGAGCTCGCTCCTGGGCGTGTGTCACACGGCGTCGTACGAGGCCCAGGCGGCGATCGAGCTGGAGTGGGTTGCCGAACCCCACGTCGACCGGGAGCGCCCCTACGCGTTCGGTCTCTCCGGCGACGAGATCGACGCCGGACCGGTGCTGCGCGCCATGATCGACGACCTGCGGGACGGCTGCCCGACCGGGACCATGGCGGCGGGCTTCCATGCCGCGGTGGCCGACATGATCGCCGAGTGCGCCGACGGCCGGCGCGCCGAGACGGGCATCGAGCGGGTGGCGTTGAGCGGCGGTGTGTTCCAAAACGCCCTGCTCGTCGGTCTGGCTCGGGCCGCCCTGGCCGCCCGCGGGTTCGAGGTGCTCACCCACCGGCTGGTCCCGCCGAACGACGGCGGGCTGGCGCTGGGACAGGCCGTCGTGGCCGGCGCCGCGGGCCGACCCCGAGCGGGGGCATGATGGCTGCCGTGGGTACGCCCGCGGCGACGGCGATGGCGGCGAGCGGCACGGCCGAGGACCTGGCCGCCACCGCCCTGGCACTCGCCCGGAGGTTCGCGGCCGGGGCGACCATGTGGTGCGTGGCGCCGCAATGGCCGCCCCACGGCCGCCATGTCGCGGTCGAGTTCGTCCACCCGGTCATCGTCGGGAAGCGGGCCCTGCCGGCCATCGCCGTCGAGGGCGCGGACGCCGTCGCCGCGGTGCGGCTGCTGGCGCGTCCCGGCGACGTCCTCCTGGTGGTGAGTGCGGCCGACGATCCGGTCGGCGCCGACCTCTTGCGGCGGAGCGAGGCCTGGGGACTGATCCGGGTCTGGCTCGGCGCCGGCCTCCGGCCCGGCGGGCCCAGCGGACCCGCCGGTGGGCGGGCGGACCACGTGGTGTGGTTGGACGGGGACGACCCGGCCATGGCCTCCCGCTCCGGCGACGTGGTGCTCCTTTACCACCTGCTCTGGGAGCTCACCCAGGTGGTGCTCGAACATCCGGGTCTGCTCAAGCACGGGTTCGCGTCGGGGCCCGAGTCGGGGCCGGAGTGTGACGACGAGGTCTGCATCACCTGTTCCGACCAGGGCCGGGTGGCCGAGGTGCAGGCCGTCCACCAGGACGGACGGGTCGAGGTGCTGGTGCACGGCGCGCCCGAGACGGTGGATGCCAGCCTGGTGCAGATCGTCGCACCGGGTGACCTCCTGCTGGTGCATGCGGGCGTCGCCCTCACCGTCCTCACGGACACGCCGGACGTCTCGACATGACAGCGGATCCGACCGGCTTCCTCTATCCCTTCATCGAGTCGGAGGAGCGCGACAGCGCCAGCCTCCTGGTCGACCTGGCCCGCTCGGCCCGGGAGAAGATCGCCCAGAGCACGGCGCTGCGGACGGCCACGCTGGCGCGACTGGACGACGAGCTGGCCGGGGCCGGCGGCGCCATGGCGGATCGTTTCCGGCGGGGCGCCCGCCTCTTGGCCTTCGGCAACGGGGGGAGCGCCACCGATGCCGAGGGGGCCGTCGACCTCTTCCGGCGCCCGCCGGGCGGGCGTCCGCTTCCGGCCCTGTCGCTGGTCGACGATCGGGCCGTGTTGACCGCGCTGGCCAGCGACGTCGGATTCGACCTGGTCTTCTCGCGACAGATCATCGCCCACGGCCGGGCCGACGACATCGCGGTCGGGTTCTCGACCAGCGGCGATTCGGTCAACGTCCGGCGAGGGTTGGAGGAGGCTGCACGGCGGGGCTTGCTCACCGTCGGGCTCAGCGGGTACGAGGGTGGTGCCATGGCGGCCAGCGGGACGATCGCCCACCGACTGGTCGTACGCTCCGAGAGCGTGCACCGGATCCAGGAGGCCCAGAACGCCCTGATGCTGCGCCTGTGGTCGATCGTGCAGCAGCAGCTGCGCGCGTGCGGGCGCGAAGGGGGCTCGCCGTGACCGACACCGTGGCCGAGAACGGCGCGACCGGTCGGGAGGCGGCCGTCTTCGCCCGGATCGAGGCGTTCCGCCGTCGCCGACCGCGCCTGCTCGACGAGGTGGTCACCCTGGCCCACGGCGCCGGCGGCAAGGCCTCGGCTGCGCTGCTCGACGCCGTGTTCCTCCCGGCCTTCGCCGATGACCCGGCGACGGCCCAGACCGATGCCGCCGTGGTGGCACTGCCCTCGGGCGAGCGGCTGGCGTTCAGTACCGACTCGTACGTCGTCAAGCCGTTGCGCTTTCCCGGAGGCTCCGCCGGGCACCTGGCCGTGCACGGCACGGTCAACGACCTGGCCATGATGGGGGCCCGGCCGTTGGCCCTGTCGGCCGCCTTCGTCCTCGAGGAGGGCCTCTCCATCGCCACCCTCCGCGAGATCGTGGCCGACATGGCAGAGGCGGCCGCGGGGGCCGGGGTGTCGATCGTCGCCGGTGACACCAAGGTGGTCGACCGGGGCGCCGCCGACGGCCTGTACATCTCGACCGCCGGCGTGGGCGTGATCCCGGCCGACCGGGTGCTGTCGGCCGACGCGGTCGAGGAGGGCGACGTGGTGCTCTCCTCGGGCACCATCGGCGATCACGGCACCGCGGTCATGCTGGCCCGGGGCGACCTGGCGCTCGAGGCCGACGTCGCATCGGACACGGCGCCGCTGCACGACCTCGTGGAGTGCCTGCTGGCCGCCGCCCCGTCCACCCGATGGCTGCGGGACTCCACCCGGGGCGGGGTGGGCACCGTCTGCAACGAACTGGCCCGAGACAGCAACCTGACCGTGGTGCTCGAAGAGTCGGCCCTCCCGGTCCGCCCCGTGGTGGCGGCCGCCTGCGAGCTCCTCGGGATCGACCCTCTCTACGTCGCCAACGAGGGCAAGCTCGTGGCCGTGGTCGCTCCGGACGAGGCCCGGGCGGCACTCGAGGCCATGCGGGCCCACCCCTACGGCAGGGACGCCGTGCGGATCGGCGAGATCCGCGCCGAACCACCGGGCATCGTCGTCCTCCTCACCGCGTTCGGCGGCACGAGGATCGTCGACATGCTGGTCGGTGACCCACTCCCGCGCATCTGCTGACCGGGTCGGGACCGGAGCGGCGGGCCGGCGCCGCGTCAGCGCCCCGGGCCGCCGTCGATCAGCGACTCGTCGAGGCCCAGGAGATCCATCGTCGTCCGGCCCTCCTTCAGCGCGGCGAAGAAGCCCTGCTCCTTGGCCTCCCGCTGGCGACCCGCGGCGATGACCGCCCCCAGTGCCGCGGCCCGCACCACGGTGACCCCGTCGGCGTCGCCCACCACCCAGTCGCCCACCTCCACCCGGACGCCGCCGACCCGGACCGGCAGGCCCACGGTCCCCCGCTGGTCCTTGCTGGCACCGGTCAGGGCGATGGTCGAGGAGAACACGGGGAACCCGTGGGACTCGATCGCCGCCACGTCACGGACCCCGCCGTCGATGACGAGCCCGGCCAGGCCGGCCGCCTCGGCCGCCGTGGTGAGCACCTCGCCCCAGTAGCCCCGGTCGGGCACCCGGCCCACGTCGACCACCAGGGCGCTCCCTTCCGGGGCGCGGGTGACCGCCACGTGCACCGCCAGGTTGTCCCCCGGCGTGCAGCCGACCGGGTACGCCGGCGCCGCCAGCGCGGCCCCCGACCACGCCGGCTTGAGGCGCCGGTCGGTGGCGATGCCGCCGGACTCGCCCACTGTGGCCGACCCCAACGCGCTCAGGGCGTCCGCCGTCTCCTTCTGGTTGTCCGTTCGCACGCGGCGCCTCCTCTGCGGTCGTCCCGGTCGTCCCCGGTCATTGGATCACCCGTCACGCACCCGGCACCAGCCGTACACTCCCGGTGTGGCCGAAGAGATGCTGATCCTCACCCAGGTCGCCCCGTACGCCCAGGGCCCCGCCGGGGTCCACGGGGTGCTCGGACAGGCCGCCACCGGGTTGCGCCAGTTGGCCGAGGGGGCCGGTCTCACCCCGGTCGTGGTGGACGACGTGCGCGACCTTTCCCCCGAGCGGCTCGGCTCGGCCACCGTGCTCGCCCTGTTCACCATCGGCGAGACGCCCTTCGGCCCGGCCCAGCGCCAGGCGTTGGTCGCGTCCTGGCGGGCCGGTCGCCTCGGCGTCCTCGGGGTGCACTCGGCCACCGACGCCTGCCACACCTGGCCGGCCTACGGATCGCTCATCGGGGCGCGCTTCGACGGTCACCCGTGGACCCAGGGCTTCCGCATCGACGTGGTGGACCACGACCACCCGGCCACCGCCCACCTCGACGAGACGTGGTCGTGGCACGACGAGATCTACCTGTTCCGCGACCTGCGCCCCGACGCCCGTATCCTGCTCGCCCTCTCCGAGGGCCAGGTCGACCTCTCGGTGGAGGGCGGGCGCGTGCCCGAGTGCGGCTTCCCCTTGGCCTGGTGCCACACCGAGGAGGCGGGGCGCACCTTCTACTCCGCATTGGGGCACTTCCCCGGGGCGTGGGAGACACCGACCTACCTGCGTCACCTGGCCGGAGGGCTCGCCTGGCTGCACGGGCGCGCCTAGCCTGACCGGCGTGTCCGACGTCCCGCCCGCCGCGCCGCTCCCCGAGACGATGCCGGCGGCGGTCTACCAGGCGCCCGGGGTCGTCACCGTCGAGGACCGGCCGGTCCGCCGGCCGGGACCCGGCCAGTTGCTGGTGCGCGTGCAACATTGCGGCATCTGCGGCTCGGACATCCATCAGCTGCGGGACGGCTGGGGCCTCAAGCCGGGCGTGGTGGCCGGGCACGAGTGGAGCGGGACCATCGCCGCCGTGGGCGAAGGGGTCGACACCTGGTCGGTGGGCGAGCGGGTCGTGGGCGGGCCGTCGCCCAAGTGCGGCACCTGCCGGCGCTGCCGCGAGGGCAAGCCCTCCCAGTGCGAGAACCGTGGCGGCGCCATCACCGACCACAGCGACGGTGCCTTCGCCGAATTCATCCTCGTGCGCGCCCTCGGTGTCGTGCGGCTCCCCGAGGATCTCCCGGCCCGGCGGGCCGCCCTGGCCGAGCCGCTGGCCGTGGCCCTGCACGGCATCACCCGCTCGGGTGTCGCCCCGGGGGACACCGTCATGGTCATGGGGGCCGGTCCCATCGGCGCGCTCACGGTGGCCGCGCTGCGGGCGGCGGGCATCGACGCCGTCACGGTGGTCGAGCCCAACGAGGGCCGCCGGGACTTGGCCCGGAAGGTGGGAGCGACCGAGGTCATCGATCCTTCGGAGCTCGAGACCTTTCCGTCGTGGGAGCCCGAGAGGCTGTCGGGCTGGGCCGTGCACGTCGTGCTGGAGTGCTCGGGGCACAAGGCCGCCATCGAGTCCGGATTTCACCAGCTCCGCCGGGGCGGGGTCCTGGTCATGGTGGGCGCCGGCATCGAACACCCCACCTTCGACCCCAACCGCATGATCCTCAACGAGCTGCACGTGTGCGGCTCCTTCGTGTACGACCTGGGCGGCTTCGAGCGGGCGCTGGCCCTCCTGGCGTCCGACTCGTTTCCCGCCGATCTCCTCATCGATCCCGACGACGTGCCCCTGAACGGCGTGGGCGATGCGCTGGAGGCCCTGGCCACCGGGCGCATCGCCGGCAAGGTGATGGTGGTACCCGAAGTGAGGACACCATGACCCACCCCTTCTACCCAACCGGCAATCCGCACTTCAACCACGTGGCCATGTCGCTCCCGGCCGATCTGCTGGGCCAGGAGAGCCGTCGGGACATCTGCCGGTTCTTCCATGACGTCCTCGGCTTCGAGGAGATGCCGACCATGACCGAGGACCGCCGCCGGCTGATCCTCAGCTGCGTGCACTGGGACCAGTTCATCTTCCTCATCGCCGGGGAGGACCCCATGCGCTGCCCTCGCATGGACCACTTCGGCCTGGCCGTGGGCTCGCTCGAGGAGCTGGCCGGGATCCAGGCGCGGGCCGAGGCCTTCCGCGCCATGGACGACCGGCTCGACCTGATCGACCTGCACGTGGACGACCAGAAGGTGGTGAAGATCCACTCGCTCTACGTCAAGTACTTCCTCCCGATGATGTGCGAGTTCCAGTACTGGGAGTTCGCTGCGTGAGCCGAGTCCAGTTCGGTGTCTTCGTCCCGCAGGGTTGGAAGCTCGAGTACACCGGATGGGGCGCGGCGGCGGCCTGGCGCCGCACCGTCGAGCTGGCCCAGGTGGCCGAGGAGGTCGGCTACGACCACATCTGGGTCTACGACCACCTCGAGACCGTTCCCCGGCGTGAGCCGACGCATCTCTTCGAGGCCTTCACCACGCTGGCGGCGCTCAGCCAGTGCACCTGGCGGGTCCGTCTGGGCCAGCTGGTCACCTGCGCCGGCTACCGCAACGTCGGGCTGCTGGCCAAGGAGGCGGCCTGCGTCGACGTGTTCTCCGGGGGACGCCTGGTGCTCGGGTTGGGGGCCGGCTGGTACGACGAGGAGTACGCCGCCTACGGCTACGACTACCCCGGCGACCGCGATCGCCTGGCGCTGCTCGACGAGTCCGTCACCGCCATCCGCCGCCTGTGGAGCGAGGAAGCGGTCACCCTCGCCGGAGAGCACCTGTCCTTCACCGACGCCCACTGCGACCCCAAGCCCCTGCAAGACCTGCCCCCCGTCCTGATCGGCGGTGGGGGCGAGAAGGTCACCCTGCGCATCGCGGCGCGCCAGGCCGATCTGACCAATTGGCAGGTCGGTCTGGAGGACTTCGTACGCAAGTCGGCCCTGCTCGAGGGGTACTGCCAGGAGGCCGGTCGTCGCTTCTCCGACATCGTCCGGACCCACGGACCGGATTGCTGCATCTTCGACACCGACGCCGAGTGCCGGGCCTGGTGCGCCGAGCCGGACGGGGGGGACCTGTGGGGGCCGACCGACGTCGACGCCTACCTGCGGGACAACCTGGTGGGCACGGTGGACCAGGTCATCGAGAAGACGCAGGCCTTCGTCCATGCGGGGTGTGGCGGCTTCATCCTCTGGCTCCGGGACGCCCCGTCCGACCAGACGCTGCGCCGCTTCATGAGCGACGTCGTCCCCGAGTTGCAGCTCGACTGAGGCACGGTCAGGGGTCCGGGCCGGTCGGGAGCGGGCTCCGGGCCGGGCCCGGGGCCGGTACCCTGCGACCATGCCCACCCAGTCGGAGAAGGCCGCACACTTCCGCCAATTGCATCGCGCCGGCCGGCCGCTGTTGATGCCCAACGCCTGGGACATCGGCTCGGCGGTGCTGCTGGCCTCGCTCGGGTTCGAGGCGCTGGCCACCACCAGCGGTGGCTTCGCCGCCACCCGGGGACGCCTGGACGGATCCATGACCCGCGACGAGGTGATCGACCACACCGCCGAGCTGGCCGGCGCCACCGAGCTCCCCGTGTCGGCCGATCTGGAGAACTGCTTCGCCCACGACCCCGACGGCGTGGCCGCCACCGTCGCCGCGGCCAAGGATGCCGGCGTGGCGGGATGCTCGGTGGAGGACTACCGCGGGGAGGACGACCAGCCGATCTACGAGCTGGCGCACGCGGCGGCACGGGTGGCGGCCGCCGCCGAGGCGGCGCACGGGGGATCGACGTCGGTGGTGCTGACGGCGCGGGCCGAGAACTACCTCCACGGCCGGAGGGACCTGGCCGACACCATCGCCCGCCTCCAGGCCTTCCAGGACGCGGGGGCCGACGTCCTCTTCGCGCCCCGGGTGGAGGACCCCACCGAGCTGCGTCAGCTCCTCGGTGCGGTGGACCTCCCGGTCAGTGTCCTGGCCACCCCGGGCGCGCCCACCGTCGGCGAGCTGGCCGCGCTGGGGGTGAGCCGGATATCGGTGGGCGGTGCCTTCGCGGTGGCCGCCTACGGCGCCGTCGTCGACGCCGCCACCGAGCTGCGCGAGCAGGGCACCTACGGCTACTGGGACCTCACCACCCGGGGCGGCCGAGCCGTGCGGGCCGCCTTCAGTCGCTGAGGGCGACCGTCACCTCGATCTCGACGGCGCCGTTGCGGGGCAGCGCGGCCACCCCGACGGCCGAGCGGGTGTGGCGACCGGCCTCGCCGAACACATCGGCCAGCACCTCGCTGGCTCCGTCCACCACGGCCGGCTGCTGGTGGAAGTCGGGGGCCGAGCACACGTAGCCGGTGACCGTGAGCACGCGGGCAATGCGATCGAGGGAGCCCAGCGCGTCCTCCAGGACGGCCAGGGCGTTCAGCGCGCAGACGGCGGCAGCCTCCCTGCCCTCCGCCACCGACACGGTGTCGCCGAGGCGCCCGAGGCACGTCAGCTCGCCGGCGATCCGGGGCAACTGCCCCGAGGTGCGCGCCACGCCGTCGTGCACCACCACGGCATCGAGCGGGTCGTGGGGCGGATGGGGCCCGTGCAGCGTCAGGCCCAGCTCGGCCAGCCGGGCGCGAATCCTGCCCTCCCTCACGGCTCAGCGCATGTAGGGCCAGTAGCTGGCGAAGGTGGCGTTGACCTTCTCCGGCAACGGGAAGATCCCGCCCAGCTGCTTGGCTCCCCAGATGATCTTGGCGGACCGCTCGACCAGCGCCGTGTTGTGCATCGCCCTCTCCATCGTCGTGCCGATTGCCACCATCCCGTGGTTGGCGATGAGCGCCGCGCTGCGGCTCTCCAGAGCCTTGACCACCTGCTCGGCCAGTTCGGGGGAGCCGCTGGCGGCGTATTCCGAACAACGGATGTCCCCGCCGAGGTAGACGGTGAACTCGTCGATGCAGCTCGGAATGTCCTGATGCGCCACGGCGAACATGGTCGCGTGGACCGCGTGCGAGTGGATGCACACCGCGAAGTCCTCGTAGGCCGCCTGGACGGCCAGGTGGAGGTACTTCTCCGAGGTGGGGCCGCGCTCGCCCGAGACCACGTCGCCGGCGGGGTCCACGATCACGATGTCCTCCACCGTCATGAGCCGATAGTCGAGCGAGGACGGGGTGACGGCGATGTTGCCGTCCTCCATCCGGGCCGAGATGTTGCCCGAGGTCCCCTCGACGAGCCCCTTCTCGAGGAGCTCCCTGGCCGCAGCGACGATCTGTTGTGGTGCGTTCTCGATGAAGGCCATGGCCCACGGTCTCCTCACGGCTCAGGGGGCGACGTCCTCGCCCGACGGTCGCCCCGATCGTACAGCCCGGGCGCATTGCCTGACACCGCTGTCAGGGAACGGGCGCCGGGGTACTGTCTGGCCATGGGACTTCTCGACGGGCGAACGGCGGTGGTCACGGGTGCGGGCCGAGGCATCGGGCGGGACATCGCCCTCTGCCTGGCCGCGGAGGGGGCCAACGTCGTGGTCAACGACGTCGGCGTCACCCTGGGGGGTACCGGGACCGAGGAGGACCCCGCCGCGGCCGTCGGCCAGGAGATCGAGGCGGCGGGCGGCCGCGCCGTCCCCAACCACGACTCGGTGAGCGACTTCGAGGCGGCGGGCCGGATCATCGCGACCGCGGTGGACAGCTTCGGGTCGATCGACATCGTGGTGAACAACGCCGGCATCGTGCGCGACCGCACGCTGGTCAAGATGGACGAGGCCGACTACGACGCCGTCGTCGCCGTGCACCAGAAGGGGACGTTCAACACGGTGCGCCACGCCGCCCCGCTCATGAAGGAGGCCGGGTACGGGCGGATCGTGAACATCACGTCGTCCGCCGGGCTGCGCGGGAACTTCGGCCAGACCAACTACGGCGCCGCCAAGGCGGCCATCATGGGCATGACGTTCGTCTGGGCCCTCGAGCTCGGGAAGTACGGGATCACGGCCAACGCCGTGGCGCCGGCCGGCTTCACCCGCATGACCGAGGGCCTCTATGCCGGAGCCGAGCCCCCGGCCGACCAGGACCCGGCCCTCAACGCACCGCTGGTCGCCTTCCTGGCCAGCGAGGGGGCCTCCTACGTCAACGGGCAGGTGCTGGGCCGGACCGGGTTCGCCTACACCCTCTTCCAGACCCCGCGCCAGATCGCGGCCATGTGGAAGGAAGGGGGCTGGACGCCCCAGGAGGTCGCCGAGCACTTCCACGAGGTCCTGGGCCAGCATCTGCAGCCGGTGGGCATGGGCGAGCACCCGCTCCTGGGCAAGAAGGGCTGACACCGGGGCCTGGTCGAGCGCGGTCAACGGCGGGACCGATAGGGTCGGGACGCACGGCCGATCCGGACCGTACCCACCGCACGGCGCAAGGAGGCATCATGGACGTTCGCGACAAGATCTACATCGGGGGCAGCTGGGTCCCCTCCAGCGGCACCGGCACGCTCGAGGTCATCGACTCGACCACCGAGGAGGTGCTGGCCACCATTCCCGAGGGGACGGCCGAGGACGTGGACAAGGCGGTGCAGGCCGCCGCCGCCGCCTTCCCGGCCTGGTCGACCACGTCTCGGGAGGAGCGCGCCAAGGTCCTGGTCCGGATCGGCGAGGCCCTGGGGGCGCGCACCGACGAGCTGGCGGCGATGATCTCGCACGAGGTGGGCATGCCCATGACGCTCTCGGGGGCGGTCCAGGTCGGCCTGCCGGCCGGGGCGTTCGCCGACGCGGCCCACGCCGCCGAGACCTTCCCCTGGGAGGAGGAAATCGGGAACTCGCTGGTCGTGCGCGAGCCGGTGGGCGTCGTCGGGGCCATCACGCCCTGGAACTTCCCGCTGTACCAGATCGTCCTCAAGGTCGCCCCCGCCCTGGCCGCCGGCTGCACCGTGGTCCTCAAGCCCAGTGAGGTGGCCCCCTTGAACGCCTTCGCCCTGGCCGAGGTCATCGACGATGTCGGCCTGCCCGCCGGCGTCTTCAACCTGGTGACGGGCGTCGGTCCGGTGGTGGGTGAAGCCATCGTCACCCACC
>JBKQIP010000125.1:0-4616 GCA_052148295.1 Acidimicrobiales bacterium
GGCCACCGACCTCCCATCGCCCAAGAGGGAGTCTCGGTCCAGCAGTGGCTCCAGTACGGCCAACAGCGCGGGGACGCCCCCGGCATGGTCGAAGTCCTCAAGGGAGAAGTCGCCAGATGGGCGAACGCCGAGGACCTGGGGGGTCTTCTCGCCGATGCCGGCGAACCGATCGAGTCCGAGGGACACCCCGAGCCGACCCGCGATCGCCTCGAGGTGGATGAACTCGTTGGTCGAACCGCCGGTGGCCGCTAACACGCAGAGAGCGTTGTCGAAGGCGCTCTGGGTCATCACGTCCTCGGGGCGAGTGCCAGCCCGGGCCAGCTCCACAGCACGGACACCGGTGCGCTCGGCCAGGTCGCTCCGGCGAGATTCGACTGCCGGTACGACCGCTGAGCCCGGCAACGCCATGCCGAGTACTTCGGTGGCGATCGCCATCGTGGTGGCAGTGCCCATGACGTTGCAGACCCCGACGGTGGGGGCGAAGACCCCTTCGAGCTCGTCCCACTCCTCGTCGTCGATCCGACCCATCAAGCGATCAGGACCCAGCGTCCAGACGTCTGAGGTGACGACGGGGCGTCCCTGGAACTGACCGCAGCTGCGCGGACCTGCAGTCAGCATGATGGCCGGCTTGCCGGCACTGGCCGCACCCATCAACTGGGCCGGTACGGTCTTGTCGCAACCGGACAGGAGAACGACTCCGTCAATGGGGCTGCAGCGGATCATCTCCTCGACGTCCATCGCCATGAGGTTTCTCAACAACATGGTGGTCGGCACGATGAAGTTCTCGGCCAGCGAGATGGTCGGGAACACGACCGCCGTTCCCCCGGCCGCGGTGACTCCCCTCTTCACGGCCTCGGCCAGGTGCCGCAGTCCCATGTTGCAGGGGTTGAGCTCGCTCCAGCTCGAACAGATGCCAATGATAGGACGGCGTCGCACCGCCTCCCTACTCAGTCCGCCCGCACGCAGGAATGCCCGTTCGATGGAGCCGCGCATATCGCCGGCGAAGTGATCCCCGTTAACCGGAGGACCGCCGCCCGCTGTCGCGTCTCGTGGGCTCCGGTGCTGTTTCGTCTCCGCTCCAACCTGTGTCGTCTTCGCCATAACTTCACTCCTCAATCTGTCGCTGGGTGCAATGCCTTCGACCTGCGATGCGAGTCGCACGTCCGCAGCGTCGCCGACATCGGCGGTCAAAACCTCCGCCATAGAACTCAGAAGGGCATGACTCCAGTCACGATATGGACGATGCCGCGTTCGGCGTTGTGAGGACGGTGTCAAGCCAGTCGAAGACCACTTGGTGCAGCCTGGACATGACCCCTTCTTGGCAGTGCTCGCCTCCCCCTTCTGCTGCGGGGAAGAGGTGGTATGTCTTCTCGCAGCAGAGAGCCTCGTAAAGCTGGGACGCATGCCCGGGGTCGTTCTCGCCGTCGAGGACGAGGGTGGGACAGGTGATCAGCGGGGCGTAGCCTTCGAGGCTGTAGGGGGCGAAGGCCCGGAGGGCAGCCGCGAGGCTGCCTTCTCCGAAGACCCACAAAGCCCACGAGAAGGCCGGCCCGAAAGTATTGGTTTTGGAGTTCATGAGTTCACCGATGAGGGCGCTTGCCTTCGTATCGCTTGTGTCGAGGCTGTCGCCGACGAGTTTCATGATCTCGGGCCCGACCATTGCATGCACCGAGTTGGCGAACGAATAGAGACCGTCGTACGCGATCAGCGCGGCGACACGATGCTCGCTTGCGGCAGCCCGAGGCGCGAGTAAACCGCCGAAGCTCATCCCCATGAGCGCAATACGATCGGGGTCCACGTCGGGGCGCGCCAAGAGCCAGTCGACCGCAGGGGTCACGACGGCTTCCCAATCCGGGCGGAAGAGCAGCTTCTGGTCACGAAGGGCGCTGCCCTGTCCAGGACCGGCAAAGGCGAGCACGTGGTAACCACGTCGCGCGGCGGCCGCGCCGCCGCTGAAGTACAGCTCCTCCTCGGTGCTGTCGAACCCTCCGTGGAACAAGAGGGTGGGCCGGGGACCGTCTGGGTCCCCGCCGGTGGGATGAGCCGTCCCCAGATCGGCCGGGATCCACCATCCGGGCAGTGTCGTGTCCTCGTAGGGAAATCGCACGGGCTGGGTCGTGGGGTTCATCAGCTGTGCGGCGTGGGCGAAGCTGTCGACCGAGAGCTGGCCCACTTCGCGGACTTCGGGATCATTCGACGAGTCGACGCGCAGATAGAACTCGCACAGCCGGTAGTAGTTGCTCGCCCGCAGGTAGGACTCACGGGCGCTGACCGGATGCCCTTCAGCGGCGCTGCGATCGGCGTCAGCATGGATCCGTTCGGCGAGCGCCCGCCACTCGCAGTACCAGGCGGTCTTGTCGCCATCGGGAATCCGGCTCGCTGTGCTGGTGACTTCGCCGATGTCGGCGCCACCATATGAGGTGTAGGCGAGGGCCCTGAGCGTCTCGAAGGAGAAGGACTGGTCGTTGAACATCGCCCAAGCGGACGATGTTGGTTTGGTCAAGACGGTCGATGTCATCGTGCTCCTATAGCTGAAAAGGCGTCGAGCCCGTACGGGGCGATAGACCGTGGGGCGGTCATCCTGCTCGAACCAGACGTCTCGTGAATAAATCGGCCAAGCCAGTTTCCTTGCGCCAAGGTCGTAGCGGCCATAAGTCTCAGGCAGCCCGGACTGTGGTCACCGGATTGCCGAATTCTTCGCCTTCGGCGTCCACTCGGGGTGTCAGTGGCTTCGGCGAGGCATTCGTCTGCGGCAGGAAGAGAACGGTGAGGACAACGCCGGCCAGGGCGATGCCAGCTGAGACCAGAAGGGCCAGGTCCATCCCGTGGACGAAGGCTCGCTGGACCGCCGTACGCAGCGCGGGCGAGTGAAGCTTGCCGGCGACTGCCACGCCGCCGAGGACGCTTTGGCGGACAGCGGCCACCGCGGCCGCCGGCAAGCCCACCAAGTCGAGCCGGGCCAGATAGCCGGCGCTGAGGACGCTGCCGAGGATGGCGATGCCGAGCGGAGCCCCGGTCTTGTTGACGGCCTGCATCACACCCGAGCCGACACCGCTTTTCTCCTCGGACAGTTCGACCAGCGCGGCGGACATCGTCGAGGCCATGGCGATTCCGACCCCGAGCCCGGCGACCGCCATCCATCCCGCCACGAAGAGGCCGCTCGAACCGACGGTCATCGTGGAGCCGAGCAAGAGCCCGCCCATGAGTAGGACAAAGCCGGCGGCCACGGCCACCTTGGCGCCCACCAGGCGCACGACGCGGGCCGCGGGAATGGCTCCCACAATGAGCCCGCCGACCAGAGGCAACAGTCTCAGCCCCGATCCCATGGCATTCGTCCTGAGCACGCCCTGGAAGTACTGCGGCATGGTGAACAAGACGCCGAGCATGGCCACGATCGGGAACATGGAGAGGATCACGCCCCAGGTGAACGAGGCCGAGGAGAAGAGGGCCAAATCGATCAACGGTTGGCCGCCGGGCCTGCGGGTCAATCGGCGCTCCCAGGCGAAGAAACCGACCAGTAGCGCCACTCCGCTGACCATCATGGCCAGGGCGTCGACATTGTCCCAGCCGTCTTGGCCGGCCTCGATCAGGCCGTAGGTCAAGATCACCAGCCCAGCGACCGAGGCCGCCACACCGATGAGGTCCAAGCCTGGGCGCTCCGAGGCGCGGGATTCTGGTACCAGAGCGACGACGGCGACCAAGGCAACCACGACGACGGGCATATTGATCAGGAACACCCAGCCCCACCAGTAACTCGTCAACAGCCAACCACCGAGGATGGGGCCGATAGGAAAGGCCACAAAGGTGGCCGCGGCCATGACCCCCACTGCCTTGGGTCGCTCCCCCTTGGCGAAGAGCACCGTCAGGACGGAGAACGCCATAACGATCAGCCCGGCGCCGGCCAGACCAACGAGCACCCGGGCGGCCATGAACTCGCCCACCGAGGTCGAATAGGCACATCCCGCTGATCCCACCCCGAAGAGGGCCAAGGAGACGAGGAGGACCTTCTTGCGTCCATAGCGGTCGCCCAGAAAGCCCGCCGGGAGCATCGCCGCGGCCAGCACGAGGAAGTACCCCGACGAGAACCACTGGAGGTCGGACTCCGACGCATGCAGCGCCTTGGAGAGCGTGGGCAGGGCCACACTGAGGACGGTGCCGTCCACACCTACCGCCAACACGGCGAGCGCCAGAGCACCGAGTGCGAACCACCTTCGAGTTGCGGACCCTGCAACGGGTGCTTGCGGGTTGTCGAGAACCGTCGTCACGGCGTCGCCGCTCTAGCTGAGGAGGCGGCGAACCCGTGCGGGGAGACAAGGCGTGGGTGGTCGCCCTGTCCGAACCAGGCATCCCATAGATCAATCTGCTCAAACCTTGGTTCGGTTGGCACAAGCGTGCTGGGCCACAAGTTCGTCATCAGCGCTCGTTACCAAAGACCTCATCGAGCCAGTCGAACATCACACGGTGCTTCAAACCGAAGTTATCGAGCTGCCGATAGAAGCATCCATCCTCTGGTGTGAATACGTGTAGATCTGCAGTCGTGTTCGCGATGGTCGCAATGGCGTCGCGAGCCTGTTGAAGAAGTTCGGGGGAGTCGTGCGAGTCATTGAGGCCGAGCG
>JBKQIP010000126.1:0-11109 GCA_052148295.1 Acidimicrobiales bacterium
CCCTGATCGGGGTCGAGACCTCGTATTCCTACGTCCGCGACCTGGTGGCCGACGGCGGGGTCATCCTGTTCGTCGGGACCAAGAAGCAGACCCAGGGCCCGGTGGCCGAGTACGCCGAGGCCTGCGGCATGCCCTTCGTCAACCAGCGTTGGCTGGGCGGCATGCTCACCAACTTCGCCACCGTCTCGGGCCGGGTCAAGCGCATGCAGGAGCTGCGCGCCATGCAGGCCGCCGGTGACTTCGAGGGCATGCCCAAGCGCGAGGCGCTCCAGCACACCCGTGAGCTGGAGAAGTTGAGCCGGAACCTGAGTGGCATCGCCGACCTCGAGCGCCTGCCCGACGCCATCTTCGTCATCGACACCAAGAAGGAGCACATCGCCGTCACCGAGGCCCGCAAGCTGGCTCTCCCCGTGGTGGCCGTGGTGGACACCAACTGCGACCCCGACGTCATCGACTACGTGATCCCGGGCAACGACGACGCCATCCGCTCGGGCTCGCTCATGTGCCGGGTCATGGCCGACGCCGTGGTCGAGGGCCGTTTCATGGCCGAGTACCGGCGCAAGACGGCGCCGCCGCCGGTCGACGCGCCCGCCGGCCCCTCCCCCCGGTCCCGCCGCACGCCGCCACCGCCCCCCGCTCCGGCGGCGGAGACTGCGGCCGACGCCGCGACGGCCGACGCCGCGACCGCCGACGTCGCGACCACAGATGCCGTGAGCGCCGACGCCTCGAGCGCCTCTGCCGCCGGCGGCGTCGAGGCCGGGGCCCCTGCGGGCGGTGCCCGGACCGAGCCCGATGCCCCGCTGGCCGAAGTGGCGACCGCGGCGGCGGAGGCCTGAGGGTGCCCGACTTCACCGCCAAGGATGTCCAACGCCTCCGGCAGGTCTCGGGCGCCGGCATGCTCGATGCCAAGAAGGCCCTGGAGGAGAACGAGGGGGACTTCGACCGCGCCCTGCAGTACCTGCGCGTCCACGGCCAGGCCGGCGCGGCCAAGCGGGAGGAGCGCGAAGCGTCACAGGGTGCCGTGGCGGCCGTGCGCAGCGGTGACGCCGCCGCCGTGGTCGAGCTGCGGTGTGAGACCGACTTCGTGGCCAAGGCCGACGAGTTCGTCGCCCTGGCCGACGAGCTGGCCGCGCTGGTGGCGGCCAAGGGCGAGGAGGCCGCCGCCGACGTGAGCGACGAGGTCGACCGCCTGCGCGCCACGCTCAAGGAGAACATCTCGGTCGGTCGGGTGTACCGCCTGGTGGCCTCGCCCGGCCAGGTGGTCGACACCTACCTGCACCAGCAGGCCGGACGGGGGGTCAACGCCGTCGCCGTCGTCATCGAGGGCGGCTCCGAGGAGCTGGCCCACAACATCGCCGTGCACATCGCCTTCACCAAGCCGGCCTATCTCGGTCGCGACGACGTCCCCGAGGCCGACGTTGCGTCCGAGCGGGCCACGGTGGCCGAGATCAGCCGCAACGAGGGCAAGCCGGAGGCGGCCATGGAGAAGATCGTGGAGGGGCGCATGAACGGCTGGTTCAAGGAGCGGGTGCTGTTGGACCAGTCCTACGTGCGGGACGAGAAGCAGACGATCGCCGGCATGCTGGGTTCGGCGCGGATCGTGGCTTTCGCCCAGGTCGTCATCGGCTCCTGAGGCGCCAGGCCGCAATGGGAGAACCCCGACGGATCGTCCTCAAGATGTCGGGCGAAGCCCTGGCGTCCGCCGCGTCGGACGAGACGATCGACGCCGCCACCGTGGAGCGCATGGCCAAGGAGATGACCCGGGCCATGGAGGGCGGCGGCCTCGAGCTCGCCGTCGTCGTCGGCGGTGGCAACATCTGGCGGGGGACCACGGGGGAGAGCGGTGGCATGGACCGCGCCACCTCGGACACCATGGGCATGCTCGGCACCGTGATCAACGCCCTGGCGCTCCAGGACGCGCTGGAGCAGCAGGGCCAGCCCACCCGGGTCCTGAGCGCGCTGTCCATGGCCGAGGTGGCCGAGCCGTACATCCGGCGGCGGGCCATCCGGCACCTCGAGAAGGGCCGCATCGTGATCTTCGCTGCCGGCATGGGCAACCCGTTCTTCACCACCGACACGCCGGCGGCGCTGCGGGCGGCCGAGATCGGGGCCGAGCTGTTGTGCAAGGGCACCCACTCGGGGGTCGACGGGGTCTATTCCGCCGATCCCAAGCTCGATCCCACCGCCACGCGCTACGACGAGATCTCCTTCATGGAGGTCATCCGTCGCGACCTGCGGGTCATGGACCTGACCGCCATCACCTTCTGCAAGGACAATGCCCTTCCCATCAGGGTTTTCAACCTGATGATCCCGGGAAATATCCCCCGTGCGCTCGGCGGGGAGCAGATCGGTACGCTGGTCCGCTAATGGACGACGATCTGGTCGGACTGGTGGTGGACGAGACCCGGGACAAGATGGTCAAGGCCATCGAGCACGTGCGGGCGGAGATGGGCAACGTCCGCACGGGCCGCGCCTCGTCCGCGCTGCTCGAGCCGCTCACCGTGGAGTACTACGGCAATCCCACCCCGTTGCGCCAGCTGGCCGGGTTCAGTGTGCCCGATGCCATGCTGCTGGTGGTGACGCCCTACGACAAGGGCTCGCTCGGCGCCATCGAGAAGGCGATCATGGCATCGGACCTGGGCATCAACCCGACCAACGACGGCAACGTGATCCGACTGGCCTTCCCCCCGCTCACCGAGGAGCGCCGCAAGGAGTTGGTCAAGGTCGTCCGCCACAAGGCCGAGGAGGGCCGGGTGGCCGTGCGCAACGTGCGCCGGGACGGCCGCAAGGAGCTCGAGGCGCTGCACAAGGACGGCTCGCTCTCCACCGACGAGCTGGAGCGGGTGGAGAAAGAGGTGGAGAAGCTCACCCACGAACAGGTGGCCACCATCGACCGCCTGTTGACCCAAAAAGAACAAGAACTCCTGCAGGTGTGAGGACCCGGACCGCATGACCGACGACACCGACGACGACGGCACCGGCGACACCGAGCTGTTCGGCCGTGTCGACGAGGACCCGCTGTTCGGCGGTATCGACGAGGACCCGCCCAGCTACCGCTCCGGGCAGGTGCGCATCATCGGTGCCGAGCCGGCCGGCGCCGACGTGCCGACGTCGGCCGTGCCGGTCACCGGGGACGGTTTCGACATGCCGCACTGTAACGACGCCCCGACCGGCCAGGTCCCCGCCGTGCTGGACCGGGGCACCGGTGAGGAACCGGCGGTGGCCCCTCCCTCCTGGCGCGAGGAGGACACGGACTGGGCCGCCCACGAGGAGCTGTTCGAGCCCTCCATGCTCTCCGACGACCTGCCCGCCGTGGGCGCCCTGATCAACGACAACAACGAGCAGATCGACATGGATCGGCAGCCCTGGCACTTCGAGGAGGCCGAGCTGTCCGGAGACACCGCGCTGTTCGGCGACCCCGTGCTGTCCGACGACGAGGACACGCTGGTGATCGCCTCGCCGCTGGCCGAGCGCGAGGTCGAGCCCACCACGCGGCGTGTGTCGGGCGGGCGCTCCCGCCCGCCGGCCGACCGCACCTCGTACGCGCCGCTCCCCGGGTCCGGCGCCCGCGGGGTGCCACCCGCACCGGTCTCGCCCGAGGCCGCCACGGCCGCCGCGTCGCGTCTCAACCCGCCCGAGCCTCCCCAGCCCCAGCCCCGGACCCCCCGCTCCACCCGTCGCAAGGTGGAGAACGGCAACGGCTCGGGCGGCACCGGTGGGCGCGACATGCGTCTGGCGGTCGGGTCGGGCGTGGTCCTGGGCATCGTCGCCCTGATCTGCTTCGCCCTCGGGAACCTGGCCTCCATGGTCATCGTGGTCGTGGTCGTGGTCCTGGCCGCCGCCGAGGCCTTCGCCGCCTTCCGGCGGGCCCAGTACCATCCGGCCACCCTCCTGGGGCTGGTGGCCATCATCTCGCTCCTGGTGGAGACCTACAACAAGGGTGTCGCCGCGCTTCCCCTCGTCACGGTGATGCTGGTGGCGGCCACCTTCATCTGGTTCCTGGCCAACGTCGAACCCGGGGCCGATCCCGTGGCCGGCGTCACGTCGACCATCTTCGTCTACACCTGGGTGGGCGCCCTGTCGTCGTTCGCCGCGCTGCTGCTCGACCCCAACCTCTTCCCCGACCGTCACGGGGTGGCGTTCCTCCTGGCCGCCGTGGTGCTGACCGTGGCCGACGATGTGGCGTCGCTGCTGGTCGGCTCGGCCATGGGTCGGCACCCCATGGCCCCCTCCGTCAGCCCGAACAAGACCTGGGAGGGTTTCGTCGGCGGGGCCGTGGCGGCCATCGTGGTGGCCGTGGTGGTGGTCCACTTCATCCATCCGTGGACGATCGGCAAGGCCTTCGTCCTCGGCGTGGTGGTGGCCGTGGTGGCCCCGCTGGGCGACCTGAGCCAGTCGATGATCAAGCGGCACCTGGGGGTGAAGGACATGGGACGCCTCCTGCCCGGCCACGGCGGCATCCTCGACCGGGTCGACGGCCTCCTCTTCGTCCTGCCGGCCACGTACTTCGTGGTCAAGGCGCTGCATCTCGGATGACCTGATGCGCTCCGTCAGCCTGGTCGGATCGACGGGCTCCATCGGCACCCAGGCCCTGGACGTCCTGGCCCGGGCGCCGGAGCGCTTCGAGGTGGCCGCCCTGGCCGCGCACAGCTCGGTGGACCTCCTGGTGGCCCAGGCGGCGCGGTTCGGCCCGGGCCTGGTGGTGATCGGGGACCCGTCGCTCTACGAGCGGGTCCGTCGGGGAGTCCCCCCCGGCACCGAGGTCATGGTCGGCCGCGAGGGCATGGTGGCGGCGGCCACGTGCGCCGACGTGGTCCTCAACGCGGCAGTCGGCTTCGCCGGGCTCCCCGTGACCATGGCCGCCCTCGAGTCGGGCCGTCGCCTGGCCCTGGCCAACAAGGAGTCGCTCATCGCCGGGGCCCCGGTGGTGCAGAAGGCCCGGCGCACCCCCGGGGCCGAGATCGTGCCGGTGGACTCCGAGCACTGCGCCGTGCATCAGTGCCTGGCCGCCGGCGACGATCCCACCACGGTGGCCCGCCTGCTGCTCACCGCCTCGGGCGGTCCGTTCCGCGGCTGGACGGCGGACCGTCTCGCTGAGGTGACCGTGGCCGAGGCGCTGGCCCATCCCACCTGGTCCATGGGCCCGAAGATCACGGTCGACTCCTCCACGCTGATGAACAAGGGGCTCGAGGTGATCGAAGCCCACGAGCTCTTCGCCATCCCCTACGACCGGATCGACATCGTGGTGCACCCCCAATCGGTGGTGCACTCCATGGTGGAGTGGCGCGACGGGTCCACCCTGGCCCAGCTCTCCCAACCCGACATGCGCCTCCCCATCGGCTACGCCCTGGGGTGGCCCGACCGCTTCACCGCGCCGTTCGGGGCGTTGGACTGGTCGGGGACCACCACCCTGACCTTCGAGCCCCCCGATCGCTCGGTCTTCCGCTGCATCGACCTGGCCTACCAGGCCGGCCGCAGCGCGGGATCGGCCCCGGCCTGGTTGAGCGCGTCCAACGAGGTGGCCGTGGAGGCCTTCCTGGCCGGGCGCCTCCCGTGGCGGGGCATCGCCGATGTGGTCGCCGAGACCCTCGACGACTGGCGGGACGAGCCGATGGACCAGGTGGAGAGCGTGCTCGCCGCCGACGCCGAGGCCCGGGCGCGGGCGCGGGCCGTGTTGGCCCGCCGCATCGCATGAGGGTGCGACGGGTAGCGTTGTCAGAGGTATGACGGTCATCGAGAAGGAGCCACGAGCGGCCCAACCCCCCGCGGCCGAGCCCCCCGAGGATGACGGGGCGCCGGTCCGCGGCGACTTCGGCCAGGTCCTGCGGCTGCTCGTGGTGCTGGCCCTGGCCACGGCGCTCTTCCTGGTGGCCGGCCTGGGCGACCTGCTGCTCTTCATCGCCATCCTCATCGTGGTGGTGATGCTGCACGAATTGGGGCACTTCCTCACGGCCAAATGGGCCGGCATGAAGGTCACCGAGTACTTCGTCGGCTTCGGGCCCCGCTTGTGGTCCGTGCGGCGGGGCGAGACCGAGTACGGGGTCAAGGCCATCCCGGCCGGCGGCTACGTCCGCATCACCGGGTTCACCGTGCTCGAGGAGGTCTCGGCGGAGGACGAGCCCCGGGCCTACCGCCAGCAGCCCTTCGGCAAGCGCATCGTGGTGGGCTGCGCCGGTTCGGCCATGCACATCCTGATCGCCCTGGTGCTCGCCCTCATCGTGGTGTTCACCTTCGGCGTGCCGTCGAACAACGTCAGCGTGGTCAGCCTCGACCACTGGCAGGGCGTGGCCCGGACGCCGGCCCAGAAGGCCGGGTTGGTGCCGGGCGACACCATCGTCTCGGTCAACGGCAAGGCGCTGAGCAGCCCGACCTCCCTGCAGGATCAGATCTCGAAGGCGACCGGCCGGCCGGTCACCCTGGGCGTCGAGCACGACGGCAGTACGCGCCCGGTGACGGTCGTGCCGATCAGCGGGGAGGGCCACAAGGTCGACGGCGTGGCCCTGAAGGATCACGGTTACATCGGCATCGAGCTGGAGCAGGCCACCCAGTCGGTCAGCCCGATCCGGGCCATCGGGATGGCCGGCGACAACATCTGGCAGGTGACCACCGGCGAGGTGGCGGGCCTGGCCCACACCTTCTCGCCCAGCGGCCTCTCCTCGGTGCTGCACCAGGTGTCCAGCCCGGCGGCCGCCAGCCACGCCGCCGACAATCCCGGCACCTCCATCCGGCCCATCTCCATCATCGGCATGGGCAACCTGGCGGAACAGGCCCAGCACGACGGCATCCTGTTCCTGCTGGAGTTCCTGATCCTCATCAACGTCGTCTTCGCGCTGATCAACATGCTGCCCATGCTCCCCTTCGACGGCGGGCACGTGGCCGTGGCGGTGTACGAGTGGATCCGCACCAAGCGGGGCCAGGCCTACTACCGCGCCGACATCACCAAGCTCTTCCCGGTGGTCTTCGCGTTCCTGGCCTTCCTGAGCATCTTCGTGGTGTCCGGGGTGTACCTCGACATCACGCACCCCATCAAGAACTTCGTGCCCTGAGCGGACCCGTGGAACTCACCCCCTCGCTGCTCACGCCCCGCCGGCCCACCCGGCGCATCACCCTGGGCGGCGTCGCCATCGGTGACGGTGCCCCGGTCACGGTGCAGTCGATGACCACCACCAAGACGGCCGACGTCGACGGCACGCTGGCCCAGATCTACGCGCTGGCCGCCGCCGGGGCCGACATCGTGCGCTGCACCTGCAACGAGGAGGCCGCCGCGGTCGGACTGGCCCAGATCGTCCCGCGCTCGCCCGTGCCCATCGTGGCCGACATCCACTTTCACCACGAGATGGCCCTGGCCGCCCTCCAGGCGGGCGTGCAGGGTCTGCGCCTCAATCCCGGCAACCTGCGCAAGGAGGCCGAGATCAAGCAGGTGGCGGCCGAGGCCCGTGACCGCGGCGTGCCCATCCGCATCGGCGTCAACGCAGGGTCGCTGCACCCGGACCTCTACAAGAAGTACGGCGGCGCCACCCCCGAGGCGCTGGTCGAGTCGGCCCGCAACGAGCTGGCCTACTTCGAGGAGGTCGACTTCACCGACGTCAAGATCTCGGTCAAGGCATCGTCGGTGGCGCTCATGATCGCGGCCTACCGGCTGGCGTCCGAGACCTTCGACCACCCCCTGCACCTCGGGGTGACCGAGGCCGGGCCGCCTCCGGCCGGGCTGCTCAAGGGGACGGCGGGGATCGCCACCCTGCTGGCCGAGGGCATCGGCGACACCATCCGCTTCTCCCTGACGGCGGACCCGGTGGAAGAGGCCCGGGCCGGCCGCCAGCTGCTCGAGTCCCTCGGCCTCCGCGACCGCAAGGGCCTCGATCTCATCGCCTGCCCGTCGTGCGGCCGGGCCCAGGTGGATGTCATCGCCGTGGCCAAGGAGGCCCAGGAGGCACTCGAGAAGCTGAACCTCCCCATTCAGGTGGCGGTCATGGGGTGTGTGGTCAACGGCCCCGGCGAGGCGCGGGAGGCCGACATCGGCATCGCGGCGGGCAAGCAGAAGGGGCACCTCTTCATCCGGGGCAAGATCGTGCGCGTCGTCCCCGAGGACGGCATGGTCGAGGCCCTGGTGGCAGAGGCCGAGCGCCTGGTCTCCGACGGCGTCGAGGCGCGCCTGGCCGCCGCCGACGCCGGGGCCGAAGCCGAAGCCGAAGCCGATCGCCGCGCCCTGCTCCAGGCCGGCGGGGACGACCCGAACCACACGTCGGAGAAGATCGAGATCATTCGCGGTCACGGCGACCGGTAGCCTGCGCAGCCATGCGCATGTCCCGACTCCTGCTGCGAACGCTGCGCGAAGCCCCGGCCGATGCCGACGTCGAGGGCCACGCGCTCCTGGTGCGCGGCGGGTACGTCCGCCGCCTGGCCTCGGGCGTCTACACCTTCCTGCCCCTGGGCTGGCGCGTGCTGCACAAGGTGGAGACCATCGTCCGCGCCGAGCTGGACCGGGCCGGCATGCAGGAGATGCTCATGCCGGCGCTCAGTCCCTACGAGCTGTGGGAGGAGAGCGGGCGCTCGGCCTACTTCGGCCAGGACGCCCTGCCGGCCATGCTGGTCGAGGCCCGCGGAGGGCGTTTCGTCCTGGGCCCGACCCACGAGGAGGTGGCCACCCGGACCGTCGGGGCCGAGATCGACTCCTACCGCCAACTGCCGGTCACCATCTACCAGGTCCAGACCAAATTCCGCGACGAGGCGCGACCCCGGTTCGGCCTCATGCGCACCCGCGAACTGGTCATGTGCGACGCCTACTCCTTCGACGCGGACAAGGCGGCCATGGGGGTGAGCTACCGCTCGGCCGTGGAGGCGTATCTGCGGATCTTCGCCCGGGTCTCCCTGGACGCCACGCCCGTGGTGGCCCAGTCCGGGGCCATCGGGGGCGACGTGAACCACGAGTTCATGATCCCCTCGGTGGTGGGCGAGGACCACTTCGCCCGCTGCGCGTCGTGCGGCTACGCCGCCAACGTGGAGGCTGCGGTCACCCGGCCCCGGCCCGCCACCGGACAGGAGGCCGGGGCGGAGCCCGGCGACCCGCTGGTGACCCACGAGACGCCGGACTGCCCCGGCATCGAGGCGGTGGCCGCCCTGCTGGCCGAGCGGGGCGACGATGTGCCCATCGGGACGTTCCTCAAGTGCATGGCCGCCTTCGATGCCGACGGCGAGCCGGTGGTGATCCTGGTGCCCGGGGACCGGGAGGTCCGGGTGCCGCACGGCTGGCGGCTCTTCGAGGACGCCGACTTCGCCGCGAACCCGGCGCTGGTGCGGGGCTACATCGGGCCCCAGGGGCTCCAGGCGGCCGGCGTGCGGGTGGTGGCCGACGAGGACGTCAAGAGCCGGCCCGGCCCGTGGGTGACCGGTTCGAACCACCGCGACGCGCACGTGGGCAACGCCTGGCTCGGCCGCGACTTCACCGTCGACGCCTGGGGTTCCTACGCCGTGGTACGAGACGGTGACCCCTGCCCCGAGTGCGACGGGGTGGTCTCCCTGGTGCGCTCGGTCGAGGCCGCCCATACCTTCCAGCTGGGCCTGTATTACTCCACCGTGATGGCCGGGGCGCAGTACCTGACCGAGGAGGGGACCGAGGCCCCCCTGTGGATGGGGTGCTACGGCATGGGGATGTCCCGGCTGCTGGCCATCCTGGCCGAGGAGCACCACGACGGGGCCGGGCTGCTCTGGCCGCTGGCCGTCGCCCCCTATGCCGTCCACCTCCTCGCCCTCGGGGCCGGGCGCAACCCCGAGGTGGGCGGGGCGGCCGACCAGGTCTACGCCGCGCTCGTCGAGGCGGGGATCGAGGTCCTCTACGACGACCGCGACGCCTCGCCCGGGGTCAAGTTCGCCGACGCCGACCTCCTGGGCATGCCCCAGCGGGTGGTCATCGGGGCCAAGGGCGTGGCGCGCCGGGTGGCCGAGGTCAGGGCCCGGGCCGACGGGTCCGAACGGGAACTGCCCCTGGACCGGGTGGCCGGGGTCCTGGCGACCGAGATCACGGCCGCGTTGCTATAATCGCTCGCGCTGTCCAGTTTGAGAATCAGTACCTCGTAGAAGCGTGGGCTGCGGCCCACGCTTTCGCTTTCCGGGATTCTCACGCCGAGCGCAGCAGAAGGTGGTGAATTCGGTCGAGAGGAGGTGAGCGCGATGGCCAGGAGTATCAGCGATGTGGCCGACGCGCTCTCACCCCTGCTCGAGGCCCGTGGACTGGACCTGGTCGACGTGGAGCTGCGCAGCGGCGAGCTGGCCGTCTTCGTGGACCGCGACGGCGGCGTCGACCTCGAGGCCCTGGGCGAGGCCACCCGGGCCGTCTCCGCCGCGCTCGACCAGATCGACCCCATCCCGGGGCGCTACACCCTGACGGTCTCCAGCCCGGGGCTGGAGCGGCGCCTGCGGACGCCGGCCCACTTCGCCCGTGCCGTCGGGGAGACGGTGACCATGCGCCTGGGCGCCGGGACCGACGAGGTCCGCCGGGTCGGCGGCACGTTGGAGAGCGCCGACGAGAGCGGCTGCACCCTGGTGGGACCGGACCTGCCCGGCGGGTCGCTGCGCGTGCCCTACGACCAGATCGAGCGTGCCCGCACCGTCTTTGCATGGGGGCCGCAGCCGAAAAACGTGAGAAGGTGAGCAGGTCATGAGCAAGACCAACTTCGAATTCCTCGACGCGCTGGGTCAGATCGCGCGCGACAAGGGAATCTCCGTCGAAACGTTGCTCGACGCCCTGGCCAATGCCCTGGTGGCGGCCTACAAGCGCCGTCCCGATGCGGCCGAGGAGGCGGTGGTGACCATCGATCCCGACTCGGGGGAGATCCGCGTCTACGGCCAGGAACTGGACGAGGAGGGTGAGGTCATCCGCGAGTGGGACGACACGCCTGACGACTTCGGCCGCATCGCGGCGCAGACGGCCAAGCAGGTCATTCTCCAGCGCATCCGCGAAGTCGAGCGGGACATGAAGTACGAGGAGTACGCCGGGCGCGAGGGTGACATCGTCACCGGGATCGTGCAGCAGACCGACAACCGCTACACCCTCTTGGACCTGGGCAAGGTGGAGGCCCTCCTGCCCCAGGCCGAGCAGGTCTCCTACGAGCG
>JBKQIP010000127.1:0-8496 GCA_052148295.1 Acidimicrobiales bacterium
GAGCGGATGACGGTGTAGCGGTGCCGCTCGGTCGGCAGCGGCACGGGCCCCTGGACGCGGGCGTTCGTGCGCTGGACCGTCTGGACGATCTTCGCCGTCGACTGGTCGAGGATCTCGTGGTCGTAGGCCTTGAGCCTGATCCGGATCTTCTGGCGGGAGCTCTCGGCCATCCTCGCTACTTCAGGATCTTCGTGACGCGGCCCGACCCGACGGTGCGGCCGCCCTCGCGGATCGCGAAGCGGAGCCCCTCGACCATGGCGATGGGCTTGCCGAGCTCGACGGTCATGTCGGTGTTGTCGCCCGGCATGACCATCTCGGTGCCGGCGGGCAGCGCGATCGAGCCCGTCACGTCGGTCGTGCGGAAGTAGAACTGCGGCCGGTAGTTCGAGAAGAACGGCTTGTGCCGGCCACCTTCCTCCTTAGTCAGCACGTACACGTTGGCCTCGAAGTTGGCGTGCGGGGTGATCGAGCCGGGCTTGCAGAGGACCTGGCCCCGCTCGACGTCCTCCTTCTTGGTGCCGCGGAGAAGGGCTCCGATGTTGTCTCCCGCCTGGCCCTGGTCGAGCAGTTTGCGGAACATCTCGACCCCGGTGACGGTGGTCTTCTGGGTGTCGCGCAGGCCGACGATCTCGACCTCCTCGCCCACCTTGACGATGCCCTGCTCCACCTTGCCGGTCACCACCGTGCCGCGGCCGGTGATGGACATGACGTCCTCGATCGGCATGAGGAAGGGCTTGTCCACGTCGCGCTCGGGCTCGGGGATGAAGGAGTCGACCGCCGCCATGAGCTCGAGGATCTTCTCGCTCCACTCGGGGTCGCCCTCCAGGGCCTTCAGGGCGCTGACCTGGATGATCGGCGTGTCGTCGCCCGGGAAGTCGTAGTTGTTGAGCAGCTCGCGCACTTCCATCTCGACCAGCTCGATCAGCTCGGGGTCGTCCACCATGTCGGCCTTGTTGAGGGCGACGACGATGTAGGGCACCCCCACCTGGCGGGCCAGCAGCACGTGCTCACGGGTCTGGGGCATGGGGCCGTCGGCCGCCGAGACCACCAGGATGGCGCCGTCGATCTGGGCCGCGCCGGTGATCATGTTCTTGATGTAGTCGGCGTGGCCGGGCATGTCCACGTGGGCGTAGTGGCGGTTCTCCGTCTCGTACTCCACGTGGGCGATGGTGATGGTGATGCCCAGCTGCTTCTCTTCGGGAGCGGCATCAATCTGGTCGAAGGCGGTGAACTGCGTGTTGGGGTTCTTCTCGGACAGGACCTTGGTGATCGCCGCGGTGAGCGTGGTCTTGCCGTGGTCGATGTGTCCCATCGTCCCCACGTTGACATGCGGCTTGTTGCGCTCGAACTTCTGCTTGGCCATCGCCGTAGCTACTCCCTGATATCGGACGGGCCCCCGTGGGCCCGCCGCGGCGATTGCCCGCCGCTGTCATTTTCCTCTGGTGCGACCTGTGTCCTCTGGTGCGACCTGTCGCCGGACGCCCCCGGCTCCGGCTACTCCCCGTGGGCCCGGGCGATGATCTCCTTGGAGATCGACTCGGGCACCTCGTTGTACGAGTGGAACTGCATCGTGTACGTGGCGCGACCCTGGGTGCGCGAACGCAGGTCAGTAGCGTAGCCGAACATGTCGGCCAGCGGTACCTGCGCGTTGATCACGTGGCTGCTGCCCTGCTGCTCCATGCCCTCGACCTTGCCCCGGCGGGAGGAGAGGTCCCCGATCACGTCGCCCATGTAGTCGTCCGGGGTGGTCACGGTGACCGCCATCACGGGCTCGAGCAGCACCGGACTGGCCGCCCGCAGGGCCTTCTTGACCGCCATGGACCCGGCGATCTTGAAGGCCATCTCCGACGAGTCGACGTCGTGGTAGGAGCCGTAGGTCAAGATGATCCGCACGTCGACCGTGGGGTAGCCGGCCAAAATGCCCGACGTCAGCGCCTCCTGGATCCCGGCGTCGACCGAGGGGATGTACTCCTTGGGGATCACCCCGCCGGTGATCTTGTCGACGAACTCGTAGCCGCCGCCGGGGCCGGTGGGCTCGGCGCTGATCACCACGTGGCCGTACTGGCCCCGGCCTCCGGTCTGGCGCACGTAGCGCTCCTCGATCTTCTCCACCGGCTTGCGGATGGTCTCGCGGTAGGCCACCTGGGGCTTGCCCACGTTGGCGTCGACGTTGAACTCCCGCAGCATGCGGTCGACCAGGACCTCCAGGTGGAGCTCGCCCATCCCCGAGATCACCGTCTGGCCCGTCTCCTCGTCGGAGCGCACCCGGAAGGTGGGGTCCTCCTCGCTCAGCGAGTACAGGGCCCGGGACAGCTTGTCCTGGTCCGCCTTGGTCTTGGGCTCGACGGCCACATGGATGACCGGCTCGGGGAATTCCAGGGCCTCGAGGACGATGGGGCGGGCGGCGTCGCACAGGGTGTCACCGGTCGTGGTGTTCTTGAGCCCGACCACGGCCATGATGTCGCCGGCGAAGATGGCGTCCTTGTCCTCCCGGTGGTTGGCGTGCATCTGGAGGATGCGGCCGACCCGCTCCTTCTTGTCCTTGGTCGAGTTGAGCACCGAGGCGCCCTTGGTCAGCGTGCCCGAGTACACCCGCATGTAGGTCAGCTTCCCCACGAAGGGGTCGGTCATGATCTTGAAGGCCAGGGCCGAGAAGGCGTCGCCGTCGTCGGCCTTGCGCTCCTCGACGTCCTCGGGGTGATGGGGGCGGATGCCCTGGGTCGGGGGCAGGTCGAGGGGGCTGGGGAGGTAGTCGATCACGGCGTCGAGCATGGGCTGGACACCCTTGTTCTTGAAGGCGGACCCGCAGAGCACGGGCACCACCTCGGCGGCCAGGGTGGCCGTGCGCAGGGCCCGGCGCACGTCGTCGGCGGTGATGGGCTCCTCGGCCAGGTACTTCTCCATGATCACGTCGTCGAAGTTGGACACGACGTCGATCAGCTGGTGGCGGGCGTCCTCGGCGTCGGCGGCCATGGCCTCGGGCACGTCGACCACCTGCCACTCCTCCCCCATGCCCTCGTCCCACACCAGCGCCTTGTTCTCGAGCAGGTCGACCACGCCGCGGAACTGGGACTCGGTCCCGATGGGCAGCTGGGTCACCGCCGGGAGGGCGTCGAGCCGCTCGCGGATCATCTGCACCGTGCGCTCGAAGTCGGCGCCGATGCGGTCCATCTTGTTGACGAAGCAGATCCGCGGGACCTGGTACTTGTTGGCCTGGCGCCACACCGTCTCGGTCTGCGGCTCCACGCCGGCCACGGCGTCGAAGACCGCCACGGCGCCGTCGAGGACCCGCAGGGAGCGCTCGACCTCCACCGTGAAGTCCACGTGGCCCGGGGTGTCGATGATGTTGATCCAGTTGTCCCGCCAGCTGCAGGTGGTGGCGGCCGAGGTGATGGTGATGCCCCGCTCCTGCTCCTGGACCATCCAGTCCATGGTGGCCGCGCCCTCGTGGACCTCGCCGATCTTGTAGTTGCGACCGGTGTAGTAGAGGATCCGCTCGGTCGTGGTGGTCTTGCCCGCGTCGATGTGCGCCATGATCCCGATGTTGCGGGTCTTGGCCAGGGGAAAGTCACGGGTGGGCAGGGCGTCAGCCATGGTGCGGAGTGATCCTTGTCGACACGGGGTGGTCCACTACCAGCGGTAGTGGGCAAAGGCTTTGTTGGACTCTGCCATCTTGTGCATGTCCTCACGGCGCTTGACGGCCGCGCCGATGTTGTTGGAGGCGTCGAGGATCTCGCCGGCCAGGCGCTCGGCCATCGTCTTCTCCCGGCGCTGGCGGGCGTAGGTGGTCAGCCACCGGATGGCCAGAGTGGTGGCGCGCCGGGGCCGGACCTCGACCGGCACCTGGTAGGTGGCGCCGCCGACCCGGCGGCTCTTGACCTCGAGCTCGGGCCGGGTGTTCTCCACGGCCCGCTTGAGGGCGGTGACCGGGTCCCCGCCCGAGCGCTCCTGGACCAGGTCCAGGGCGCCGTAGACGATGCGCTCGGCCAGCGTCCGCTTGCCCCGCGACAGGACCTTGTTGACGACCTGGGTCACCAGCACCGACCGGTACACCGGGTCCGGGGCCAGTTCACGTCGGGTGGCGGGTCCGTTGCGGGGCATCAGGACTCTTTCTTGGCGCCGTAGCGGCTGCGGGCCTGGCTGCGCTCGCGGACACCCGAGGTGTCCAGCGCGCCGCGGACCACCTTGTAGCGCACACCGGGCAGGTCCTTCACCCGACCGCCGCGGACCAGGACGATCGAGTGCTCCTGCAGGTTGTGGCCCACGCCGGGGATGTAGGCCGTGATCTCCACGCCGCTCGAGAGCCGCACGCGGGCCACCTTGCGCAGGGCCGAGTTCGGCTTCTTGGGGGTGGTCGTGTAGACGCGGGTGCAGACCCCCCGGCGCTGGGGCGCGCCCTTCAGCGCGGGGGTCTTGGTCTTCGTCACCTTGGCCTGCCGTCCCTTGCGGACGAGCTGGGCGATTGTGGGCACGCGCTACCTCTCGATTCGAAAAATGGTGAACCCATGTGCGCGGTGACCGCGCCGGCCGGAGCCTCACATGGCAGACAGAAGATGATAGCTGCTGACCGGGGGTTCGACAATCGCGGGCTCCGGCACCGGACCCGCCCGCAGGGCCGCCCGGAGCCCCGCCCGCAGGGCCGCCCGGAGCCCCGCCCGCCGGGCCGGCCGGCGTCGGGTCAGGCGGCGCGCTCGCCGAGCAGTCCCAGCGAGGCCCGCTCGTCGCCGCCCGCCCCGGCGCCCCACCCGCTCCGCAGCGGTTGGAGCACGCGGTCGATCCGCCCGTACACCGTGGGCATGACCCCCTCGGGATTGGCCCCCAGCACCACGCCGGCCCCGCCCACCGCCACGAATTCCACGCTGCTCGGCAGGAAGCCCAGCACCAGGCCGCCCAGCAGCGCACCCGAGCAGGTCGCCGCCCCCCCGACGGCCACCACGGCCAGGACGAGCAGGCTGTAGAACATCTGGAATTCGGTGGCCCCGGCCACCGCGCCGGCCGCCCCGAGCAGGGCGCCGGCCACGCCGGCCATGGCGGCGGAGAGGGTGAAGACGGCCAGCTTGGTCATGGTCAGGCTGAGGCCGAGCGTGGCGCAGGCCGCCTCGGAGTCCTTCATGGCGATCAGCACCCGCCCGAAGGGCCCCCGGCGCAGGACGAGCAGGGCGATGGACAGGACGGCGAAGACCACGGCCAGGAAGACGACGAAGGACCGGTTGGTGGTGATGTGCAGCCCGAAGAGGGAGGGCTTGGCGATGGGGATCGAGCCGTTGTACCCGAAGGCCGAGGGGAAGAACATGTTGTCCATGGCCGCGGCGAAGGCCATGGTGGCCAGGGCCAGGTAGAGGCCGCGCAGGCGCAGGGCCGGGAGCGCGATCACCGCGCCCACCGCCCCGGCCAGCCCGGCCGCCGCCAGCAGGCCGAGCACCGAGCCCCCGTGGCCGAACTTGGCCATGGCGAAGGCGCCGATGCCGGCGAAGGTCAGCTGGCACAGCGCGATCTGTCCACCCCACCCGGTGAGGGGCACCAGGGAGAGCGCCACCAGGCCGTAGGCGATACCCACGCCGAGCGTCACCACGTTCTCGGGATCGAGGAAGGCCACGGCCACCCCCACCGCCACGACCAGGAGCACCCCGCCCTGCAGGCTGCGCACCAGCGAGGCCGGGGGCAGGCCCACCCGGCGCTGCGGGGCGCCGCTGCGGATCCGGCTCATGGGCACGGCCAGGAGGGCGAGGAAGAGGAGGACCGCCGGCACGGACAGCTTCAGCCCCTGCATGGGCGTCGAGCCCCAGAAGCCGCCGCTCGATGGGATGTAGGTGGCGTAGGAGGACGCCAGGCCGATCAGCAGGGCCCCGGCGAAGGTGAGGGGGAGGCTGCGCAGGCGGCCGATGATGGCGGCGGCGTAGGCGTCGATGACCAGGAGAGTCAGGATGAGCGGCTGCAGCTGCAGGGTGGGGGCCACCAGGATGCCCGCCACCGCGGCCAGCGAGGCCCCGATGCTCCAGCTCAAGGTGGAGTACGAGGTGGGCCGCCCGCCGAAGAGGCCGATCAGCTCCCGGTTGTCCACCACGCCGCGCATGGCCATGCCGGCCCGGGTGCGGTAGAGGAACAGCCGCAGCCCCACGGCGATGGCCACGGCGGCGGCGATGGTGAGCACGTCCTGCCAGACGACGAACACCCCCAGGAAGGTGAAGCCGTGGTTGCCGAAGAAGAGGGGGACGATCCGGGTGGTGGGCTTCCAGATGACCTCCTCGACCAGCCCGAGGAGCAGGATGGTCAGCCCGACGGTGACCACCAGCGTGATGGCCACCGACGCCGTGGCCACCCGGCGGATGAACAGCCGCTCGATCAGCGCGCCGGCGAGGGGGGCGGCGACGAAGACGGTGAGCACGAAGGCCACCCCGGCCGGGAGGTGCCAGGGCACCAGGAGCTGCCAGTAGACGAAGGCCATCACCATCCCGATGGCGCCGTGGGCGATGTTGAAGATGCCCGAGGTGGCGTAGGTCACCACCAGCCCGCTGGCCGCCACGGCGTAGGCCGAGCCGAGGACGATGCCGATGACGGTGAACTCGAGGAACTCGTGCATGGGACCCGGGCCTAGTACTGGTAGAAGCCGCCGCTGCAGTCGAACGTGTTGGGCGCGGTGGGATAGACCCGCTGGAAGGCCCCGTTCTCGATCTTGAAGTAGGCGAAGCAGGCGGACGGGATCTTCTGGCCGATGTTGACCGGCGGGGTGATGCCGCCGCCGGTCCAGTTGGTGATCTTCTGGATCTGGGCGATCAGCGCGGGCCGGGTCAGGTCGGGGCCGACCGCCTTGGCCGCCGTCTCGAAGGCCAGGCCGGCCGACCAGGCCAGGATGGCGAAGATGTTCTGGGTGTACCCGGGGGCCACCCGGTTCAGCCAGCTCTCCATGAGCTGCATGCCCGGGTTGGAACCGGCCTCCTCGTAGGCGTCGGTGGCGTCCATGAGGACCAGGTCGCCGTTGGACTCGGGCGCCGTCTGCTGGGCGAACTGGGGCTGGTACTCCTCGGAGAACCAGTCGACCACCTGGGGCGAGTAGTTGGCCTGCTGCATGGCCTGGAGGAGGCGCTCGGCCGAGTTGTCGTCGGAGTACTCGGTCACGTACTGCGCCCCCGCACTCTGCATGGCCTGCACGTTGGAGGCGTAGTTGGCGTTGGTCGGGGTGGTCGACTCGTTGTAGACGTAGTTGAAGCCCACGCTCTGGTAGGCCGCCACCTCGTGGGCCGCCTGGGTCTCGGTGGCCGAGACGTTCAGGTAGATCATGGCCGCGTGCTGGATGGCGGTCGGGTAGAGCGACTTGAGGTACTCGGCCGGGCCGAGGGCCCAGTAGTTGTCGTTCCCCGGGCTGGCCCCGAAGATGTCGGCCGTGCCCCCGGCCGCCGCGGTGGAGACCTCGGCCGCCATGTCGGGGATGCCGCAGGCGCTCACCGCCTGGGCGCTGCCGTCGTCGAAGCCCGAGGCGTTGCCCACCATGGCGAACGCACTGGTGCAGGACTGCTCGGCGTCGGCGTAGTTGGTCGACGAGGTGTTGCCGTCGTCGAAGGGCAGGACCTTGATCTGGCGGCCGCAGATGCCGCCCGTGCTGTTGACGTAGGCCGCCCAGGCCTCGGTGGCCTGCTGGGCGCTCTGGGTCAGCCCCGGGGCCACCCCGCTGATGCTGGCGATGTTGCCCACCGTGATGGTCGAGGCGGTCACGCCGGTCGCCGTGGCCCCGCCGTTGCCGCCCGAGGGGGTCTCGTTCCCGTCGGGCCCGCACGGGGCCGTGGCCGAGGGGGGTGCCGTGCCCCCGGCCCCACCACTGCCCCCGCTGCCACTGCCCCCGCTGCCGGTGCCGGTGCCGGTGCCGGTCAGACTGCCGGTGGTGCCGGTGCCCGACCCGGTCGCGCCCGACCCCGTCCCGCCGGCCCCTCCGGTGCCGCCGACGCCGGCGCCCTGCTTGGCCAGGGACTGCTGGCTCCCGGTCAGGCGGGACCCGCAGGCCGACGCCATGACCATCAGCGTGGCCATGGCCACCGCCACGGCCAGCCGGGACCGCCACCGCCCGCTCCGGTGAGCGCCGCGCCGGGCCATCGGGGTCAGTGCTGCTCCTGCATCTGGTGCTCGCGCTGGGGGTCGTGCCGGGGGTCCGGCTCACGGTCGCTGCGCTCCTCGGCCAGCGCGCGCAGGATGCGCTCCAGCCGGTCCACGGAGCGGACGATGGCCAGCGCGTTGCGCCGCTCCTCCTCGACCTGGCGCAGGCTCCAGGCGCCGTGCACCAGCACGCCCCCGCCGATGACCAGGGCCACCCCCAGCAGGCCCCCCGAGATCAGGTAGGGGATCTCCTGGTAGAAGTACGGGCTGTGGGCGGCGCCGTACCACCCGAGCACGAGGCAGACGAAGCCGAAGCCGATGGTCAGCATGCCCAGCTGCTGCATGATCTTGCGCAGGTTGCGGTCGGTGCGGCCCCGGCGGGTCCGGTCGACCACCGCCGCCAGGCGCCGG
>JBKQIP010000128.1:0-5731 GCA_052148295.1 Acidimicrobiales bacterium
CCGCGAAGACGCCATCGAGAACGGTCGGGAGGAGCTCTCACGGGCCCTGCGCCGGGACGGCCTGCCCCTGCACAAGCTCCTGGGCTCGGCCGCGCTGGTCGAGGTGGCCGGGTCGATGCACCTGGCCGACCTCGATGCCCTCTACGCCGCCATCGGCGAGAGCCAGGTCTCGGCCCAGTCGATCGTGCAGCGCCTCACCCGGGTGCTACGCGGGGGAGAGGACGAGCAGCTCCCGACCACGGCCGGGCGCGGCGTGCGCGCGCCCCGCCAGGGGCGCCGCACCGGGGGCGGCGTGTACGTCGAGGGGCTCGACGACGTGATGATCCACCTGGCCCGCTGCTGCACCCCGGTGCCGGGGGACCAGATCATCGGCTTCGTCACGCAGGGGCGCGGCGTCTCGGTCCACCGGGCCGACTGCGCCAACGCCACCGCCCTGGCCGACCGCTCCAAGGAGCGCCTGATCGAGGTCGAGTGGGACCGCGGCAACGACGGCGTCTTCGTGGCCACCATCGAGGTCCAGGCCTTCGATCGCTCCCGCCTGCTGGCCGACGTCAGCCGCGTCGTGTCCGAGCACCACCTCAACATCGTGGCCGCGCGCACCGCCACCACCCCGGACCGGGTGAGCCGCATGGCCTTCGACGTCGAGCTGGCCGACCCCACCCACCTGCAGTCCCTCATCTCCGCGCTGAAGCACCTCGACGGTGTCTTCGACGCCTACCGGCAGCTTCCCGGCAAGAAAGTCTGACCGTGAGGTCGAGGTGGTGACGTCGGGTTCGTACGCGCCCCGAACGCCCAAGGGCATGCACGACGTGCTGTGGCCCGAGTCGGCCCGTTGGGAGCACCTGGTGGCGCGCTTCGCCGCCCAGGTGGAGCGCGCCGGCTACGGGCTGGCCATCACGCCCCTGGTCGAGCACGTGGGCGTCTTCCACCGCGGCGTGGGCGAGGAGAGCGAGCTGGTGGGCAAGGAGATGTACACCTTCGCCGACCGCGACGGCCAGGTCATGGCCCTGCGCCCCGAGGGGACGGCCTCCATCGTCCGGGCCTTCGTGCAGCACCACCCCGTGCCGCCGTGGAAGTCGTGGTACGTGGCCCCCCTCTTCCGCCACGAGAACCCCCAGCAGGGGCGGTACCGCCAGCACTTCCAGCTCGGGGTGGAGGCCCTGGGGCCCGCGGACGCCGACCTCGACGTGGAGGTCGTCACCCTGGCCTTCGCCTTCATCGCCTCGCTCGGCCTGCACCGGGTCACGCTCAAGGTGAACTCCATGGGGAACGAGACCTGCCGCCCCAATTACATCGAGCTGCTCCGGGCCTTCCTGGCCGAGCGGCGCGACAGCCTGTGCGACGCCCACCGCGAGCGCATGGACCAGAACCCCCTGCGCGTCCTGGACTGCAAGACGCCCGAGTGCGAGCACGCCACCGAGCTGGCGCCGCACTTCCTCGACCACCTGTGCCCGGAATGCGCCGCCCACTTCGACCGCCTGCGGGTCGGCCTGGACGCCCTCGACGTGCCCTATGTCGTGGACCACCGCCTGGTCCGGGGCTTCGACTACTACACCCGGACCACCTTCGAGTTCGCCTCGGGGTCGATGGAGTCGGCCCAGAACGCCCTCGGCGGCGGCGGCCGCTACGACGGCCTGGCCGAGATGCTCGGGGGCGGGCGCACACCCGGGATCGGCTTCGGCCTCGGCATCGAGCGCCTGTTCCTGGCCTGCGACGCCGAGGGCGTCACGCCCCCCGCCCCGCCGCCGCTCGATGCCTACGTAGTGGACGTGACCGGGGGGGAGGAGGCCCTGCTCCTGGTGGCCGAGCTCCGGCGGGCCGGCCTCCGGGTGGACCGGGCCTTCGACGGGCGCTCCATGAAGTCGCAGATGAGGTCGGCCGATCGCTCCGGGGCGCGGGTGGCCCTGCTCATCGGGGCCAAGGAGCTGGCCGACGACGTGGTGACCTTCCGGCCATTGCGCGACGAGGCGGAGCAGCGCTCCGTGGCCCGCCAGGACGTGGTGGCCAGCGTGGCCGACTACGTGGCGGGCGAGGTGGCGGGCGACTGGTCGGGCGACGATGCGGGCGACGGGTCGGGCGACGATGCGAGCGACGTGGCGGGCGACGGGTCCGGCGACGATGCGGGCGACGGGTCGGGCGACGATGCCGGCGACGTGTCGGGCGACGTGGCGGGCGACGGGTCGGCGGCGGGGTCCCGCCCGTGACCGAGCCTCGTCCCACCGCGCTGCGGACCCACCTGTGCGGGGTGCTGCGCCCGGCCGACGTGGGGGAGGAGGTGCGCCTGTGCGGCTGGGTGGCCCGCCGCCGCGAGCACGGCGAGCACCTGGCCTTCGTCGACCTACGGGACCACTCCGGGGTGATCCAGTGCGTGATCGACCACAGCGTCGACGTGCGCAGCGAGTGGGTCGTCGCGGTGCGGGGCACCGTGCGCCCCCGTCCCGAGGGCACGGTCAACGACCGCCTCGATACGGGCGAGATCGAGATCGGGGACTGCACGGTCGAGGTCCTCAACGTGGCCGAGCCGCCGCCCTTCGCCGTCGACGACCGTGACGAGTCCGACGAGCCGGTGCGGCTGCGCCACCGCTACGTGGACCTGCGCCGCCCCCGCATGCAGCGCAACCTGCGGCTGCGGGCCCGGGTCAACGCCGCCATCCGGGCCGCCATGGACCGCCAGGGCTTCTGCGAGGTGGAGACGCCGCTGCTGTGGGCCCCCACGCCCGAGGGCTCGCGCGAGTTCTCGGTGCCCAGCCGGCTCCACCGGGGCAGCTTCTACGCCCTGCCGCAGAGCCCGCAGCTGGCCAAGCAGCTGCTCATGGTGGGCGGCCTGGACCGCTACTACCAGATCGCCCGGTGCCTACGCGACGAGGACCTGCGGGCCGATCGGCAGTTCGAGTTCTCCCAGCTCGACATGGAGGCGTCGTTCGTCTCCCAGGACGACGTCATGAACGTGGTGTCCGAGGCCGTGCTCGATGCGGCCGAGGCGGCCACGGGCGAGCGACCGCCCCCCATCGCCCGGATGACGTGGGCCGAGGCGTTGGACCGCTTCGGCACCGACAAGCCCGACCTGCGCTTCGCCATGGAGCTGGTCGACCTGACCGTCGAGTTCGCCGGCACCGGGGTGCGGGCCTTCTCCGGCCCGGTGGTCAAGGCGCTCTGCGTGCCCGGCGGGGCGGCCTTCCCGCGGTCCCGTCTCGACGCCTTGGTCGACACGGCCAGGCAGGGCGGTGCGGCGGGCCTGGCCTGGTTCCGGGTCACCGCCGGCGACTCCGCCTCCGGGCTCGCCCTCGAGTCCCCGCTCGACCGCTTCCTCTCCGACGACGAACGAACGGCGCTCCTGCTCAGGACCCGGGCCCTGGAGGGCGATCTCGTCCTGGCCGTCTCCGACGAGTACCGGACCGCGTCGCTCACGCTCGGCACCTTGAGGGCCAC
Organism: Acidimicrobiales bacterium; assembly: GCA_052148295.1. GTDB lineage: Bacteria > Actinomycetota > Acidimicrobiia > Acidimicrobiales > RAAP-2 > Bog-473. Next base: position 3,430 of record JBKQIP010000128.1, read on the forward strand.
GCTCGGCTCGCCCCCCGTCGGCCAGGGCCCGCACCGCTACGTGTGGGTGGTCGACTTCCCCATGTTCGACGGCGTCGACGCGGACGGGAACCCCCAGCCGGCCCACCACCCCTTCACCATGCCCTACGCCGACGACCTGCCCCTCCTGGCCACCGACCCGGCCGCCGTCCGCTCCCAGGCCTACGACCTGGTCCTCAACGGGTGGGAGCTCGGGTCGGGCAGCGTCCGTATCCATCGCAGCGACATCCAGTCCCGGGTCTTCGACGTCCTGGGCATCTCCGCCGAGGAGGCCGAATCCAGGTTCGGCTTCCTGCTCGGTGCCTTCCGCTACGGCGCCCCGCCCCACGCCGGCTTCGCCTTCGGCATCGACCGGCTGGCCGCCGTGCTGGCCGGGGAGGAGAACATCCGCGAGGTCATCGCCTACCCCAAGACCCAGTCCGGCGCCGACCTCCTCACCGGCGCGCCCAAGCCGCTCCCGCCGGCCGCGCTGGTCGAGCTGGGCATCCGGGCCGTCGACCCGCCACCGCCCCCGGCCCCGTGACCGAGAGCCTCTTCGCCGGCGCCGCCAACCAGCGGCTCGAGCGCCAGGCCCCTTTGGCCTCCCGGCTGCGCCCGCGTACCCTCGATGAGGTCGTGGGCCAGGAGCACCTCGTCGGCCCCGGTGCCCCCCTGCGAACGCTGGCCGAGAGCGACCGGGTCGGGTCGGCCATCCTGTGGGGGCCGGCCGGCACCGGCAAGACCACGCTGGCCCGCCTCCTGGCCGCCACCACGGCCAAGCACCTGGTCCCTCTCTCGGCCACCGCCGCCGGGGTCAAGGACGTCCGGGAAGCGCTGACCGAGGCGGTCCGCCGCCTGGGCGAGCAAGGGCAGGGCACCATGCTCTTCGTCGACGAGGTGCACCGCTTCAACAAGGCCCAGCAGGACGTGCTGCTCCCCGCCGTCGAGGACGGGCTGGTGGTCCTCATAGGGGCCACCACGGAGAACCCCTTCTTCGAGGTCAACGCCCCGCTGCTCAGCCGGGCCTCCCTGTGGCGGCTGCACCCCCTCAGCCACGACAATCTCCGCACCCTGGTCCTACGGGGCCTGGCCGCCGAGGAGGCCGAGGCCGACGACGACGCCATCGACGCCGTGGTGGCCGCCTGCGAGGGGGACGCCCGGGCCGCGCTGACCACGGTGGAGGTCGCCGTCGCCCTGGTGCGGGCCGCCGCCCGGGCCGGGTCCGCTGCCGGCGCTGGGTCTTCTACCGGGTCCGGGTCTGCGGGCTCCGGGTCTGCGGGCTCCGGGACCGGGTCTGCTACCGGGTCCGGGTCCGGGTCCGGGTCTGCGGGCTCCGGGTCTGCCGGCTCCGGGTTGACGCCGAGACTGACGATTGAGGACATGGCCCGCGCCCGCGACGGCCGACTCTTCCACCAGGGGGCCGACGAGCACTACGACCAGATCAGCGCCCTGATCAAGAGCGTCCGGGGGTCGGACCCCGATGCCGGCCTCTACTGGATGGCCCGCATGATCGAAGGTGGTGAGGACCCGCGCTTCCTGGCCCGGCGCATGGTCATCTTGGCCAGCGAGGACATCGGTCTGGCCGATCCCAACGCGCTGCTGGTGGCCGAGGCGGCCGCCCGTGCCGTCGAGTACGTGGGCCTGCCCGAGGCCGCGCTCAACCTGGCCGAGGCCGTCATCTACCTGGCCCGGGCGCCGAAGTCCAACGCCGTCGTGGTCGCGCTGGGACGGGCCAACGACGACGTGCGCTCGGGGGCGCCCCAGGAGGTGCCGACCCACCTGCGGGACGCCCATTACCGGTCGGCCGCTTCCATCGGTCACGGCGAGGGGTACGTCTATCCCCACGACGACCCGTCGGGCACGGTGCGCCAGCAGTACCGCCCCGATGCGCTGGAGGGCCACGTCTACTACGAGCCCACACCGAGGGAAACTGGGGTCTGACGGCGGCCGGCCTCCCGACGCGCCGGCTCGCACCGACTCGGACGTGGAGGTCTTGGCGTGAAACACCCCTGGAGCGGTGAAACAGCCTCTGAAGCAGTGGAGCAGCCCCCTGGACCAGCGAATCGCCCCTGGAGCAGTGACGCACCCCCTGGAGCGGTGAAGCAGCCCTGAAGTAGTGGAGCAGGCCCTTGGAATTGTCCCCTGCAACGGTCGGCCGAGTGCGGGGAATTGTCGTCGAAGTATTTTTTAAATTGGGCCTCGGAACAGGTATTTCAAGGCCCCGTGCTGTCACAGCCCCATGGTGCGATGGCGGCATGGAACCTGCGGCACGCGAACCCGACGTCGGCTCGGAGCGAGCGGGCTG
>JBKQIP010000129.1:0-5136 GCA_052148295.1 Acidimicrobiales bacterium
GTGTCACGGGTGGGGGACCGTCCATGACGCCGCTCGCGCGGCGACGCCACGCGGTGTGAGCGACGGGAAGGGCGGCGCCGGGCCCGAGCAGCTCCCCGTCTTCGAACGCCCCGACCTGCTGCTCGACCCGAGGGCCGACCCCGGGGCGGCGGCGCTGGGGGCCAGCGGGGCCGAGGCGTCCCTCGATCCGAGCTGGCCGGTCCTGCTTCGGTGGCGGGTGGCGGCACGGGCCGAGCGGAGCCCGCGCTACCGCTGGTTGGCCCTCGGCGCGCTCCTGGCCGGCCTGCTCTCCCTCAATATCACCTTCACGGTCTTCGTGGTGGCGCTCCCGACGGTCAAGGCCGACTTCCACACCAACTTCTCGGTACTGACCTGGGCGTCGACCGGTCCCCTGCTCGCCTTCGGCATCGCGGCTCCCTTCTTCGGCAAGGCAGGCGACCTCTTCGGTCACCGCCGCTTGTACCTCTTCGGGCTGCTCGGCGCCATGGTCAGTGCCGTGCTCACGGCCACCGCGGCCAACGTCGGCATGCTCCTCTTCGCCCGCGCCCTCGATGGCGTCCAGGGCGCCGCCACCGGAACGGCATCGATGGCACTGATCCTGCAATTGTTCGCTCCGGAGGAGAGGGTCAAGGCCCTCGGATGGTGGTCCCTGGTCGGTGCCGGCGGCCCCGTTCTCGGCGTGACCCTGGGCTCCCCGGTGATCCAATACTTCGGGTGGCGCACACTCTTCTGGGGACAGCTGGTGCTCCTGGTCATCGCCGCCGGCGTCGTGGCGCTCATCCTCCCGTCCCGGCGGCGTGCTCATCGTGCCCCCGGCGTGGAGCCCCGGCCCGCCGCGGCCGGGGCGGCGGGCTGGGAGGGCATGGACTGGCTGGGGAGCTGGAGTCTGGCCGGTGCCGTCACGGGGGCCATGCTGGTGCTGAGCCTCGGCCCCGTCGTCGGGTGGACGTCGGTCGCGGTGTTCCTCTCGGGCCTGGCGTCGGTGTTCTTCGTCGTCCTCTTCGTCTGGCGCGAACTGACCTTCGCCACACCGCTCATTCCCACCAAGTACTGGCGCCGCCGCAATTTCGTGTTCCCCATGGGCATGCGGGCATTCTCGAACTTCGCCTACTTCGGCGGCTTCTTCCTCTTCCCGCTGCTGATGGAGGAGGTGTACGGCTACAGCGTCTCGCAGGTGGGATTGATCTCGGTCGTGCGCCCGCTCACCTTCGCCGTCAGCTCGCCCTTGGCCGGATACATGACCGTGCGCACCGGCGAACGCTTCGCCACCGTGGCAGGCGCCGCCTCGGTGCTGCTGTCGATGGTGCTCTTCGCCACCCTCCATCCGTCCTCGGGATTGGGGGTCATCGTCTTGGCGCTGGCCCTCTCTGGCCTTGGCATGGGTGTGGCGCTTCCGGCCACGTCGGCCACCATGGCCAACGAGGTGGCGACCGCCGAGTACGGAGTGATGAGCGCGGCCCAGCTCATGGCCACTCAGATCGGCGAGGTGGCCGGGATCCAGGTGGTGCTGACGCTGCAGGAGTCACTGGCGGATCATGCCGGCCTGGCCGACATCCAGCACAGCACGGCGCTCCTGCACAGCTTCCAGATCGCTTTCTGGGTGGCCGCGCTGATGGCGGGTGCGGGCCTGGTGTGCGCCTGCTTCGTGCGGCGTTTCAACCGGAGCGTCGGGGCATCCGACGCCGCCGATCTGGCCCTCTCGTGAGCACCGGGCCGCCTTCACCGGTCGCGAACGCACCGATCAACGGACCTGTCCCCGACGCGGAACTGGCCGCGCCGCCCGGTACCACCCATGTGGGCGCCTCGCGGCGTCGCCCAGCGGTGCTGGCGCTCGTCAGTGCGTTCCTGGCGGCTCGCTGACCGGGACCAGCGGGTCACCCGCCACGTGACGACGCCGTTCCGTCCGGTGCCGCATCTCGACCGTCTTATTGCGCCGACACCCGCGTACGCATGAGGACTGCGGCGGCGATACTGGTGAAGGCACACAGCACTAGACGGTCGGAGCGGTCCGATACGTCTTCGACCTGGACTTGCGATCGACCACCCTGCTCCACGTGGCCGGCCGGGGTCTCGTGGTCGAGGAGCCGTCGGTGATCGCGCTCGAGGGGGACTCTGGCGAGGCGGCTGCCGTCGGCTCCATGGCCGAGGCTCTCTCGGGCCGGGAGCCGGAGGGCATCGCCGTCGTGTGGCCGTTCATCGCCGACGTCGAGGCGTCGACGCTCATGCTCAACGCCTTCTTGCACCGGGCCCACGTCCACCGGGCCTCATGCGGCCGTTGGCCGTGATCTGTGTGCCGAGAAGCGCCACCTCCCACGAGCGCCGGGCGGTGGCCTACACCGTCAAGGTGCGCAATCCCCATTGTGCCGTGCGCCTGGTCGACGAGGCCGTCGCGGCCTCGGCCGGAGCAGGAGCGCACGGCAGCGTGCCCGGAAGCTCGAGGGCCGCCTGAAGGCACCGGCGGGCGCCGTAGGTCGGCCTCGGGCCTCAAGCCGTCAGGACGTCATCTCCCTCAGCCGGGTGGCCAGCTCGGCCGCCTTGGGGTCGGGTGACGGGGCGGCGGTGAGGGCCATGAGCTTGGCCATGTCGCCCTCGACCCTGACCTTGCCGGCCATGAAGGCCTGCATGCCTGCCTGCGGGTTCCCGTCGATCAGGATGGACTTGGCGGTTACGTAGTCGACCGTGACCTTGAGGTCGGGTGCCTCGAGGTGACCGGTCTCGAGCACGAGTTCCCCGTCCGACGTGTCAAGGTGGGCGTCGACGTCCTTGTCGCCGAATGGAACCTCGGTGACGACGAGGTTCATGCGGACGGCCTGGGCGATGGGGGTCGCCGTCCCGGCGTATTCGGCGCGGATTTTGCGGGCTTCCTCCAACCACTCGTCGCTCAAGAACGGGTAGGGCATGGCGCTGGCTCCTCTGTCGTCGGCTTGCTCTTACCTCGGGCGAGGTGGCCGGGACTCCGCCGGAACCTCGTGGCCGCCGGAACGATAGTCGCCTCACCACTAACATGCCCAGGCGTGACTGCCCCCATTCTTCCCGGAGCCGAGCCCTATTCCGCCACCGGTGACGGGCGGGGCGCCCTGGTGCTGCACGGCTTCACCGGGAACCCCCAGTCCATGCGCGGCCTGGCGCTGGCGTTGGCCGACGCCGGGTTCACGGTGGAGCTTCCCCTACTGCCGGGACATGGCACCGACATCGCCGACATGATCCCCACGCGGTGGGAGGATTGGTCGGCGGCCGCCGAGGCGGCGTACGAAGAATTGGCGGCCCGGTGCGAGACGGTGACCGTGGTCGGGCTCTCCATGGGGGGCTCACTGGCCGTCTGGCTGGGGGAGCGTCACCCGGAGATCGCCGCCCTCGTCCTGGTCAACCCGCTCGTCGTGCCGCCCGATGCCGACGCGGTGGCTTTCATCGAGTCGATGCTCGAAGGCGGGGACGAACTGGCTCCGGGTGTGGGGAGCGACATCGCCCAAGAGGGCGTCACCGAGTCGGCCTATGCGCAGTTGCCCCTGCGCGCCGCGCTGTCCCTGTTTGCCGGAGTGGGCGAGGTGGAGGCCGATCTGGGTGCAGTCACCTGCCCCATCCTCCTCTTCTCGAGCCCCCAGGACCATGTCGTCCCGCCCGTGTCGGGAGATCGGCTGGTCGCCGGGGTGAGCGGATCGGTGGAGCGCATCGTGCTGGAGCGCAGCTTCCACGTGGCCACACTCGACTTCGACAAGGACGAGATCGAGGCGCGCACGGTCGAGTTCGTGACCGGCGTGCTGGCCGCTTCGGGGGCATGAGCGCCCCGCGGCAGCGGGGAACCGACACCGGGGACACCCCCGGGCGGCTGACCCGGGACGACGTGGTCCATGTGGCGCTCCTGGCTCGTCTGGCCCTGACCGAGGAAGAGGTCGATCTGTTCACGGGCCAACTCGGCACCGTGCTGGAGCACGCGGCCGACGTGGCCGCCCTCGACCTGTCGCACCTCGAGCCCTCGTCCCACCCCATCGCCATCGACACGGTGGTGCGACCCGATGAGCCTCAGCCGGGTGTCGACCGGGACGAAGTGCTCGCCGCCGCCCCGTCGGTCGAGGACCACCGCTTCCGGGTGCCGCGCATCGTGGGGGAGGCGCCGTGACGAGCGCACGGGTCATGGCCGACGACGTGCGAGCCGGAGGGCGCACGGCGCGGGAGATCACCGAGGCGTCCCTGGCCGCCATCGCGGACCGCGACGAGGGCCTGCATGCGTTCCTGACGGTCCTGGCCGACGAGGCGCTGGCTCAGGCCGATGCCGTCGACGCGGCGGTGGCCCAGGGGACGGACCCCGGACCGCTGGCCGGCGTACCCGTGGCGTTGAAGGACAACCTGTGCATGCGGGGGGTCCCGACCACCTGCGGCTCGCGCATCTTGGAGGGGTGGCGCCCGCCCTACGACGCCACCGCGATCGAGAAGCTGCGAGCCGCCGGGGCGATCACCCTGGGCAAGACCAATATGGACGAGTTCGCCATGGGCAGCTCGACGGAGAACTCCGCCTTCGGCCCGACCCGTAATCCCCACGGGATCGATCTGGTCCCCGGGGGCAGCAGCGGGGGATCCGCGGCGGCCGTGGCGGCCGGCCTGGCACCCCTCGGTCTCGGTTCGGACACCGGGGGATCGATCCGCCAGCCTGCCGCCTTCTGCGGCGTGGTGGGCATGAAGCCCACCTATGGACGCGTCTCGCGCTATGGGCTCGTGGCCTTCGCCAGCTCGTTGGACCAGATCGGCCCCTTTGCCACCACCGTCGGGGACGCCGCCCTCCTCTTCGACGTGGTGGCCGGGCACGACCGGCGCGACAGCACATCGCTGCCCGTGGCCGGCCCGCCCACGGCGGCGACGGTGGGCGACGGCGTCGAGGGCGTGCGCGTCGGCGTGTGCCCCGATCTCATCGATGGCTGCGCGCCCGACGTGGCGGTGAGGGTCCATGCAGCGGCCGAGGCCCTGGCGGCGGCCGGGGCCAAGGTCGACGAGGTGCGGGTGCCCGAGTTCGCCTACGGTCTGTCGGCGTACTACCTCATCGCGCCGGCCGAGGCCTCCTCCAACCTTGCCCGTTACGACGGCGTGCGGTACGGGCTCCGGGTCGATGGGGACGATGTCGAGGCCATGAACACGGCGACCCGC
>JBKQIP010000130.1:0-4423 GCA_052148295.1 Acidimicrobiales bacterium
GCCATCATCATGATGTGGCGCCGGCCCGACCACACGACGTCGAACACGCTGCGGTACGGCATGGCCGCCTCGCGCACCAGCTCGGCCGGTCGGGCCGAGATGGCCGGAGCGCCCACCATGAGCGCGGCCTCGCCGTCGGTGAGCACGAGGTCGGGAGCAAAGGTGAGCTTGGCCAGGCGGGCCCCGAGGGACGGGATGGTGCCGAACGGGCTGGCCATGATCTCGCCGGCGCCCCGCCAGGCGTCGGCGCAGGCCACGACGCAGAACTCGGCCCGGGTCACGTCCCCGTGGTCGGTCACGTCCCCGTGGTCGGTCACGTCCCGCTGGCCGGTCACGTCCCGCTCCGCTGGCGGGCGCGGGCCTGGTACTCGGCCTCGCTCACGTCGAGGTAGCGCGCCGCGAAGTCCGCCCAGCCGTCGGGATCGGCGGCGGCGGTGGCGTACTCCTTCTGGAAGGCCTCGTCGCGGCCGTAGTCGGGCGGGTTGGCCGTGAAGTGGGCGCCACCGGGCGTCTCGGCCACCGCGTCGGTCATCATGCGGTGGATCACCACCGTGCCGATCGGTCCGAGGCCGCTCAGGGCGCCGTTGTCCACCACGCGCTCCGCCGTCACGAACCGGCGGTCGGCCGCGCCGAGGAAGAGGGGGTCGAAGAAGGCGTCGGGGCCGAGCACCTGCCCGTTGCCGGCCGTATCGGCGTTGTTGACGTGCACGACGGCGGCATCGAGGTGGAGGGCGGGCATGGCCACCAGCTCGACCCCGGCATCGGCCGGGTCACGCAGGTACGGGCTGTCGGCCCCGTAGGGGGAGCGGACCAGGCGGAGGTCGGGATCGAGGCGCAGCACGTCGGACCCCAGGCCGGCCCGGGTGGGCAGGTAGGGCACGCGCCAGGCCGCGGCCTGCAGACCCAGGTAGAACATGCCCTCGTCGAACTCGGAGACGTCGACCCGGCCCTGCTGGCGGGCGGCGCGCCAGTGCGGGTCCAACGCGATGGAGTCCAAGGTGACGAAGCCGCACACCACCCGGCGCACCTTGCCGCAGGCACAGAGCAGCCCGACGTCGGGGCCGCCGTAGGCGACGACGGTCAGGTCCGAGAGGTCCGAGCGGCACAGCGCCCGCACCAGCGCCATGGGCTTGCGGCGCGAGCCCCAGCCCCCGATGCCCAGCGTCATGCCCGAGCGCAGCTCCCCGACGATGTCGTCGACGGTGGTGCGCTTGTCGCTCATCGGACGGTGCCGTTCATGGGGAGGTCATGTGGAGGTGTCGGCGTCGCGCTTCTCGACGAAGGCGGCGCGCTGCTCGTCGGCCACCCCCCGCACGTGCAGCTCGTAGGTGAAGCCCTGCTCGAAGCGGTAGCTGCGCTTCACGTCGACGGGGTCGATCCCGTTGAGCGACTCCTTGGCCCGCCGGATGATGGTCGGGCTCTTGGTGGCGATCTCGGCCGCCAGGCTCAGGGCGGCCGAGTGGAGGGCCGCCGGGGGGACGACGGCCGCCACCGAGCCGTACGCCGCCAGCTCGGCGGCGGAGATGGCCTGGGCGGTGTAGACCATCTTGCGCATGGCGTGCTGGGGCACCAGGCGGGCCAGGTGGGTGGCGGCGCCCAGGGCCCCCCGGTCCACCTCGGGCAGCCCGAAGGTGGCGTCCTCCGACGCCACCACCATGTCGGCGTTGCCCGCCAGGCCGATGCCCCCACCCAGGCAGAAGCCCTGGACGGCGGCGATGACGGGCACCTCGCAGTCGTAGACGGCGGCGAAGGCGGCGGCGCAGCCGCGGTTCACCCCGACCAGGGCCTCGTCGCCCCTGGCGTTGATCTCCTTGATGTCCACGCCGGCGCAGAAGCCGCGCCCGACGGCGCGCAGCACCACCACGCGGTTCTCGGCCACCCGCCCGGCGGCAATGACGGCGTCGGCCAGCGCGAACCACCCCGCCACGTCGAGCGCGTTCACCGGCGGGTGGTCGATCACCACCTCGCCGATCCCGGGGTGCTCCTGGACGACGTGTACGGGCATGCGCTGCCGTCTTCTCCTCGGTGCCGTGCTCCTGACGCCGCGTCAGAAGGCCCCTGGAAACCTACTGGCATCACCGGCACCGTGCGAAAGGGCGATGCCATAGGGTGGTCGCCCGTGGCCCGGGTGGACTTCGACTTCAGCGACCAGGTGGTGGTGGTGACCGGAGGCTCGCGGGGCGTCGGCGCCGGCATCGTGGCCGCCTTCGTCGAGGCCGGTGCCACGGTGACGACGTGCGGCCGTCACGAGGCCGTGGTGCCCGGCGCCCACTTCGTGACCGCCGACGTGCGCCAGCCCGCCGACGCGCGCCGGGTGATCGACACCGCGGCGCAACGGTCCGGCCGCCTCGACGTGCTGGTCAACAACGCCGGCGGCGCCCCCCTGGTCAGGGCGGCCGACGCCTCACCCAACTTCATCTCCTCGGTGGTGGCCCTGAACCTGCTCGCCCCCTTCTCCTGCGCCCAGGCGGCCTACGCGGTGATGGCGCCCCAGGCGGGCGGGGGGGTCATCGTCAACGTGGGCAGCGTGTCGGGGTTGCGGGCCTCGCCGGGCGCGGCGGCCTACGGGGCGGCCAAGGCCGGGCTGGTCAACCTGACCGCCACCCTCGCCGTCGAGTGGGCCCCGGCCGTCCGGGTCAACTGCGTCAGTGCCGGCCTGCTGCGGACCGAGGCCGGCGACGACCTCTACGGTGGTCCCGACGGCGCGGCCCGGGCGACGGCCACCGTCCCGCTCGGCCGCCTGGGCGGACCCGCCGACGTGGCGCAGGCCTGCCTGTTCCTTTCGAGCCCGGCGTCGGCCTACATCTCGGGGACCAATCTGATCCTCCACGGCGGGGGGGAGTGGCCGGCCTACCTCACCGCCATCGGCGATCCCCTGGGCCAACCGGGCGCGGGCTGAGCCCCGGAAACGGGGTTGACCTGCCCAAATAGGTGCCCCAGCTCCCAGCTGCTAGACACAAGGCCCGTGAAATTGGCGGTTCCGACCGAGACTCGCCCCGGAGAGCGGCGCGTCGCCCTCTCCCCCGACGCGACCAGGAAGCTGGTCGCCGCGGGCTGGGACGTCGTGGTGCAGGAGGGGGCCGGGGCGCAGGCGGCCTACTCCGACACGGCGTTCACCGAGGCCGGGGCCACCACCGCTCCCGACCCGGCGGCGACCCAGCGCGACGCCGAGCTGGTGGTCAGGATCAACCCGCCGGGTGCCGAGGACGCCGTCCTGGTGCCCCAGGGCGCGGCCTCGCTCAGCTTCTTCCCGGCGGCGCAGTCGATCGACGCCCTTGGGGTCTTGGCCGGCCGGGGGGCCACCGTCTTCAGCTTCGACCTGCTGCCCCGCATCAGCCGGGCCCAGGGCATGGACGCCTTGAGCTCGCAGTCCACCGTGTCGGGCTACCGGGCCGGGCTGACCGCGGCCGAGCACCTGTCCAAGTTCTTCCCCATGTTCATGACGGCGGCCGGCACCGTGCCCCCGGCCAAGGTCCTGGTCATGGGGGTGGGGGTGGCCGGGCTGCAATCCATCGCCACCGCCCGGCGCCTGGGGGCGGTGGTCCGGGCCTACGACGTGCGGGCCGCCGCCAAGGAGGAGGCGGAGAGCCTCGGGGCCACCTTCGTGGACACCGGTGTCTCGGCCGACGGCATCGGTGGCTACGCCCGCGAGCTGACCCCCAAGGAGCTGGACCGCCAGCGCCAGGCGCTGGCGGCGGAGGTGGCCGCCTCCGACGTGGTGATCACGACGGCGGCCGTGCCCGGGCGCGCCGCCCCGGTGCTGGTCACCGCGGCCATGGTGGAGGGGATGGCCGAAGGGGCCGTGGTGGTGGACCTGGCGGCCGACTCCGGCGGGAACTGTGAGCTCACCGAGGCGGGCGCGGTGATCGACCACCACGGGGTCCACATCGTGGGCATGGCCAACCCGCCTTCGGACATGCCCACCCACGCCAGCTTCCTGTACTCGCGCAACGTGGTCAACGTGCTGGCCCTCATGGCCCCCGAGGGCCGCTGGGCGCCGGACTTCGACGACGAGATCGTGGCGGGGATGTGCGTCCTGCGGGAGGGCCGGCCCGTCTCGGCCGCCGCGGTGGAGATCCTCGGCGGCACCGACGAAGGGAGCGGCCCGTGATAACCGAGGTGAGCGCCACCGGGATCGTGGGGTACCTGGCCATCTTCGTGCTGGCCGCCTTCGTGGGCGTCGAGGTCGTCTCCAAGGTCCCGAGCATCCTGCACACCCCGTTGATGTCGGGGTCCAACGCCATCCACGGCATCGTCCTGGTGGGGGCGCTGCTCGTCATGGGAGAGGCCCAGGGCACGGCCCAGCTGGTGCTCGGGTTCCTGGCCGTGTTCCTGGCCACCCTCAACATCGTGGGCGGTTTCGTGGTGACCGACCGCATGCTCGAGATGTTCAAGGCCAAGCCCGGTGACCGGGCGGACGCCG
>JBKQIP010000131.1:0-5138 GCA_052148295.1 Acidimicrobiales bacterium
CTTTCTACGAGGTCGGGTGCGACGTGGTCGAGACCGGTACCTTCGGGTCCTCCTCGGTCGTGCTGGCCGAGTACGGCCTGGCCGACCAGGCCCGTCAGCTCAGCCGCACCGGGGCCGAGATCGCCCGTACCGTCGCCGCCGAGTTCACCACGCCGGACCGCCCCCGTTGGGTGGCCGGCAGCATGGGCCCGGGCACCAAGTTCCCCACGCTCGGCCAGATCCCCTACGCCGACCTGCGCCAGGCCTACGAGGAGCAGGCGCGTGGCCTGCTCGAGGGCGGCGTCGACTTCCTGCTCATCGAGACGGTGTTCGATCTGCTGTCGGCCAAGTCGGCCATCAGTGGGGCCCGCCGGGCCATGGCCGCCCTGGACCGCATGGTGCCCCTGCAGGTCCAGGTCACCATCGAGCTGACCGGCCGCATGCTGCCCGGCACCGAGATCGCGGCCGCCCTGACCGTGCTCGACGCCATGCAGGTCGACGTGGTCGGCCTCAACTGCGCCACCGGGCCGGTCGAGATGAGCGAGGCGCTGCGCCATCTCTCCTCGGCCAGCCGGGTACCCATCAGCTGCGTCCCCAACGCCGGCCTGCCGTCCGTGGTCGAGGGCCGGATGCACTACGACCTCACGCCGGACCAGCTGGCCGACCACCTCCACCGCTTCGTCACCGAGTTCGGCGTCTCCGCCGTCGGCGGCTGTTGCGGCACCACCCCGGCGCACCTGGCCGCGGTGGTCGATCGCTGCGCCGACGCCGTCCCGGCCGCACGCGCGCCGGTGAGCGAGCCCGCCGCCGCCTCCATCTACACCTCCGTGCCGTTCCACCAGGACACCTCGTTCCTCGTGGTCGGTGAGCGGACCAACGCCAACGGCTCCAAGCGCTTCCGCGAGGCCATGCTCGAGGCGGACTGGGACACCTGCGTGGCCATGGCCCGGGACCAGGTGGCCGAGGGTTCCCACCTCATCGACGTCTGCGTGGACTACACCGGCGCCGACGGCGTGGCCGACATGACCGAGGTGGCCAGCCGCTTCGCCACCCAGGCCAGCGTGCCCCTCATGGTCGACTCGACCGAGGGCCCGGTGGCCCGCGCCGCCCTCGAATGGATCGGGGGTCGCCCCATCCTCAACTCGGTCAACCTCGAGGAGGGGGACGGACCCGGCACCCGGCTCGACACCTTCCTCCGCCTGGCCCGCGAGTTCGGGGCCGCGGTGGTCTGCACCTGTATCGACGAGGAGGGCCAGGCCCGCACGGCGGAGTGGAAGCTACGCGCCGCCCGCAACATCGCGGACATCGCCGTCGGACGCTACGGGCTGGCGCCCGAGGACCTCCTCTTCGACCCGCTGGCCCTGCCCCTCTCCACCGGCATGGAGGAGAGCCGCCGCGACGGCATCGAGACCATCGAGGGCATCCGGGCCATCAAGGCCGAGCTGCCCGGGGTCTCCACCATCCTCGGGCTGTCCAACGTGTCCTTCGGCCTCAACCCGGCGGCCCGGCAGGTGCTCAATTCGGTCTTCCTGCACGAATGTGTGGACGCCGGCCTGGACTCGGCCATCGTGCACGCGTCCAAGATCCTGCCGCTGTCCCGCATCGACGAGCGGGCCAAGGAGATCAGCCTCGACCTGGTCTACGACCGCCGCACCGACGACTACGACCCGCTCCAGGAGCTGCTGGCCCTCTTCGACGGGGTCAAGGTCAACACGGGCGCGCCGGACGCGCACCTGGACTGGCCGGTGGACCGCCGGCTGTCCCAGCGCATCATCGACGGCAACCGGACCGGTCTCGAGGGCGACCTGACCGAGGCCCTCGACTCGGGCCTCGGGGCCCTGGCCATCGTCAACGACATATTGCTGGAGGGGATGAAGGTGGTGGGCGAGCGCTTCGCCTCGGGCGAGATGCAGCTCCCGTTCGTGCTCCAGTCGGCCGAGACCATGAAGGCCGCCGTCGCCTTCCTCGAGCCCTTCATGGAGAAGGCGGACCAGGGCGGGAAGGGCACCGTCGTCCTGGCCACCGTCAAGGGAGACGTGCACGACATCGGCAAGAACCTGGTCGACATCATCTTGACCAACAACGGCTACGAGGTGGTCAACCTCGGCATCAAGATCGGCATCAACGAGATGATCGTGGCCGCCGAGGAGCACCAGGCCGACGCCATCGGCATGAGCGGGCTCCTGGTCAAGTCGACCCTGATCATGCGCGAGAACCTGGTCGAGCTCAACCAGCGCGACCTGGCCGATCTTCCCATCCTGCTGGGCGGGGCGGCGCTGACGCGCACCTACGTCGAGCGCGACCTGCGCGAGATCTACGACGGGCGCCTCTTCTACGGCCGCGACGCCTTCGAGGGGCTGCGCACCATGGACCGTCTGGTGGAGATGAAGCGCAACGGCGAGGAGGACCCGCTGTTCGGCAGGGAGATCTCCGAGAAGAACGTCCCCCGGCGCAGCCGGCTCGAGCCCCGGGACACCGAGCCGGTCGAGGGACAGCCGGCCCGGGCCGACGTGGCCACGGACAATCCCCTGTTCCCCCCGCCCTTCGTGGGCAGCCGGGTGGCCAAGGGCATCCCCATCGACGACATCGCCGAGTACCTGAACCTGACCGCCCTGTTCCGCAACCAGTGGGGGGAACGGCCCCTCGACGGCGAGGACGACGCCGCCTTCAAGGATCGGGTGCGGGCGACGCTGCGCCAGGAGCTGGCCAAGGCCCGGGAGGGCGACCTGCTCATCCCCCAGGTCGCCTACGGCCACTTCGCGGCCAACGCGGAGGGCAACGACCTGGTGATCTGGAAGGACGAAGCCCGGACATCCGAGTGGATGCGCTTCACCTTCCCGCGCCAGCGCAAGGAACCCTGGCTGTGCATCGCCGACTTCTTCCGCTCCGGCGACTCCGGCGAGGAGGACTTCGCCAGCTTCATGCTGTGCACCATCGGCCCGCGGGCCTCAGAGGAAACGGCCCGTCTGTTCGCCGACAACTCCTACGTGAGCTACCTGCGCCTGCACGGCCTCAGTGTCGAGATGGCCGAGGCGACCGCCGAGTACTGGCACCGGCGCATACGCGAGGAGCTCGGCTTCGTCGACGAGGACGGGCCCACGCTGACCGGCCTCTTCCGGCAGGCCTACCGGGGCGGGCGCTACTCGTGGGGCTATCCGGCCTGCCCGGACCTCGACGACAACGCCAAGGTGGTGGAACTGCTCGGGGGCGAGCGCATCGGGGTCACCGTGAGCGAGGGATTCCAGTTGCACCCCGAGCAGACCACCGACGCCATCATCTGCCACCACCCCGCGGCCAAGTACTTCGTCGCCTGAGGCGGATCAGCGAGCGGCGCCGGCCGCCGCCGCCGCGTCCCGGGCGTGGTAGCTCGAGCGGGTGAGCGGCGACGCCTCCACGTGGGGCACGCCGAGCTCAGAGCCGATCCGACGCAGGCGGGCGAATTCCTCGGGCTCCCAGTAGCGGGCCACAGGCAGGTGGTCGCGGCTGGGCCGCAGGTACTGCCCGATGGTGACGATGGACACGCCCACCGCCCTCAGGTCGGCCATGGTGGCGACCACTTCGTCCTCACGCTCACCGAGGCCGACCATCAACCCCGACTTGGTGACCAGGCCCGCAGCCGCGGCCCGGGCCAGGACCCCGAGACTGCGCGCGTAGCCGGCCGAGGGCCGGACGGCTCGCTGCAGGCGGGCGACGGTCTCGATGTTGTGGTTGAGCACGTCGGGCCGGGCGGCGAAGATCATCTCGAGTGACGACGCGTCGCCGCGGCAATCCGAGATCAGCACCTCGACGGTGGTGTCCGGCGTCCGGCGCCGAATGGCAGCAATGGCCTGCCCCATGGCGCCGGCCCCGCCGTCGGCCAGGTCGTCACGGGCCACGCAGGTCACCACGGCGTGCCCCAGCCCCATCCGCTCCACCGCCTGGGCCACCCGGTCCGGCTCGTCGGGATCGAGTGCCTGGGGGTGCCGGGTGTCGACCCGGCAGAAGCCGCAGGCCCGGGTGCAGCGGTCCCCGTTGATCATGAACGTGGCCGTCCCCTCGGACCAGCACTCGAAGATGTTGGGGCAGCCCGCCTCCTCGCACACGGTGGCCAG
This sequence comes from Acidimicrobiales bacterium, assembly GCA_052148295.1. Classification (GTDB taxonomy): domain Bacteria; phylum Actinomycetota; class Acidimicrobiia; order Acidimicrobiales; family RAAP-2; genus Bog-473. The sequence continues at coordinate 4,071 of JBKQIP010000131.1, forward strand.
TCCCAGCCCGTGCACCGTCTGGCCCAGGGCGAGGTACTCCCCGCCCATGCGCGCGGGCACCCGGAGCCACGCGGGCTTGCGCTGCTCGATGCGCACCGCCGTCCCCGGCTCCACTCCGGCCTGGCGCAGGCGCCGCAGGAGCGGTCGTTCCGCCGGGCCACCGGACGCCACCGGACCGCTGACCACATCCTGGCGATCGACGCCGGCGTGGCCGAACATGGCGATGGCCCGGGCGATGAACGCCTCGACCACGGCCGACATCGTCACGTCGACGCCCTCGGCCGCCAGGGAGGTGACGCCACGGTCGGCGATGCCGCACGGCACGATGTGGCCGAACATGGCGAGGTCGCAGGACACATTGAGGGCCACCCCGTGCAGGGTGCGCCGGCGTCCCGGGCTGCCGCGGACGGTGCGGACGCCGACAGCGGCGATCTTGCGCGGAGCGGGGCCGTCGGCGTCGATCCACACCCCCGGGTACCGGCCCACCCGGGAGGCGCCGGGCAGCCCGACGTCGGCCAGGGTGGCGATCACCAGTTCCTCGAGTCGGTGCACGTGCTCGCGTCCGGACGAGGGGTGGTCGGGCACCGAGAGGATGGGGTAGCCCACCAGCTGTCCGGGGCCGTGGTAGGTCACGTCGCCGCCCCGATCGGTCTGCTCCAGCGCGGCCCCCACCGAGGCCGGATCGACCAGGACGTGCGATCGGTCGGCGTGGGCACCCAGGGTGTAGACGTGCGGGTGCTGCAGGACGAGGAGGTAGTCGTCCTCGGTGCCCGCGGCCAGCGCGTGCTGCAACGCGAACGCCTCGCCGTAGGGGACCGACCCCAGAGATCGAACGTGCAGCACGGACGGGCTGCTCAGAGCTCGGCGGACCAGTCGCGACCGGTCAGCAGCTGGGCCACCAGGCCGAGGAACGACGACACGTAGGCACCGTCGACGGCGCGATGGTCCCAACTGAGCCCGAGGATCCCGGTCGAGTGAATGGCGATCGACTCGGACCCGTCGTCCTGCGTCACCACCACCGGACGCCGGGCGATGCCGTCGGTGGCCAAGATGGCCACCTGGGGCTGG
>JBKQIP010000132.1:0-13888 GCA_052148295.1 Acidimicrobiales bacterium
AATCCAACTCTTGCCGACACCGGTGGGACCGATGATGAGCCAGTTTTGGTGTCGTGCGATCCACTCGCCGCCGACGAGTTTTTGGAACAGCGCCTTGTCGAGCCCGCGCGGCGCCTTCATGTCGATATCCTCGACGACGGCTCTGGCCCGCCGGGTCATCGCCGCGGGGCGCGCGGCCTTCACCGGCCGGTACCCCGACCGCAAGCTGGCCCCGGTGGTGGGCCTGATCTGCGCGTTCGAGGAGGAGGCCAACATCGGGGCCGTCCTGGCCGCCATGCCGCACTCGGTGGACGGGCTGGAGCTCGACACGCTGGTCGTGGTGGACGGCGGATCGGACCGCACCGCCGAGGTCGCACTCGACGCCGGGGCCATCACCTTCGTCCTGGACGAGAACCTGGGCCACGGCTATGCCCTCCGGGTGGGCTACGCCCTGAGTATCGAGCTGGGCGCGCAGTACGTGGTCACCCTGGACGCGGACGGGCAGAACGACCCCGCCGAGATCCCCGAGATGCTCCGGCCCCTGATGGACGACCAGGCCGATTTCGTGGTGGCCTCGCGGCGCCTCGGGCGGGACACGACCACGGACCGCTTCCGCAAGGCCGGGGTGCGCGTCTTCTCCCTCGTCATGAGCGCCCTGGGGGGCACCAAGCTGACCGACACGTCCAACGGGTACCGCGCCCTGCGGGTCACCATGCTCGAGGACGTGCTGCACCGACTGACCCAGTCCCAGTACCAGACGGCGGAGCTGTTGATGGTGTGCATGAAGCGGGGCTGGCGGGTGACCGAGCGCCCCACCCTGTGGCTGCCCCGGTCCTCGGGCACCACCAAGAAGGGCAAGAACTACCTCTTCGGCCTGCGGTACGCCTGGGTGGTGCTGTCCACCTGGTGGCGGGAGCGCGGCGCGGCCGACCCGGGGCGCCGGACGCCGCCCACCGGCCCCGACCCCCGGGCACCGGCGGTCCGGGCCGACTAGAACTGGGTGCCGTGGGCGAGAGAACTCCGCACGTCATCCCCGTGTGGCTCACCTGCCCCGAGGAGATGTTCGTCCTGGCCACCACGGACCTGTTCTCCGAGTACCGGAACTTCATGACGGGACTGGAGTTCTGCATCAGCGTGCTCCGCAGCCACCGCTCCACCGGACCGGTCCGGCTCGAGCTCTCGCTGCCGGCGGCGGACATCGACGACGGCGTGAGCGAGCGGATCAGCCGCACCCTGCGGCGCTACTGCGACCATCGCATCGTCTACAACCAGCGCGAGCGCCGGGCCACCCGGCTCGACGGCCTGTGGTCACTGTGCGTCGGGTTGCCCATTGTGGTGCTCGGATTCATTCTGGTCATCGTCAAGTCGAGCCTGGTCGGCACCACCGGGAACACCAACCTGATCGTCGACACCGGTGGATGGGTCCTGGTCTGGCTGGGCCTGTGGTTCCCCCTCGACACCCTCTTGTTCACGCCCCTGGCCTACGGCCGGGAGAACCGGGTCCTCCAGCGGCTCCGGACGGCCGATGTGGTGCTCGAGCCCCACCGAGTGGTGGCGCCCTGAGGATCCGGCCCGGTTTCCGCCCTCGTGGTCGTACGCCCTGGCGTGCTCGGGCTGGCACGGGCCGTGGACACCACGCCCCGGCGGCCCGGGCGGCCGCCGGTGGCTCCAGCAGTGCCGGTGGCTACAGCAGTTGGGACAGGCAGATCACGGCGACCGCCAGCCCCACGAGGAGATAGCCCCAGCCGAACTTCCGCCGGTCGGCGTCCGCGCTCCCCATCCGCAGCGCCTTGGGGATGGCCCGCTCCACCAGCCACTCCCCGAAGCCCGCCACGTCGGACACCATGGCGCCCCCGAGGACGGCCAGGACCCCGCCCACCACGGTGAAGAACACCAGCTCCGGGGAGGCGACGACCGCGAGGAACGTGCTCGTGGCCATCGGGCGAAGCGTACCGCTCCGGCGCGGGCCGCCGGCGGCTCGGCGGGACGGTCGGGGCGGTCGGGGCGGTCAGGACGGTCGGGACGGTCGGGACGGTCGGGACGGTCGGGACGGTCAGGATGGTCGGGGCGGTCAGGCGTAGCGGCCGGTCCGGTCCCGGGCCTCGTCGTAGACCGCCTGCAGCTGGCCGACCAGGTCCTCGGTGGCGGCGTGCACGGCCGAGCGCGACACGCGCCCCCCGCCGGTACGGGGTGGCGGGGCGATGGCCGCGCCGATGACCACGTGGATGGTCAGTGGCTTCGGCAGGAGCTTGCCCTTGGGCATGGCCAGATCGGACCCGCCGATGCCGATGGGCACGACGGGGGCACCGGTGCGGGCCGAGAGGAAGGCCGCCCCCTCCATCAGGTCCTCGACGGCCCGACCCTCGCGGCGGGTGCCCTCGGGGAACAGGACGAGGCACTGCCCCTTCCTCAGCACGTCCTCGGCCCGCTGCAGGGCCTCACGGTCGGCCGACTCGCGGTGCACGGGGAAGGCGCCGACGTAGTAGAGGAGCCGGCCCAGCCACGGCTTCGCCCACAGGCTGTCCTTGGCCATGAAGAAGAGCTTGCGCCTGGTGCAGAAGGCGGTGAACCCGAAGTCGGCGAAGGACCGGTGCACCGGGGCGAGGATGACCGGGCCCGCCTCGGGCACGTACCGGCGGCCGACCACCCGGGGCCGGAACAACGCCCACATGAGGGCGACGAACAGGCGGCGCATGATGCGGTACAGCAGCTTGGACGCCGGCTCGACGGCGAAGTCCTGGTGCCGTCCCGGTGCGGGCGTACTCACAGCCACGAGAGGACCTCATCGACCACGTCGTCCACGCTACGCCCAGTCGTATCGAGCCGCCGGGCGTCCGCGGCGGCCACCAGCGGGGACGCGGCGCGGGTGGAGTCGATGCGGTCGCGGCGCGCCACCCCGGCGGCCGACTCGTCCCGGCGCCGCCGGACCCGTTCCTCGGGCGAGGCCGTCAGGTAGACCTTGAGCGCGGCCTCGGGGAACACGACGCTGCCGATGTCCCGTCCCTCGACCACCCCCCCGCCGTGCTCGTGGGCCCAGGCCCGCTGGCGCTCGACCAGCTGGTCGCGCACCCCCGGATTGGCCGCCACCAGGGACACCGCCCGCCCGACCTCGGGGGAGCGGATGACGTCGGTGACGTCGAGACCGTCGATCACGACGCGCTCGGGCGTCCCGGAGGCCAGCGAGATGCCGGCCTGCGCCGCCAGGGCGGCCACGGCGGGCTGCTCGTCGGGCTCGATGCCCCGGGACAGCGCCAGGGCGGCCACGGCCCGGTACATGGCCCCGGTATCGAGGCGGTCGAGACCCAGGCGCTCGGCCACCGCCCGCGAGACGGTGGACTTGCCGGCGCCGGCCGGGCCGTCGATGGCCACGATCAGGGCCCGCGGCGACGTCGCCCCGTCGGCGCCGGTCAGGGACCGCAGGTCCTCGGCGAAGCCCGGGTAGCTGGTCTCGGTGGCGTCGAAGCCGCTGATGACGCTGCGCTCCCCCGGCCCGGCGGCCAGCGCGGCCACCGCGGCGGCCATGGCCATGCGGTGGTCGCCCCGGCTGTCGAAGCGGGCACCGCGCAGGCGCCCACCGGGCCCGACCCCGGTGATGCGCAGGGTGTCGCCCTCCGCGGCGGCCCGGGCCCCGAAGGCGGTCACCATGTCGACCACGGCGGCCAGGCGGTCCACCTCCTTGACCCGCAGCTCGCCGACGTCGGTGAAGACCGTCTCCCCCTCGGCCACGGCGGCGGCCACGGCCAGGATCGGCACCTCGTCGAGCGAGGGGATCTCGGCGGCGGCCACGGCGGTGGCCCGCAGGGGCCCGGCCTGGGCCGTGATGGCGGTGGTGTGGCCCGGTGCGGCCATCTCGCCGTCGAGGGTGAACACCACCTGGCCCCCCATGCGCCGCAGGACGGTGGCGAAGCCCAGGCGGGCCGGGCCCTGGTAGACGTCGCGGACGTCGACCACGCTCTCCGCCACGGCGCAGCCGGCCGTCACGAAGAAGGCGGCGGCCGAGGGGTCCCCCGGGACGGTGCGGTCGACCGGGCGCAGCGCGGCGGGGTGCACCGTGACGATCCTCCCGTCCCCCCAGGGCTCGACCACCACCTCGACGCCGGCCTCGGCCAGCATCTCCTCGGTGTGGGTGCGCGTGGTCACCGCCTCGCGCACCGTGGTGGGGCCGGTGGCGCTGAGCCCGGCCAGCAGGAGGGCCGACTTCACCTGGGCGCTCGCCACGGTGGAGGTCCAGTCGATGCCCCGCAGGTCGCCGCCCCGTATCCGCAGGGGCGGCAGGCACCGCTCCCCCGACCCCGACACGGTGGCGCCCATGAGCCGGAGCGGCTCGGCCACCCGGTCCATCGGACGGCGCGCCAGCGAGTCGTCGCCCACCAGCTCGGTCTCCCAGGCGAACCCGGCCACCAGCCCGGCCAACAACCGCATGGAGGTGCCCGAGTTCCCGCAGTCGATCGGTCCCGCCGGGGCGTGCAGGCGGCTGCGGCCCCCGTGGATGGTCACGTGGTCCGGCCCGGCCTCCACCCCGGCGCCCATGGCCTCGACCGCCCGTAGCGTGCAGGCCACGTCGGCCCCGTCGGAGAGCCCGTGCACCACCGAGGTGCCCTGGGCCAGCGCGGCGAGGAGCACCGAGCGGTGCGAGATGGACTTCTCTCCCGGCGTGCGCACCGAGCCCCGGCAGGCCACGCCTCCGTGCACCACCAGCGTGCGGGGCGCCCTCACGTCAGCTGCTCCGCCCGGCAGTGGTAGCCCCGCTCCACGATGGCGTCGCGCAACCGGCCCGCCTCGGCCGTGTCGACCACCAGGATGAGGACGCCCCGGGGGCCCTCGGCCGAGTGGGCGATCTCGATGTCGTAGATGCTGATGCCCGCGTTGGCGGCCAGCGAGGTGATCTCGGCCAGCTCCCCGCGCCGGTCGGGCACCGGGATCCGCAGCTCGGAGAGGTTGTCGGGGCGCACGAAGCGGGCCGGCAGGTTGCGCCGCGCCGCGCTGGCCCGCTGCAGGCCCTCGTAGATGCCCTCGCGGTCGTTGCCGGCCACGCGGTCGCGCACGGCGGTCAGCTCGGCCACCAGCGCGTCGAGGGCGTCGACGATGGGGCCGGCGTTGTCGGTGCAGATGTCGGGCCAGATGCCCGGGTGACCGGCGGCCACCCGGGTCATGTCCCGGAATCCCCCCGCGGCCAGGCGCAGCAGCGAGCCGTCCTGCTCGGCCCCCCGGGCGGCGGCGTTCATCAGCGTGGCGGCGACCAGGTGGGGCACGTGGGACACCACGGCCACCAGGCGGTCGTGGTCCCGCGCCGAGAGGACGAGCACGTCGGCGCCCAGTGCGGTCACCACGCCCTGGAGGGCGGTGAAGGCCGACAGGTCCGTCTCGGCCGTCGGGGTCAGCACCCAGACCGCGCCCTCGAACAGGTCGGCGTCGGCGCCCCGCAGGCCCACCTGTTCGGACCCGGCCATGGGGTGCCCGCCGATGAAGCGCGGGTGGGCGGTCCCCTCCACGATGGCCGTCTTCACGCCGCTGACGTCGCTGACCACGGCGTCGTCCCTCCGGCCGGGGGTGGCCAGCACCCGGCGTGCCGCGTCGACCACGGCGGCGGCCGGCGTGGCGATGAAGACGACCTGGGCCCCCAGGTCGTCCCCGGCGGCGTCGATGACGCCCGAGCGGAGCGCCTCGGCCAGGCGCTCGGGGTCGGCGTCGGTGCCGCTGACGTGCCAGCCCCGCCGGCGCAGGGCGAGGGAGATGGAGCCACCGATCAGGCCCGTTCCCACCACCAGCGCCCGAGGCCGCGCCCCCGCCTCAGTCCGGGAGGTCATCGCGGAGCCCTTGGGCGCCGTGGAGATAGACGTGGTGCATCTGGTCCCTCGGCCGGGTGGTGGAGACGTGGAGCAGGACGCGGATGCACAGCGGCATGGCGCCGGGCACGGGGATCTCCGCCGCACAGAGCAGCGGCACCGCCCCGAACCCGATGGCGCGGATGGCGGTGGCCGGGAAGATGCTCGAGATGTCGCCCGTGACGGTGAAGATGGCGCTGACGATGTCGTCCTCGACCAGGCCGTTGCGCTCCATGATCCGCCGCATGAGCTCCTGGGACCGCTCCGTGACCTGCTCGACCGTGTCCGCCTCGACGGTGGTGGCCCCGCGCAGGCCCCGCACGACTGGAGTGGCGGACATGGCGGCTCATGCTAACGGTTCCCGATCAGGACCCCGTGGGCCGGCGGGGGACCGGCGGGGGGCCGGCGGGGGACCGTCGGCGGACCGTCGGTGGACCGTCGGAAGGGCCCGCGGCCCGGATCGGGCTGCTCAACCCCCCCGGGACGGGTCGGTGCGCGCCACGAACACGTCGGTGGCGCTCCCGCTCACACAGTCGCGCCGGTCACGCCGGTCGGGCCGACCCGGCGGCGGCGGCCAGGGCCCGCACCTCCGGGGCGGTGAGCTCCCGCCAGCGCCCCGGGAGGAGGCCGGTGTCGCGCAGGGGTCCGACCCGGGTCCGCACCAGCCGGCGGACCGGGTGGCCCACGGCCTCGCACATGCGGCGGACCTGGCGGTTGCGGCCCTCGTGCAGCACCAGCCGCAGCACGCCGGGGGCCAGGACGCCCACGGCCGCCGGTGCGGTACGCCCGTCCTCGAGCTCGACCCCCCGGCGCAGCGTGCGCAGGGCCCCCGCCGACGGCGTGCCGCTGACCTCGGCCACGTACTCCTTCTCCACCCCGTGCGACGGGTGGCTCAGGAGCTGGGCCAGGGCCCCGTCGTTGGTCAGGACGAGCAATCCCTCGGTGGCCCGGTCCAACCGGCCCACGGGGAACACCCGGGGCTCGGCCGGGACCAGGTCGAGCACGGTGCGCCGGCCGTGGGTGTCGCGGGCCGTGGTGACCACGTCGGCCGGCTTGTTCAGCAGGTAGTAGACCAGGTCGGGCGCCACCGGGAGCAGGATGCCGTCGACCTCCACCCGGTCGGTGGCCACGTCGATGCGGCGACCGAGCTCGGCCACCTGGCCGTCCACGGTCACCCGACCGGCGGCGATCAGCTCCTCGCAGACCCGGCGCGAGCCCTGGCCGGCCCGGGCCAGCACCTTCTGCAGCCGCTCCCCCGGCGGCCCCGCCCCGGCGTCAGGCGTCGCCGGTCCCCACGTCGACCCCCAGGTCGGACCGCAGGTCCTGCTCGAAGCGGCCCGCCACCTCGGGGCCGGGCAGGAAGTCCTCGACCGGGGGCAGCTCGTCCAGGGAAGGCAGCCCCAGGCGTTCCAGGAAGAGGTCCGTGGTCCCGAAGAGGGCCGGCTGGCCCGGGCCCTCGGCCCGGCCCACCACCTCGATGTACCCCCGCTGCTCCAGCAGCCGGGTCACCCCGTCGACGTTGACCCCGCGCAGCGAGGAGATCTGGCCCCGGGAGACCGGTTGGCGGTAGGCCACGATCGCCAGTGTCTCCAACGCGGCGGTGGAGAGCCGGGGCGAGACGTCCCGGTTGGCGAAGCGCTCCACGTAGGGGGCCAGGTCCGGGTGGGTCTGCAGCCGCGCCCCCCCGGCGATGCGGGCCAGGACGAACCCGTGCCGGGCGCGGGTGTACTCCTGGCTCAGGTCGTCGAGGGCGACCTCGACCTGCTCGACCGGCACCTCGAGCAGCTCGGCCAGCAGCCCCGGGGGCACCGGCTCCGAGGCCACCATCAGGACGGCCTCGATGGCCCGGCCCAGTTCCTCGCCCTCGCTCACCCGTTCACCCTTCGTACTCCTCGATCTCGAATCCCAGCGTCTCCCCCGGGCCGCGCCCGCTGGACACCCCGGCCAGCGCCTCGTCGGACTCGAGCCATTCGATGTGCAGGTCCCCGAAGGTGCGGCCCTGGCCCAGGGTGACCCGTCCCAGCTTGCACAGCTCCAGCAGGGCCAGGAAGCGGACGATGACCTCCATGCGGGTCGTGCACTCCTCGACCAGCCGCCGGAACGAGGTGGCCCGCTGGTGCCGGGGCACCGAGATGAGGTCGGCCAGCGCCTCGGCCACCGAGACCGTGTCCACCGTGATGTGGGAGGTGTCGACCCGCGGGACGGGGCGCTCGGCCGCACCGCGCCGGTAGGCCCGGGCCAGGTCGTCGGGCGTGATCCCGACCAGCAGGTCGGGGGCGTGCACGGCGAAGTCGGGGGGCAGCCCCACCTCCCGGGGCACCGAGCGCGAGGCCTGCTCGGCCAGGGCCACGAAGACGTCGGCGGCGGCGGCGTAGGCCCGGCACTCGAGCAGGCGGGCCAGGAGCAGGTCGCGCTCCTCCCAGCCCAAGAGCTCCTCGTCCTCGTCGGGGGCCTCGCGCCCCGGCAGCAGCTTCTGCGACTTCAGCTCGATCAGGATGGCCGCCACCAGCAGGAACTCGGAGAGCTGGTTGAGGTCGATCTGGTCCCGTTGCCCGGTCAGCACCTGCAGGAACCCGTTGACCACCGGGAGCAGCGGGACGTCGAGCACGTCCACGTCGTGGGACGACACCAGGTGCAGCAGGAGGTCGATGGGGCCCTCGAAGACAGGGGTGGACACCGCGTAGGCCACGCTCCGACCATACCGAACCTCCCCGCCCACGTCGCGCACCCCCGGCCCCGGCGGCACGGGTCCACGGACGGGCCCCACCGGCGGTGCCCCCTACCATGGGCGCCATGCGCAGGGTCCTCTCCGGTATCGCCCCGTCGGGCGACTTCACGCTCGGCAACTATCTCGGGGCGTTGCGGCACTGGGTCACCTTCCAGGACGACCACGATGCGTTCTACTGCGTGGTCGACCTGCACGCCCTGACCACCGAGATCGAGCCGGCGGTGCTGCGGCGCAATTCCCTCGACGCCGCCCTCAACCTCCTGGCCGCCGGCCTCGACCCGGAGCGCTGCACCATCTTCGCCCAGAGCCACGTCCCCGAGCACACCCGGCTGACCTGGCTGCTCGAGTGCACGGCCACCGTGGGGGAGCTGCGCCGCATGACCCAGTTCAAGGAGAAGGGCGAGGGCCAGGAGACGGTGCGGGCCGGCCTCTTCACCTACCCGGTGCTCATGGCGGCCGACATCCTGCTGTACCACGCCGCCGCCGTGCCGGTGGGCGACGACCAGCGCCAGCACCTGGAGCTGGCCCGCGAGCTGGCCGTGCGCTTCAACAACCGCTACGGCGAGACCTTCACCGTGCCCGAGGCGGCCATCCCCGGCGTGGCGGCCCGGGTCATGGACCTCCAGCACCCCGAGCGCAAGATGTCCAAGTCCGTCGACTCCCCGCTGGGCACCATCGGCCTGGTCGACCCGGCCGACGACATCCGCCGCAAGGTCCGCCGGGCGGTGACCGACACCGACGGCGAGGTCCGCTACGACCGCCGGGCCAAGCCCGGCCTGGCCAACCTGCTCGACCTGCTCGCCGGTGCCACCGGGCGCACGCCCGAGCAGGTGGCCGAGGGCTACACCCGCTACGGCGACCTGAAGAACGACGTGGCCGACGCCCTGGTCGAGCTCCTCCGCCCGGTCCGGGAGCGCCGGGCCGCCCTCGAGGCGGACCCCTCCTACGTCCACGGCGTGCTGGCCCAGGGTGCGGCCCGGGCCCACGCCGTCGCCGCCGAGACCTACGCAGTGGCCGCCGAGGCCGTGGGGCTGCTGCGCCCGACCGCCGGACCCCGCTGAGGCAGCCTCCCGGGCGGGCTCAGCCCCGCAGCGAACGCACGTCCCGCGCCGCCGGGCCCGGCACCGCCGCTCCCACCGTGGCGAAGGCCACCCGGTAGAACTCGTGCCCGTGCATGTCCCGGGCCCGGTCCCCGTAGGCCAGCTCCCGGTACTCGGCCGCGCCCAGGTCGCGCTGGAGGGTCAGGCCGCGTTGCGCCAGGTACCCCGCCACCGCGGCCGGGTCCATCCCGAAGGTGAGCCGCTCCCCCACCTTGTCCAGCGTGGCGAGCAGACGCTCCGTCCCGGCGAACCGCTGCGGATCGGTCAGGACGTCGCGGTGGAGGTAGGTGAAGATCAGGCGGCTGCCCGGCGCCGCCCGGGCGCACCACCGCAGCGTGGTGTCGACGGCCGCCTCGGTCAGGTAGCCCGTCACGCCCTCCCACACGAAGACGGTGGGCCGGTCCATGTCGTGCCCGGCGGCCTCCATCGCCGGCTCCAGCTGGCTCTGGTTGAAATCGCTGGCCACGTAGCGCACGTTCTCCGCTCCGCCCCCTCCCTCGCCGCCGCCGTCGCCGCCGCCCTCGCCCACGCGGCGCAGGACGGCGCGTTTGGCCGCCTGGGTGTCCGGATGGTCCACCTCGAAGACCGCCACCTGCCGCAGCGCGTCGAGGCGGTGGGCCCGGGTGTCGTAGCCGGCACCGAGGATCACCACCTGGGGCCGGGACCGGGCGGACGTCGCCAGGTCCTCGTCGATGAGCTTGGTCCGGGCCACCACCGAGGTCCGGACGCCGGGCCAGCGGCGGTCGATGGTGCCCAGGACCACCTCCCGTCCGCCGGGCACCGCCCCCGCCCGGACCGCCAGCGAGAGGGGCCAGGTCACGAAGGCGCGGGCCAGGGGGTCGCTGAACAGGCGCCGCTCCGGCGGCAGGGACGTCTCGAGGGCCCGGAACAGGGCGTTGTGCTCGGCGGTACGGCTGGCCTGGCCCGATCGCATGGTGCCTCCTCGACCCGGGGGGCCTCACCCCGGCAGTGTCAGGGTATTCGTTGACCGACGGTCGGTCAACTAAACCGGTTAGCCTGAGGGACGTGGGACGCAGGGAGCAGGCGCGGGCGTCGCGAGCGGGGCTGCTCGAGGCGGCCCGGGACTGCTTCGCCGAGAAGGGCTACGAGGCCACCACCGTGGCCGGAATCTTGGCGCGCGCCGGCATGGCGCGCGGCGCGCTCTACCACTACTTCCCCGGCGGCAAGCGGGAGATCTTCGACGAGGTGTTCGCCGCCCTCAACGACGCGTTCCACCAACGACGGGACGCGTTGACGGCCGTCCCGTCGCCGCTGGCGCGCCTGCGCGGTGGCATGCGCATCTTCCTCGAGCTGTGCACGGAGGACGCCTACGCCCGCATCGCGCTGGTCGACGCCCCGCGGGTCATCCCCGCTCAGGCCGAGCGAGGCAGCTCCTACGCGCTCGTGCGGGAGCAGCTGGCGGAGGCGGTCGAGGCCGGCGAGATCCAGGCGGTCGACGTGGAGGCCACGGCCATGGCCCTCTACGCGGCCATCCGCGGCGCGGGGGAATACGTCACGGGCGCCGCCGACCGCGCCGCCGCGGCCGACGTGGCCACCCGCACCCTCTACCTCATGCTGCACGGCCTCCGCACCGTCGAGCGCCCTCAGGGCCCCCCGAAGAGAACGCCGGCCCACCAGTCGTAGAGGTGTTGGAAGGCGAGGGTGAGGGGTCCGGGGTTGAACAGGAAGTTGATGAAGACCAGCCCCAGGATGATCATCATGGTGTAGGGCCGGATGCGCAGGTAGGTGGGCCAGTAGCGCGCCGGGAGGAATCGCTCGAAGACGACCGAGCCGTCGAGGGGCGGGATGGGTACGAGGTTGAAGGCCATCAGGCCGATGTTGCCCAGGCTGAAGTAGAAGACGACCTCGGCCGGGAGCGAGAGCGCCCCGGTGCGGAGCGCGGTGGCCCGGAAGAACTCGATGAACACCAGGGCCCCCGCACCGGCCAGGAGGAAGTTGGTGAAGGGACCGGCCAGCGACACCAGCACGCCCTCGTTGCGGGGGCTGCGCAGGTTCGCCGTGTTGACCGGCACGGGCTTGGCCCAGCCGAACACGCCGAAACCCCCGAGCGCCAGCAGGGCGGGCACGATGAGCGTGCCCACGGGATCGATGTGCACCATGGGGTTGAGGGTGAGCCGTCCCGCCCGCTCGGCCGTGCGGTCGCCGAAGACGCGCGCCACCCATCCGTGGGAGATCTCGTGGAGGATGATGGAGGGGACGATGACGCAGAACAGGATGATGTCCTGCTCGCTGATGTTGTGGTGCGCCACCAGGGCGATGAACACCGCGGCGCCGGCCACGATCCACAGGATCCGCTTGGTGTTGCGATCCATCGGTCGTCGGCCGGAGGGCGCTCCTCCGGGCGGGCGCACGAGCGGCTACTGCTTGGCGGCGTCGACGATGCAGAAGCGCGCCGCGGGCATGGCCTCGAGGCGCGCTTCACCGATGGGCTTGCCGCACACCTCGCAGATGCCGTAGTGCCCCGCCTCGAGCCGGGTCAGGGCGGCCTCGACCTCCTCGAGGGATTCCTGCAGTTCGGTGGCCAGGCGCTCGGCCTCACCCCGCTCCGCCGTGACCTGGCTGGAGTCCGCGAAGTTCGAGTCATAGTTCAGGCCGGTGTCACCCGCGGCGCCGTATCCGAGCTCGCTCAATTGGGCGTGCAGGCTCTGCTGCTCCTCCTGCAAGAGCGCAGCGAAGTCGACGGCGGATGAAGCGGCCGGGGGGGCCTCGTTCGGCATGGCCTCATGCTATGTCCTCCCTCCCCCGCGGTGTACCCGCTCGGGGATGGGCGCTCTCGTAGGCCCGCCGGAGGTGGTCCGACGACACCTTGGTGTAGCGCTGGGTGGTGGCGACGGAGGCGTGCCCGAGCAGCTCCTGGACCACCCGGATGTCGGCGCCGTGGGCCAGCATGTGGGTGGCGCACGAGTGCCGCAGGACGTGGGGGCTGACGCGATCGGCCAGGCCGACCCGGGTTGCGTACTTCTTGACCACGCCGAACGCCCCCACCCGCGACAGCCGGCCGCCCCGCGCGTTCAAGAAGACGGCCTCGGCGTCGTCCCGGAACCTCCACCGGGCCGGGACCATGAGGTCCCGCCCCTGGCCCGACAGCCACTCCGACAGGGCCACCCGGGCCAGTCGTCCGAGCGGCACGACCCGTTCCTTGCTGCCCTTGCCGAACAGGCGGATGAGGGGCAGGCCGGTGGCCTCCGTCGCCTCGGCCACGTCCCCCAGGTTCAACCCCACCGCCTCGCTGACCCGAGCGCCCGTGGCGTAGAGGACCTCGAGCAGCGCCCGGTCGCGCAGGACCGCCGGTCCGGTGCCGACCACCGAGCCCAGCAGTCGCGCCGTCTCCTCCTCGCTGAGGGCCTTGGGCAGCAGATCGGCCACACCCACCCCGGGTAGGTCGGCCGTGGGGTCGCCCGGCACCGTTCCCTCCTCGACCAGGAACCGGTGGAAGCCCCGCACGGTGGAGAGCGCCCGGGCCACCGACGCCGACGAGTGGGTGCGCCGGAGCTGGGCCACGTAGGCGGCGACATCCCCCGACGAGGCCGCCTCCATCACCACGCCGTCCCCGCGTCCCCCCAGGTAGGCCTGGTAGGCCACCAGGTCCCGGCGGTACGAGCTCAGGGTCCGGGGGGCCCGGCCCCGCTCCACCTCCAGCCACGAGAGGAACTCCTCGGCGTTGCGGGAGAGCGGCGCCCCGGGCACTACGCCGGCAGCGGGTCCCGGCCCCCCGAGGCCCGGTCCAGGTGCGCCCGGGCCAGGAGGAGCCCGAGCACCGTGGTCTCGTCCACCAGGGTGCCGTCGGCGATGAGGTCCTCGACGTCGTCGAGGGACCGCGTCTCGACCGTCATGTAGCCCTCCTCCACGCCCACCCGCGAGGTGGCGCAGGGAGAGAGGTCGGTGGCCAGGAAGATGGTGGTGTACTGGTCGCTGATCCCCGGCGTGTTGAACGTCCCCAGCAGCGGCTCCAGCGACCCGGCCACCAGCCCCGCCTCTTCGGCCAGCTCGCGCCGGGCCGTGGCCTCCCGGGCCTCCTCGGCCACGTCACAGGTGCCGGCGGGCGTCTCGAGCACCATGCGGTCGACCGAGGCCCGGTACTGGCGCACCAGCGTCACCCGGCGGTGCGCGTCCACCGGGACGACGGTCACCGCTCCGGGGTGGTGCACCACGAAGCGCTGGAACGGCTCCCCGCGGGGATCCACCAGGTCGACCCGGCCCACGCTGAAGAGCCATCCCCGGAAGACCTCCTCCTC
>JBKQIP010000133.1:0-9177 GCA_052148295.1 Acidimicrobiales bacterium
CCTTGTGCCGGATCACCTCGTCGGCCAGGGTGAGCAGCCGGTCGACGTCGGCGACGGTCGGTGGCTCGGCGGTGAACTCGACGAGGACGTAGTAGCCCTCGCGCTTGTGGTTCACCTCGTAGGCGAAGGTGCGCTTGCCCCAGCGGTCGATGGCGCCGGGGTTGCCGCCGGTGGAGCGGATGGTGTCCAGGGCGCGGTCGAGCACTCCCTGGATGATGGTGGGCTCGGTGCTGGCCTCGAAAATGGCCATGACTTCGTAAGGCCGCATGTGCGGCGTACCTCCCTCCGGACCGGGCGAAGTGCCCGGGCCCCTGGCGGTCAGGGGCAGGGTCTGTTGCGGGGCGTCATGTTAGCCGAGGCCGGAGCATGGGGTTCCCCGCCTGCGCCGGAACCCTGCGCCGAGGCCCTCACGTTGACCGGCCCCGGTGCGTTGGGACCGGGCGTTTGGTCAGGACCGGGCGTTGCCCAACGCGTCAGGACAGGGCGTTGCCCAGCTCGCTCGAGCCGTGGTAGCTCTCGGCGTCGCTGGGGAAGGCGCCGCTGCGCACGTCGGCGGCGAAGGCGGCCACCGCGTCGGTGGCGATGCGGCCCAGGTCGGCGTACTGGCGCACGAACTTGGGCGGGGTGCGCGCCCCCAGGCCGAGCAGGTCGTGGAAGACCAGCACCTGCCCGTCGGTGCCCGGCCCGGCCCCGATCCCAATGGTGGGCACGTCGATGGCCTCGGTCACCGCCGTCCCCACCACGTCGGGCACCCCCTCGATCACGAAGGCGAAGCAGCCGGCCGCCTCGAGGGACTTGGCCGCGTCGAGCAGGGCGCCGGCGGCGTCGACACTCTTGGCCTGGACCCGGAAGCCCCCCATGGCCAGCAGCGATTGGGGGGTGAGGCCCAGATGCCCCATGACGGGGATCTCGGCCCGGATGATGGCCTCGACCACCGGCAGCCGGGCCCGGCCGCCCTCGAGCTTGACGGCGTGGGCCCCGGCCCGGATCAGCGTGGCCGCGTTGCGCACGGCCTCGTCGGTCGAGAGGTGGTAGCTCATCCACGGCATGTCGCCCAGGATCAGGCAGTGCGGCTTGGCCCGGGCCACCGCCGCGGTGTGGTGGGCCATGACGTCGATGTCGACGTGCATCTGGTCCTCGTGACCGAGCACGTTGTTGGCCACCGAGTCCCCCACCAGGACGATGTCCACCCCGGCGGCCGAGACGATGCGCGCCCCCGGCTCGTCGTAAGCGGTGACCATGACGATGGGGGCCGCGCCGAGGCGGCGCTTGCGCTGGCGCAGCGAGGGGACGGTGGGTGCGGGGGTGGTGGGCGTCGAGGCCGACGTGGCGGCGGGCGGGACCGGGGTGGCGGGCGGGACCGGGGCGGCGGCCGGCTCGGTCACTGGGCCACCTTCTTGGCCGTCTTCTTGGGGCCACCGGCCGGGTACTTGCGCATCAGGTGGTGCCAGGCGCAGTCGGGGCACACCTCCACCTCGAAGCAGAGCACCGGTTCGGGCCGGCGCCGCAGCCGGTTCAGCTCGGCCGCCGTGCCCGGGCAGCGCCCACCCGCCGGGAGCTTGGCCCCGAAGACGAAGGTCACGGTGACCAGGCGGCACTCCTCGCAGATCGGGCAGAGCTCCTTGGTCGGGCGCCCCACGTTGCGGGCCGCCCGCAGCAACTCGGGGTGGGCGTCGCAGACGTCGATCTTGAGCGTCTTACCCCGGCGGACCTCCCGCACGGTGGCGTTGCGCACCAGCCGGTACTCGACCCCAGCGGAGATATCACTGCTCACCGCTCGACTGGACGCCCTCCGATCCGGGGTCACGGACACGGCGACAGGCTAGCCCCCACGCCCGGATTCGGCACCCGCTTTCTGGGCCTCGTGCCGGGACGGTGACCGTAGGGTGACGATTGGCTGTACATCGCTATATCGATTCGATATAGTGGTCCGCAATGTTGGACATGGCGATCCTGGGGCTGCTCGAAGAGCGCGACCTCCACGGCTACGAGATCAGGCGACAGCTGCGTGACCACCTGGGCATATTGGCCAACGTGTCCTTCGGTTCCATCTACCCGGCCCTCACCCGTCTCGAGCGGGTGGGCGCCGTGGTCACCGTTGACGGGTCGAGCGCACCGGCGGCCGGGGCGGCCGCCGCGCCGGCGGCTCCCCCGACCGGTTCGTTGAGCGGCGAGCTGGCCGTGTTGCGGGCCCGGCGCCACGCCACCACCCGGTCCCGGCGGGGCAAGAAGGTCTACCGGATCACCGAGCGGGGGCGGGAGCTCTTCGTCGAGTTGCTGGCCGAGGGGGGCGCGGTCGACGACGCCCGCAGCTTCAGCCTGCGCCTCGCCTTCGCGCGCCACCTGGCTCCCCAGGCCCGGCTCGCCCTGTTGGAACGCCGCCGCGCCCAGCTGGTCCAGCGCCTGGCCGAGGCCCGGACCTCCCACGTCGAGCTCGACGTCTACGCCCGCTCGGTGGTGCAGCACACCGCCGACGGCGTGGCCCAGGACATCGACTGGCTCGACCGCCTGATCGCCACCGAACGCGCCGGTGCCCCCGAGCGCGCCACCCCCACCCCGTCGGTCCCGGCCGACGTCATCTATGGAGGAGATATCCGATGAGCAGCCCTATCCGCCTCGCCGTCGCCGGCGTCGGCAACTGCGCCAGTTCCCTGATTCAGGGGATCGTCTACTACCGCGACGCCCGGCCCGAGGACGTCGTCCCCGGCCTGATGCACGTGGAGCTGGGCGGCTACCACGTCCGTGACCTGGTGCCGGTGGCCGCCTTCGACGTGGACCAGACCAAGGTCGGCACCGACCTCGGCAAGGCCATCCACGCCGGGCTGAACAACACCGTCCGCTTCGCCGACGTCGGCGAGGTGGGGGTGACCGTCCTGCGCGGCCCCACCCACGACGGCCTGGGCAAGTACTACCGCGAGGTGGTCGAGGAGTCCCCGGCGCCGCCGGTCGACGTGGCCCAGGCCCTGCGCGACGCCCGGGCCGACGTGCTGGTGTCCTACCTCCCCGTCGGCTCCGAGGCGGCCCAACGCTCCTACGCCCAGGCCTGTCTCGACGCCGGTGTGGCCTTCGTCAACGCCATCCCCGTCTTCATCGCCTCGGACCCCGAGTGGGCCCGCCGCTTCCGCGACGCCGGCGTGCCCATCGTGGGTGACGACATCAAGAGCCAGGTCGGCTCCACCATCGTGCACCGGGTCCTGACCCGCCTCTTCGAGGACCGCGGCCTGGCGCTCGACCACACCTACCAGCTCAACGTGGGCGGCAACATGGACTTCAAGAACATGCTCGAGCGCGAGCGCCTCGAGTCCAAGAAGGTCTCCAAGACCCAGGCGGTGACCAGCCAGATCGAGCACCAGCCCCTGCCGGCCGACGACGTGCACATCGGCCCCTCGGACCACGTCCCGTGGCTGAACGACCGCAAGTGGGCCTACATCCGCATGGAGGGGCGCAACTTCGGCGACGTGCCGCTGAACCTCGAGCTCAAGCTCGAGGTGTGGGACTCCCCCAACTCGGCCGGGGTCATCATCGACGCCGTGCGCTGCGCCAAGCTGGCGCTCGACCGTGGCATCGGCGGCCCCCTGATCGGCCCCTCGGCCTACTTCATGAAGTCCCCGCCGGTGCAGTACCACGACGACGCGGCCCTGGCCCTGGTGGAGGGGTTCGCCGCCGGCGACGCCCAGGAGGCCTGGCCGGCCGACTGAGCCGGGTCAGACCAGAATGCGCTGATCGGGCGCCCGCACGCCGACCACGGCCAGGGTCCGGCCCATGCCGAGGAAGGCGCCGCAGCAGATGACCAGGTCGGCCAGCTCGTCGTCCGCGTAGGCGGCGTGCAGACGGGCCCAGAACGCGTCGTCCATGGCCAGGTGGTCCAGGGCGAAGCGCTCGGCGAACTCCGCCGCGCACAGCTCGCGCTCGCTGAGCGACGTGGCGCGGCGCCAGTCGGTCACCTCGGCGTAGAAGGCCTCGTCGGCCCCGACGTCGGCCCCGTCGCGGGCCCGGGTGTCCCGGCACACGGCGCAGTCGTTGATGAGGGCGATGGTCCAGCGGGCGGCCTCCCGCTCGCGCACGGCGAGCTGGGTGTTGCCGTAGACGGCCTCGGACAGGGCGCCCATGCCCGCCGCCATCTTGGGGCGCAGCAGCGCCCAGTCGATGTGCTGGCCCATCCCGCTCTCTGGCGCATCAATCCGTGGCATGGACAGCCAGGGTAGTCCCGACGCGCCGACGCGTCCCGCCTACGCGCTGGCGGTGGTCAGGTCGTCGCCCAGCACGATGGCCCCGGAGAAGTGGGCGGCGGCCAGCGCCCGCCAGGCCTCCTCGTCGCCGGGGGTGAGCGGCGGCACGTAGTGGGTCAGGACCAGCGTCTTCACCCCGGCCCGGGCCGCCGTCTGGGCCGCCTGCTCCACGGTGGAGTGGTAGTCGAGGATGTCGTGCAGGCGGGCGTTGGGCACGGCCTGCACCAGGTCGGAGCGGATGACCGTCTGCACGTAGAGGTCGGCGTGGCGGCACAGGACGTCGAGCTCGGCACAGGGCACGGTGTCGCCGGCGATGGCGGCCACCGTGCCCTCGCGCTCGAGGCGGTAGCCCACCGTCGGGCTGACCGGGCGGTGGTCGGTGCGGTGCACCGAGACCGTGACGTCGCCCAGCGTGAGCTCGGCCCCGGGTTCGACCTCGATGACCTCGAGCAGCGGGGGCTGGTCCAGGTCGGCGTGGTGGACCAGCCGGTACCCCCGGTCCAGGGCGTACATGGCCGACATGCCCTCGACCACCCGGCGGGTGCCCGGGGGGCCCACCACGGTGAGGGGGAGCGGTCCGGGCGACATCACCCAGCGCGTGGTCACGATGTCGCCCAGGTCGGCGATGTGGTCACTGTGCAGATGGGTGAGCAGCAGCGCGGTGAGGCCGACCGGGAGCACACCGGCCGCCGTCAGCCGCAGGAGCACGCCGCGGCCGCAGTCGAAGAGCAGGGTGGCCCCGGCCGTGCGCACCAACGTCGCCGGCCCGGCCCGGTCGGCGCTGGGCAGGGGGCTCCCGGTGCCGAGCAGGGTCACGTCCACCCTGCGGCACCTTAGCCATCGCCCGACGGGGTCGCGGTGGGCGGTCGGACCCCGGTGGCTCCCGCGGATTCGGGCTAGAGGCCCGCTTCCACCGTGACCCGGCCGCTGGCGGCCGCGGCCTTGAGCGCCTCGAAGTCCCGCTCGTTCTGGTCGGCGTAGGTCTCGGCGAAGGTGGCGATGGCCCGGTCGAAGGCGGGACCATCGCCCAGGTAGCTGGCGATGGCCACCCGGTCGCCCGATCGGGCGTGGGCCCGGGCCAGGGCCTGCGCGCAGACGCCGACGTACTTGGTGAGCCCCGGCGGGATCGAGCCCTCGACCTCGAAGGAGCCCTTCCAGTCACGTAGCTGGCGCAGGTAGAAGTCGCGGGTGACCCCGTCGGGGGCTTGCGCCTGCTCGTACCCCAAGAAGATGTCGCTGGTCGCCTGCATCAGGTGCTGACCGGCGACCACCCGCTCGCCATGGGTGGCGTAGGCGCTCTGGCCCACGAACTCCTCGAGGACCGAGGCCTCGGCCTCCTTGGCCTGGAGGAACAGGACGTCATCGGCGCTCTTGCCCACCAGGAGCAGGATCCAGGCCCGCGTGCCCACGCTGCCCACCCCCACCACCTTGCGGGCGACCTGGACGAGCTGGAATTGCTCCAGGAGGTGGCGCCGGTCGCTCTGGAGGCTCTCGCGGTAACTGCGCAGAAGCTCGTGGAGCTGGTCCATGAGCGCGTCGCTCACCAGCTCGGGGAAGACCTCCTCGACCGGGACGATCAGCGGCGGGTCGCTGACGATCCGGCGCTGCCCGTCCACCACGTGGGTCAGCTTGTCCAGGGCCTGGTGGCTGTCACGGGTCCGGGCCTTGGCCACGATCTTGGTCGTGCGCTCAGCCATGTGCCGGTCGGTCTTCGATCGGCTCGAGCCGGCTGCGGCCTGGAGATCGGCGAGGAGGGCGGCCGCGTCGAGGCGCAGGTACCAGAGGTCCAGGGTGGACATCGGCGCCAGCCGGTTCATCTCGGCCCGGTAGCTGGCCCCGACCTCGAGCGCGGCGGTGTGGACCTCCTTCTCGCTGAACTCACGGTCCCGGGCGGCGATGACCGCGCTGGCGGCCAGGCGCTTCACGTCCCATTCGAAGGGACCAGGGAGGGTCTCGTCGAAGTCGTTGACGTCGAACACCAGGGATCGCTCGGGCGACCCGAACAGCCCGAAATTGGACAGGTGGGCGTCCCCGCAGACCTGGGCCTGGAGCCCCGTTCGGGGGGTGGTGGCGAGGTCGGACGCCATGACCAGCGCGGCGCCCCGGAAGAAGGTGAAGGGCGAGACCAGCATCCGCCCGTAGCGGATGGGCACGAGTTCGGGCACCCGGGTCGTGGCCTGGCGCTCGAGCAAGCTGACCGGGTCCGGGCGATCGGCCGCCGGGCTGTACGCGCCCTGTGACGAACGGGGAGCCCGACTGCGGGCCTCCTTGCCCAGTCTCGCTCGCTCCTCGTCGGAGAGGTGCTCCACGGTGTGGGGTGGGTGGCCGGGTGGTTTGCTCGGCTTCGACATGGTTCCCTCCATCCGGGTGAGCGGTCCACTCGCGTTCGCTGGGCGACAGGTTTTCTGGGCGACAGGTTCTCTGGGCGACCGGCAACATGATGGTGCGCTCGGGTCCACGTTGCGACCAATACGTCAATCTGACCAGTCGATCACCGTGCCCAGGAGAGCAGTAGAGCAGAGGTCCCGAGGTGCCGCGGCGGAACTCACCACCGCGACGGGATCCTCCCGACATGCCCCGAGGCCGGTTCAGGCGTCGAGGGCCAGGCAGCCACGGACCGCGGCCTCGGCGGCCAGGCCGGCGGCCAGGGTGGTGTCGTGGCCCAGCTGCTCCAGGTTGGTCGCCAGGGCGGGCTCGGCGGTCAGGAGCCGGGCGATCTCGTCCATGTTGCCCGAGCCGTCGGGGTTGGTGGCGTCGACGATGCGCTGGTCGAGCAGGCCGTCGAACCAGCGGTCTCCGATGCAGCGGTAGACCGACCACGGGCAGCCGTGGGCCTCGCAGACCTGGGCCACGGCCGCGTTCTCCATGTCCACCCCGATGCAGCCGTCGGCCAGGAAGCGCCGGCTGAGCTCGGTGTCGAGGGTGACCGCCTCGGTGGTGACGATCTTCCCGGCCCGCGGCGCGTCCCCCGGCGGGGTGTGGCGGTAGGTGGCGCCGCTGGCGTGGTCCACAATCAGCTCGGCGTTGATCACGGTGCCCACCGGGAGCTCGGGGTCGAGCCCGCCGCAGATGCCGGCCACCATCACGTGGTCCACCGCCACGTGGTCCGGCCGACCGGCGTCGAGGAGGCGGGCCAGGGCCGCCCGGGTGGCCGGCGGCCCCATACCGGTGTGGACGGCGGTCACCGCGGAGCGGCCCACCCGGCCCGTCCACGGCGCGGTGGTGTCCTCGGCGGTCGGGCTCAGCCCGAAGGCGGTCACGATGGCGTGCAGTTCGAGGGGCATGGGGGCCAGGACGACGACGTGGCGGAGCGGCTCGGGCGGCACGCCCACAGCTTGCCCGCTGGCCGCCTCCCCCGCCCGGTCTCCACCGCCCGGTCTCCACCGCCCGGCCCCTCCGCCCGGCCCGCCGCCCGGGCCCTCCACCACGGGGCGGGCCCGACTACGCCTGGGCCCTCCACCAGGCCAGCAGGCGGCGGCTCGCCTCCTCGTGGCCCAGCGGTCCCTCGTCGAGGCGCAGCTCGAGCAGGAAGTTCAGCGCCTGGCCCACCACCGGGCCGGGGCCGACCCCGAGGAGCTCCATCACCTCGGTGCCGCTGAGGTCGGGCCGGATGGCGTCGAGCTCCTCCTGCTGGCGCAGCTCGACGATGCGAGCCTCGAGCTCGTCCATGCGCCGGGCCAGGCCCCGGGCCTTGTTGGCGTTGCGGGTGGTGCAGTCGCACCGGGTCAGCTCGTTGAGCTGCTCGAGCAGCGGCCCGGCGTCGCGCACGTAGCGCCGCACCGCCTTGTCGGTCCAGCCCAGCCGGTAGGTGTGGAAGCGCAGGTGGAGCTCGACCAGGCGCACCACGGTGTCGATGTCGTGGGCCGAGTAGCGCAGGGTCTCCATGCGGGCCCGGGTCATGCGGGCCCCCACCATCTCGTGGTGGTGGAAGGTCACCCCGCCGTCGGTGATGGCCCGGGTGCGCGGCTTGCCCACGTCGTGGAACAGCGCGGCCAGGCGCAGCAGGCGGTCGGGCGAGGTCTTGTCCACCACGGCCAACGTGTGGGCCAGCACGTCCTTGTGGCGGTGGATGGGATCCTGCTCGAGGGCCAGGCCGGGCAGCTCGGGCAGGAACTCGGCGGCCAGGCCGGTGCGCACGATGAACCAGAGGGCCTCGGAGGGCACGTCGACGGTGACGATCTTGTCCAGCTCGTCGCGGATGCGCTCGCGCGACACGATGGCGAGGCGGTCGTGCATGGCCTCGACGGCGGACTCGAGCGCCGGGTCGGGCTTGAGGGAGAACCGGGCGGCGAAGCGGGCCGCCCGCAGCATGCGCAGCGGGTCGTCGCCGAAGGAGATCTCGGGGTCGAGCGGCGTGCGCAGCCGGCCGGCGGCCAGGTCGGCCAGGCCGTCGTAGGGGTCGACCAGCTCCATGTCGGGCAAGCGCAGGGCCAGCGCGTTGATGGTGAAGTCGCGCCGGGACAGGTCCTGCTCGATGTCGTCGCCGAAGGTCACCTCGGGCTTGCGGGAGTCGGGCCGGTACACCTCGGCCCGGTAGGTGGTGATCTCGAAGACCGAGCCGGCCCGGCGGCAGCCGATGGTGCCGAAGCGGGCCCCCAGCGTCCACACCTCGTCGGCCCAGCCCCGCACCAGCCGCTCGATCTCGTCGGGCCGGGCGTCGGTGGTCAGGTCGAAGTCGGGGTCGGCCTGCGCTCCCGCCGGGAAGAGAGCGTCGCGGACGGAGCCCCCCACCAGATACAGCGTCCGGCCGGCCCGGGCGAAGCGCTCGGCCAGCCCCGCCGTGGCCGCCAGCAGGGGGCGGAACCGTTCGGGAACGG
This sequence comes from Acidimicrobiales bacterium, assembly GCA_052148295.1. Taxonomy (GTDB): domain Bacteria; phylum Actinomycetota; class Acidimicrobiia; order Acidimicrobiales; family RAAP-2; genus Bog-473. Next base: position 9,047 of record JBKQIP010000133.1, read on the forward strand.
ACGAGGCTTGCACCCGACCACGGTAGTGCGCCACGTAGCCTCTCCCTGTGTCGACGCGATGGCGCAGGGTCGCCCTGAGCACACTGGCCCTGTCGGCGGTGGCGCTCCTGGCCGGGGTGGCCCGGCCGGCC
>JBKQIP010000134.1:0-35069 GCA_052148295.1 Acidimicrobiales bacterium
CCACCGCCGTGACGAGGACGACCCCCTGGATGGGCGGCAGGTCCTTGACCGAGATGGCCTCGAGCACGTAGGTCCCGATGCCCGGCAACGAGAAGATCTGCTCGATGATGACCGTGCCGCCCAGGAGGTAGCCGAACGAGATGCCGATGACCGTGACCGCCGGACTGAGCGCGTTCTTGAGGGCATGTTTGCCGATGACGGCGCGCGGGCCCAGACCCTTGGCCCGGGCCGTCCGCATGTAGTCCTGATCGAGGGTGTCGATCATCGCACCGCGCACCTGGCGGGCGATCACGGCCGCCCCGCCGAGTCCGAGTGCAAGCCACGGCAAGAGGAGGTCCTCGGCCCACTCGGCCGGGGACTGGGTGAAGGGCGTGTAGCCGAGTGCCGGCAGGAGGTGGAGGTCGACGGCGAAGAGGGTCACGAGCATGATGGCCAACCAGAAGTCGGGGATGGCCACGCCAAGACTGCTGCCGAAGGTCACCGTGCGGTCCCGGAGGGTCCCCTGACGGACCCCCGAGAGGATGCCCGCGGGGATGCCGAAGATGACGGAGAGGACCATGGCGCCGAGGGCGATGCTCAGGGTGACGGGGAGGCGCAACGCGAGCTCCGAGGACACGGAGGTGTGCGGCTTGAAGATCGAGTTCCCGAGATTGCCGTGGAGCACCTGGTTGAGCCATTCGAGATATTGCTTCCAGAACGGCTGGTTGAGGTGCAGCTGCTGACGGATCCGGGCGATCTCACCGAGGTTGGCCTTGGTCCCCCCGGCCATGGCGATCGCCGGGTCGCCGGGCAGGAGGAAGACCAGGCTGAAGACGGCGAACGAGATCAGCAACAACAGCGGGATGGTGATGAGCAGGCGCCTGCCGATGAACGAGGGAAGTGAGCCGCCCCCACCGGACGCCATCGCGGCCCGTCAGCTCACTTCTTGATGTAAATGCCCGCGAGGTCCGAGCGGCAGTTCCCGATGGGAGCGACGACGTGGCCACCGACGACGTTCTTGTTGTAGGCGACGATCGAGGGGATGAACTCGATCGGCACCTCGAGTCCCTGGGTCATGACGAGCTTGACCGCTTGCTGCATGGGCGGTCCCTGCGTATTCGGGCTGAGCGAGGCGTTGGCCGCAATGGTGAGTTTCGACATTGCCGGATTGACGGAGCCCAGCTCCTAGGCGCCGAAGCCCGAGGGCTCGTACTCGGACTCGAAGTTGTTCGAGATGTCCGGTCCGTTGCTCAGGTCGTCGCTCAGGAGCATGTTGCCCGTCTTGTTGATGTAGACGTCCTGGAGGATGTCGGCCGGCGGGACGTCCTGGATATTGGCGGTGAAGCCCGCCGACGCCATGTTGGCCTGCAGGATGGCCGCGGCCCGGTTGAAGGTGGCGTCGCCGCCCGGGACCATGAACTTGAAGCTCACGCCGTGGGGGTAGCCGGCGGCCTTCAGCAGGGCCTTGGCCTTGGCCGGCTGGTAGCTGTACGAATTGCCGATCTGCTTGTTGTAGCCGGGTGACGACGTGGGGAAGGGCTGGAAGGCGGGCTCACCCAGGCCGTCGAACACCACCTTGTTGATGGCGGGCCGGTTCACCGCGTACTCGAGCGCGGCGCGGACCTTCGGGTTGTCGAACGGTGCCGTGTTCTCCCGCATCTGCAGCACCATGTAGTCCAAGGACTGCGTCGTGGCGATGCCGATGTTGGGGTCGTTCTTCACCGCGGGATAGTCCTCGGGCTCGAGCTGGATGTAGTCCACCGCGCCCGAGGTGAGGGCGCTGACCGACGGGGGCCCCGACTGCACCTCGATGAAGTCCACGCCGCCGAGGGGGTAGGCCGCCGAGTCGAAGAACTTTGGGTTTTTCACCAGGTCGAGGGAAGATCCCTGTGCGTAGCTCTTCAGCATGAAGGGCCCGGCCCCGATCGGGTGCAGCGTGGACCCGATGGAGGAGGGGTCCATCACCGAGCCGTCGATGTAGGTCATGGCCCACATGAAGTCACCGGCCGTCGGGCGGTTGAGGTTGACGACGAGAGTGGTCGGGTTCACCACCGTCATCGTCTGGATGGCACTCAGCGAGCTACGCAGCGGGCTCATCTTGGTGTGCTCGAGGCTCAACTCCACGTCGGTGGCGGTGACCGGGTCACCGTTGGAGAACACCATGTTCGGCCGGATGTGCAGCGTCACCATCGAGGGGTTGTCGATCGTCCAGCTCTGGGCCACGCCCGGGGCGATGCTGGCGTTGGTGTGCGGCGCGGCGACCGATTCGAAGATGTTCTGGTACACCGTGTAGGAGCAGTCGTTCTGCTCGGTGCCCGGGTCGAAGTCGTTTGCGAACTCATTGTTCAGGTCGAACCCGTACTTCAGCACGCCATTCGGGTTGACGTCAGACGACGACGCCCAAGCCGTCGGACCCCCGCCGGCCACGGCGAGAGGGATCAACATGGCCGTCGCGATGGTGCCGGCCACGGCAACCCGGAACCGGGGCCTGCGTCCCCCGAGTGTCCGGCGACTCCGGCGGGGCGGCGGCGAGGCCATCCCCGTGGCACCCACCGGTGACTTCCCGTTCCTGTTCACCTGTGCCTCCCCCTACGTCAACCGGACCGTTCCTGGTCCGAACATCGAGGCCGAACATGAGGGCCGGAGGACGGTGCCACCACCGACATGCCGAACAGACGTTCCGACTATATCGACGCGGCGTGGGCCATGCCGAGCGCCCCGTGTCAGCACCTGCTTGCGTGGTCGGCTGCTCACTCCACCGGAACTGCTGAAGGAAATTCGCCGCCGAGTCACCGCCGATGACCGTTCGGTGTCGTCGTGGATCCGCCTCGCCGTCGAGCACCAGCTGCGGCACCCAGGGGGAGCATCCCTCCCGTCCCGTTTCAGACGACGCGCCCGTCGGCCTGCGGGACCGATGGCCCCCTTTTGCAATCATGATTGGCAATCGAAGGGGTGACACGGGCAGGATAGGGACCAATGGTCTGGACTGAAGGCCCAGCTCAGGAGCACTGGGATAGACGGGCAGGACGGCGTGGGCGACCCCGACCGGCCGGCCGAGCCGGTGGCGCAGGGTCGCGTCCTGCCGGGGGCGCATGAAGATCACCATCGTCGGCACCGGCGCCATGGGCTCGGTCTATGCCGGTCATCTCGGCAAGGCCGGACACGAGGTGTGGGCCATCGACACGTGGCGGGCGCACATCGACGCCATCGCCACCTCGGGGCTGAGCGTGTCGGGCGCGAGCGGCAGCTTCGTCGTCGACAACCTCCACGTGGGCCACTCGCCCCATGACGCCGGACCCTGCGACGTGTGGGTGATCGCCACGAAGGCGTCGGCCGTCGACGAGGTGGCGGCGGAGATCGCCCCCCTCCTCGGTCCCGACGACATCGTCATGGCCTTGCAGAACGGGCTCGGTGCCGGCGAGCGGGTGGCCCGCCACATCGGAGAAGGGCACATCCTGATCGGGATCGCCGAAGGGTTCGGGTCGTCGATCCCCGAGCCGGGACACGTCCACCACGAGGGCATGCGACTGATCCGGATCGGCGAGATGCACGGTGGCATGACGGACCGGCTCCGGCGCATCGAGCAGGCGTGGCGCAACGCCGGGTTCAACGTCCGGGCCTTTGCGGACGTGACCGTCATGATCTGGGAGAAGTTCCTCTGCAACGTCACTCTGAGCGCTCCCTGCGCGGTCTTCGACGTCACCGTGGGCGAGCTGATGTCCGATCCCGAGGCGTGGAGGATCGCGCTCGGCTGCGCCGCCGAGGCCCACCGGCTCGGCGTCGCCAAAGGGGTCGAGTTCTCGTTCGACGACCCGCTGGGCTACGTGGCCGAATTCGCCGCCACCATTCCGAACGCCAGCCCCTCGATGCGACTCGACCATCTGGCCCGGCGGCCTTCGGAGATCGACGCCATCAACGGGCAGGTCGTCACCCTGAGCCGCGAGCTCGGACTCGAGGCACCGTACAACGAAACGCTGTGCGCCCTCGTGCGCCGACGCGAGTCGCTCTTCGCCTGAACCGGCGGAGGCAGGCGCACCGGCCCAAGGCCCGACGCGTCTCCACCCGGCCTGAGAAGCAGGCCGGGTGGAGAATGTGCCGAGTTGTCGTGAGGACTCAGACGCCCGCAGGCTCCTTGATGCTGGTGTGCCCGTTGCTCTCCTCGCTGTGGACCATGAGCTCATCGTTGTGCACCGTGAGCTCCTCGTCCGCCGGGGTCCGGCGGGCGTGCCAGAAGCCGAAGGCAACCAGGAGGGCCATGATGCCGGCCAGGGCGAAGGCCGAAATGCCGGCCCAGAAGGCGATGGTGGCGAACACGCTGAAGGCGTAGGCCTCGAGCAGCAGCCCCCGCAGCGTGGTGCCGGTGAACACCGTCTGCACCTCGGCGGCCAGCTTGGCGTTGGCCGGGTTGGACCGCGAGGCGGCGCTCACCGTGGCGTAGACACCCTTGTACGGCATCTCGGCCAGGTGGTACGCGATGAAGTGATTGGCGTAAGCCTCGGCCTGGGCGCCCGTGGTCAGGGGCTGCCCGGCGTACTGCAGGAGGTAGGGCAGCATCTGGGGGGTGATCTCGGTGCCCGGCTTGGCGTGGGCGAACTCCGCCGCGGTCGGGAACGTGATGTCCTGGGCGGCCAGTTGGTTGTGGACGTTGGAGCTGGCGAAGCTGTAGCCCCACATGAGGAGGGACCCGGCCACCACCAGGGCCACCACCACCACCGCACCGATGGCGCTGGCGAAGACGTCGAAGAACTTCCTTTGCATGACTGCTCCTTTGCGTGAGGGGATCGCTGGTTCCAGTATTTGGGAGGGCTGGAAGGACTCGTAGGGTCCAAATTCCGTCCCCCATGTGACAAAGGTCCCAACATCCACCGCCCGTTGGACTGGCCCGCACCCACCAGGTCGCCGCCCCATGGTTGACGCTGACGGCGTCGGCGACCTATGTGGCCCTGGTGCCCTGTGGAGCGTGCAGAGCCCGATCAGGTCGTACGGGGCGCAACCGGGCGAGCCGGCACCTGCCGCTGTGCCCGAAGCCCGTTCACGCGTCCCGGGTCATCATCCGCCAGGCCCCGATGGCGGTCCAGAACACGAGCCAGCCCACAATCACCAGTGACGCCACCAGGGTGGACTCGGGTATCAAACTCAGACCGCCTCCGCCTCCGCCACCGGGGCCGCCACCGCCGAACGGCGTCGGCAGATTGCCCGGCTCGATGTGGACCATGGCCACCCCCACGACCGCCCGCTCGAGGTTGATCAGGTGGGTGATGACGTGGCGGCTGAAGACGGGGGTCAAGATCAGCTCCAGCACGATGAGGAGGATCACCGGGACCGTGCGCTGTCCCATCAGCGAGGCCAGACCGAGGCCGACGATGAACCCGATGGTGGCCTCCAGCGCGATCCACAGGCCGACGTCGACCATCAGCGTGATCGACGGGACCAGGAAGGTGGCGCTGTAGTCGCGGTAGTTCTGGTTGGCCATGGTCACGGCGAAGTCACGGACCTGCGCCGTCGTGGGCGCGGCGGCGGGCACGGTGACGAAGCCGTGCGGCGTCTTGATGGTGGCACCGGGCGGGGGCCCGCTGGTCTGGCCGTTGCCGCACGGGATGTTGGGCGGCGCGTTCGGCCCGTTGTAGTTGAAGTTGCAGACGACCTCGCGGGCGTGGTCGGCCGCCCAGGTGTCGAGGGCGGGGCGCGACAGCCCCTGGGGCACGTTGATCCCGTCGTAGTTGAGCTGCGTCGGGGCGGCGAAGACGCACACGGCGCAGACGATCGTGTAGCCGATGGCCACCATGGCGATGACGATGGCCAGCCCGGCGGGGATCCGGGCCAGATACAGGGCCAGGCGGGAGCGGCCGGTGATCACCAGGTGGCGGAACATCCCCTCGGTGAGGTCGACCGACCCGGCCGTGCAGCCGACGACCGCCGCCACGATGAACCCGAAGATGTACATGACGCCGGCCACCAGCGTGGTGAAGATGGTGTAGCCGCCGGCCGGCCCGTAGGACTTGGGGGCCACGGCGTGGGAGATGAGGCGCACGGCCAGGAAGATGACGGGGATGCCGATGTTCACGGCGATCAGGGCGATCATCAGGCCCCGCCGCCGGCGCAGCTCCATGAAGCGCGTGGTGACCATGCCCCACGTCGGGATCCACGAGCCGCGGTGATCACGCCGCCCTGGCGCCGGGACCGGCGCGGGAGCCGGGCCCGGGGTGGGGGCGCCGATGTCGGAGATCGTCGTCATTCCGGGACCCCCAATCGGCTGGTCACGGAAAGGAACCACTCCTCGAGCGAGGCCTGCATGTGCTGGAGCCGGTACACCGGGACGCCCCCCTCCACCAGCAGGCGGTTGATCTCGGCGATGGCATCGCGCGCCGTACCCTCGGGCAGGGAGATCGCCAGCCCGTCCGGCCCGACCTGCACGTGCGCGGCGAAGGCCGTTCCCTCGAGCACGCCGCCGGCCCGGGCGGGGTCGGCGCACTCGACCTGCACCTCAAAGGAGGACCCCGCCAGCAGCTCGGAGATCGGTCCCTGCCGGATCACCGTGCCGCGGTCGACGATGGCCACCGCATCGCAGGTACGCTCCACCTCGTCGAGGAGATGCGACGACAGCACCACGGTGCGACCTTCGGACACGAGCGACGTGATCATGTCGCGCATGTCGAGCATCCCGGCCGGGTCGAGGCCGTTCATGGGCTCGTCGAGGAGGAGCAGCTGGGGATCCCCGAGCAGGCAGGCGGCGACGCCGAGGCGCTGGCGCATGCCCATGGAGTACTTCGACACCTTGTCATTGGCCCGGTGCCGGATGCCCACGCGCTCGAGGGCCGGCTCGATGCGACCCTTGGCCGCCCGCTCGCGGGCCGCGGCGAGGATCTGCAGGTTCTGGCGGCCGGTCAGGTGGCCGTGGAAGCGGGGCTCGTCGACGATGGCCCCGACCCGGGCCAGGGCCACGTCACGGTGTCGAGGGACGCTGTGGCCGAGGAGGGACATCGTGCCGGCATCGGCGTGGGTCAGGCCCAGCAGCACTCTGATCAGCGTGGTCTTGCCGGCGCCGTTCGGCCCGAGGTACCCGAAGGCGCAACCACGGGGGACGAGGAGCTCGACGTCGTTGACGGCGATGTTCTCCCCGAACCGCTTGGTGAGGCCGTGCGTCTCGACCGCCCACTCATCGGCCCGTGGCGGCGGCGGGAGGTCGGTCATGCCCTGGAGCCATCCTGCCCGCACGGCGTGCCGAGCCCTCTGTCCATGCCGGGCCCTCCCGCCTGTTCGTACGTCCGATGAGTATACCCAGTATCACCAGCCGGAATCATCACCTCGTCGGCGTGGGTCTCAGTCGAGGCGAGGCGGGCGCGGCGAGCCCTGAATGGCGTCGGCGAGCGACGTCTCGATGTCCCGCCGCCAGGTGCGGAACCGCTCGGCATCCGCCGCGTGCGTGAACACGGCGAAGGTGTTCGATTCGATGGCGTCGCCCACCAAGCGGCCGACGACGTCCGGCTCGACCGGCGCCTGCATCTCCGGTGGCAGGTAGAACCACTCCGCGCTGCGGTCGGCTGGGACGCCGGACTGGCGCGCCGTCTCGGCCAGGTTGGTGGTGACCAGGCCGGGACACACGACGGTGACGCCGACCCCTTGGGGGCGCAGCGTGCGGGCCAGCGCCTCGGAGAAACCGTAGGCCGCGAACTTCGACGTGATGTAGGGCGCCGCGTCCCAGGTGTAGGCCCACGTGCCGGCGACCGAGGCCGTGTTCACCACGTGACCCGATCCGCGCGCCACCATGGGCGGGACGAAGGCGCGTACCCCCCGCACCAGGCCGAGCACGTTGACTTGGAGGATCCACTCCCAGTCCGCCATCGGGACGCGCTCCGGCGGCCCGAGCACCGCCACTCCGGCGTTGTTGCACAACACGTCGACCCGTGCGAACCGGTTGATCGTCGCGTCCCGGAATCGATCGACGTCCTCGTCCGACGTGACGTCGCAGCGTACGCCGAGAGCGTCGACGCCGAGAGCCCGGACCTCGGCCACGGTCGCTTCGAGGCGTGCCTCGTGCACATCGGCCAGTGCGATGCCGGCGCCCCGTCGGGCCAGCTCGAGGGCGATGGCCCGACCGATGCCGCTCGCTCCACCGGTGACCACGGCGACCTTTCCGGCGAATGCGCTCATCGGCCGAGCCGAACCGGCAACCGGCGGTAGCCGTTGGTCAGGTTCGATCGCAGCCTCGCGGGCCTGTCGCTGAGCTCGATGGTCGAATAGCCCGACAGGAGCTCCTCGAAGAACACCCGCGCCTCGAGTCGGGCGACGTGGGCGCCGAGGCAGAAGTGCGACCCGATGCCGAAGCTGAGGTGCGCGTTCGGTGTCCGCCGGACGTCGAACCTCTGGGGGTCGGCGAAGACCGCCTCGTCCCGATTGGCGGAGGTGTAGTAGACCGCGACCTTGTCGCCGGCCCGGATCCGTTTGCCTCCGAGCTCGGTGTTACCCGTTGCGGTCCGTCGCATGTAGTGGACAGGATTGCAGAACCGCAACATCTCCTCGACGGCCGACACCACCAACCCGGCGTCGTCCCGCACGGCCGCCATCTGCTCGGGGTGCCCGACGAGCTGCTCGGTGCCGGACGAGATCATGGTCCTGGTGGTGTCGTTCCCGGCGGTGACCAGCTGGAAGAAGAACGAGCCGAACTCCACGTCGCTCATCGGCTCGCCGTGCTCGAACGTCGACTCGAGCAACAAGGACGTGACATCCTCCTGCCGGGGCATGGCTCGTCGCTGTGCGGCCCAGCCGATGGCGTAGACGACCATGTCGAGCGCGGCGTTGCCCGGGTAGGAGTCGACGACGTCCTGGTCCTGGCCGCCGAGCGCGATCTCGGCCCAGCGCCGGATCATGGGGGTGTCCTCGTGCGGCAGGCCCATGATCTCGGCGATGGTCTCCGAGGCCAGCGGGCCCGCCACGTCGTGGCAGAAGTCCACGTCGCCCTTGTCCGCGGCGTCCGCCAGCAGGTCCCGGCAGCGGTTCCGGATCTGCCGCTCCATGCCGCCGATGACCCGGGCGCCGAAGTGGGGTGCCAACGGTTGACGGTAGGCCGCGTGTTGGGGCGGGTCCATCACGAGGAGCATGCGGCGCGTGTCTTCGAGGGTCGCCGGATCGGGGTCCTCGAGCAATATGCCGCCGAGCCAGCTCGAGAACATCTCGGGGTGCCGGGACACGTGCACCACGTCGGCGTGTCGCAGGACGGCCCAGTAGCCGGGCTCCCCAGGCATGTCCTGCCAATGGACCGGGTCGCTTCGCCGGAGCTCTGCGAAGGTCTGGTGTACGTCCTCGCCCAAGTACCAGGCCGGATCGTGCAGATCGCCCAACATGACGTCCCCTCTGGTTCGAGGTTGACTCACCGTAGTCCAACCGGCGCGCCCGTCTCGCGGCCACCGTGCCTGGGTTCCGCTCAGCCCGGGGAGAGGTGCAGCCTCACCTTCAGGCCGTCGATGACGGCGTCGAGTCCGAAGTCGAAGATCTCATCGTCCGGGAGAGCGCGCAGTCGGCTCACGCCCTCGAGCGTTGAGGCGGGAGGGCCGTGGGCACTCTCGTCGCGTCCGGTGGAGACCGCGATCTGACCGGTCACATAGGTGTAGAGGGTGGCGAACGCCAGGGCGGCGAGCGGGGGGTCGAACCCGCCGTCACGGAGGATCCCGAGCACCCCGTCGGCCAGACGGCGGCCTTCGGCCGCTCCTCGATCCCCCAGGCGCGACGAGACGCCAGGGTGCTCGGTGAACACGTGACGAGCATGGCGCAGCAGTAGCCGAAGGCGCCGGTCCCATGTGCCCTCCTCGGGTCCCGGGATGCGGACGTCGCGTAAGAGGTGGTTGACCAGCAGATCGACGAGGCCCGCTTTGTTGCGCACGTAGTCGTACACGGTCATCGGCGGTGTCCCGAGCTCCCGGGCCAGGGCGCGCATCGACAGGTTGTCGAGACCCACCTGACGGGTCAGTCGTAGCGCCGCATCGACGATCTCGTCCTCGCGGAACGATCGTGGCCGGCCTCGGACCTCGGACACCCGGCTGCCGCCCTTCGGCTGCGAGGTGCTCACTGGTGCAATGACAGCGGCAGCTCGACGAGTCGTCGGATCATCAGGCTCTTGTGATGACGCAGGTCCCCGGGCGGGACCTCGATCGAGAAGGAGGAGGTCCGCGCCAGGAGTCGCTCGAAGGTGACCTTCGCCTCCAATCGTGCCAACGGGGCACCGAGACAGAGGTGGATCCCCCAGCCGAAGCCGACGTGCTGCCTGGGGTTCGGCCGATGGACATCGATGTCCTCGGGATGGCCGAATGTCTCGGGGTCACGGTTCGCCGCCGGCCAGAGCAAGACCAGTCGGGAGCCGGCCTCGAGCTCCACACCGTCCAGGGTCGTATCGGTGCGCACGCGGCGGTAGTGGCCCCGGAACGGGGGATCCACCCGACAGGCCTCCTCGACGAAGGCCGGGATGAGGTCGGGCTGCGCGCGGAGGCGATCCTGCAGGTCGGGTTGTTCGGCCAGAATGCGGGCTCCCGTGCCCAGAAGGCTGGTGGTCGACTCCCCTCCGGCCGCCAGCAGGATGCCGAGGATGATGAAGGCCTCCACGTCGTCGAGCTGGCCGTCCGCCACCGCCTGCGCGCAGGCGCCGATCACGGTCGACCGATCGGGATCGTTGCTCGAGCGGGCAGCCGCGTAGCCGTCTATCACCGGGCCGAGCTCCGTCATCTTGTCTTGCAGTGCCCGGCGATCGCGCTCGGGGGCGAAGCCGCCGATGAGCTCGACCGAGGCGTACCCCTGCTCCTTGAGAGCCGGCGCGGTGTCGTCCGGTAGGCCGAGCAGGCGGGCCACCATCACCATGGGCAGCGGCTCCGCGATCGCACCCATCCATTCGACGCGACCGGCCTGGAGGCACGTGTCGAGACTCGAGTCGATCAATCGCCGGAACTCGAGCTCCCGCGCGTTGATCGCGCCGGCCGAGAAGAGGCGGCTCAGGACCCTTCGCTGACGCCCGTGGTCGGGCGGGTCGGCCGTGGCGAGGACCGACAGCTCCACCTCGGGCCCGGCGCCGACCGCTCCGGGCGAACGCAGGAGTGGCTCGTTCGCCTCGGTGACCCAGAGAAACTCGGCCGATTGGCTCGAGTAGGTCTTCGGATCGGCGACGACCTGGTGGATGAGGTCCAGACGAGAGACCAGAAAGGCATTCGTGCCCTCGATCCGGTGCACGGGATCGACCTGCCGGAGGTGTGCGTAGTACGGATGCGGACGCTCGACGACCTCAGGGTCGAAGAGCGGGTCGGTCCGGGTGGTGGCCATGTCGACACCTCCATGCTGGCGGCAGGGTGCACGTTACCGCATTTCCGTACAGTATACGGAAACTGTCGACGCCTCACCAGATCCCTCACTGCCATCTCCGCCGCATCAGCGGTCCCTGGTTGCGACGGATCGGTCGGACCCGGGGGACAGTCCCGGCAGGAGGATGGCGACCAGCCCGTCGGCGTGAGCGCCGATCCACTCGGGGTCGCAGGGATCCCGTCCGGTGAGCAGGCGGACTTCGGGGGCGTTCACGTAGGGCAACGATGCTGCGCCGACGAGCACGTAGTACAGGATCTCGGCCTCGAGCGGCGCGGCAAGTCCGGCGTCACGAAGCATCCGCCACACCGGCCCGATACCGTCGAAGATCGGCTTCACGTGGGTTTCGGTCATCCACACCAGGCGGTCGCTGGCCGCCGTGCCCTCGTGCACCATGATCTGGTTGAGTTCCGGGTGCTCGGCGGCGAATCGGACGAACCGGCGGATCCCATCGGCGAAAGCCAACGCCAATTGTGACGCGTCCACCTCGCTCGGCCGCGCGGGCAGGACGCCCTCCAGCGCTTCCCCCAGGAGCCCGAAGAGGTGGTCCACGGCGGCCGTCCACAGGTCCGCCTTCGACGCGAAGTGATAGTTGATCTGCGGCTGGTGCGCCTCGACCCGCCGCGCCATGGCGCGCGTCGATGCGCCGTCGAAGCCCTTGGCCCCGAACTCGACCAGGGCCGACTCCAGCAGGGCCTCCCGGATGTCGCCCCTGCTCCTACGGGTCCGGGCCTTGCTGCTCGCCTGCGCCTTGCGCTCCATCGTCCCGGGAGTGTACCGTTATTATCACTCGATAACAAGGATGGTGACGCAGGCATGGGCACGGCCCGGGGAGTGACGAACCAGCGACGGGATCCGGCATCGGTGCGCCTCGTGCCGCTGTCGAAAGATCCGTACCAGGCGCCGACCGACCGCGACATGGCGCCGTCCGAGCGGCGGCTGTTCGTGCGGACCCATCGGACCTGCATCTTCGGCTACGGCCGCCGGTCGGACGGGCCCGCCATGTCGGTCGTCTACTACGTCCCGGCGGAGAACGGCGACCTGCTCGTGGCCACCATGGCCGATCGGGCCAAGGCGAAGGCCGTCGCCCGCAACGGCAAGGTCAGTCTCTGCGTCCTCGACGAGAGCTGGCCCTTCGCGTACCTGCAGGTCTACTGCGACGCTGTGATGGACGACGACGACGAGACCCTGGTCGACGTGATGATGGCGGTGGCTGAGCGCATGTCGGGTGAGCCGTTGGGTCCAGAGCTGCGCCCGATGGTCAAGGCGATGGGCGAGGAGGAAGGCCGGGTGCTGGTGCGCTGCCGACCCTATGCCACGTTCGTGACGCCGCCACGGCACCTGCACCGCAACGACCAGGAGGAGCGGCTGACCCACTGGGTCTCGGCCTCGATGGCCTGGGACGCACCGGACCGTCCGGACGAAGGGTGACGTTCCGGTTCGCCAACGTGGGCGGCCGCGCCGCGCTCGTCGACCGCGACGGCGGGTGGTTCGATGCGTCCCGTGTGAGCCAGGGCGTCGTCCCAACCGATCCCATGGAGGCATGGCTCCAGCTCGACGAGCTGCACCGGGCCAGCGGCGCCCTGGCGGGGAGGAAGCCCGACGGGAACCTCGCCGATGCCGAGCTGCGACCGCCGATCCCCGCGCCCCGCAGCGTGTTCGCCGTCGGGCTCAACTACCGGTCGCATGCGGAGGAGTCCAAGATGGAACCGCCCGACGTGCCCCTCGTCTTCACGAAGTTCCCCAGCTGCCTGAGCGGTCCGGACGACCCGGTCATGCTCGGCGGCAGCACCGACGACTACGAGGCGGAGCTCGTGGTCGTGGTCGGCCGCGGGGGCCGGGACATCAGTCCGGAGGAGGCGTGGGATCACGTGGGCGGGCTGACCGCCGGCCAGGACATCTCCGACCGGACGCTGCAGTTCGCGGCCACCCCCGCCCATTTCGATCTGGGCAAGTCCCGGGACACCTACGGTCCGATCGGACCGGTCGTGGTCTCCCCCGACTCGTTCGCCGACCCGGGTGACCTGCGGATCACCTGCGAGATCAACGGTGAGCGGCGCCAAGACGACCGCACCTCACATCTGATCTTCGACGTGCCGACCCTGATCAGCTATCTCTCCGCCATCCTGACGCTCAGCTCCGGGGACCTCATCTTCACCGGCACGCCCGAGGGGGTCGGCGCCGCCCGTCTCAGCTTCCTCACCGGCGGGGACGTGATCACCACCAGAATCGAAGGCATCGGCACGATGACGAACCGCTGCCGAACGCTCGGATAAGGGGGACGTCGTGGCTCTGCACCGACTGGCCACCGTCACGATCGGCGTTCCGAACGTCGAAGAGACCTGTCGCTACTACACGGCGTTCGGGTTGACCCGCGACGGCGTCAACTTCTCGACCCGCGACGGTGGCGAGCAGCTCCGCATCGTCGAGAGCCCCACTCGCCGATTGGTCGAGCTGTGCCTCGCCGCCGACGACGCCGACGACCTGGACCGGGTGAGGGACGGCCTGGCCCGCATCGGGGTGACCAGCCGGCGCGACGACACCGGTGTCAGCGCCATGGACGAGCCGAGCCGCGTCGGACCGTGGTCCGAGCCCTCCCCCGGATCGCGCCGGCGCCGGCCGCGGTCGAGCCGTCCAACGGACCCGGTCGGGCCGAACGAAGGAACCAACGCGCGCCAGGCGTGCTCCGCGACGAGCCGGTCCGCCCTCGCCGGCTGGGACACGTCGTCATCGGCACCCTCGACGCCGAGGCCTCGCAACGCTTCTTCGTCGAGGGGGTCGGGTTCAAGGTCAGCGACCAGGTCCGCGGCCTGGCCGCCTTTCTCCGGTGCTCCACCGATCATCACAACGTGCTGCTCCAAGCCTCCCCCGTGACCTTCATGCACCACACGTCCTGGCAGGTCGAAGACGTCGACGAGGTAGGCCGCGGCGCCATGCGGATGCTCGAAGGCCACCCCGAGCGTCATGTCTGGGGATTGGGCCGTCACTTCATCGGCTCCAACTTCTTCTGGTACCTGCGAGACCCGGCTGGCAACTTCTCCGAGTACTACAGCGACATGGACACCATCACCGACGATCAGCTCTGGACGCCCGGTACATGGGAACCGTCGCTCGGTGCGCTGTACGCGTGGGGGCCGGACGTGCCGCCGTCCATGCTCGAACCCGAGGATCTCGCCGACCTGATGACCGCCTCGCATCACCCATGACGATGCTCGAGCTCAGCCAACCTCCGGTCCACCGACGAGGGAGGCCTGATCTGCCGTGCCACCATCGGTCGACTGCCGGCCCGGAGCCTCCGGGGCCACACGCCCGAGGCCCTGCCGCGCCGCGCTGACGTCGAGGCCGCTCGATCCCGCGTCGACCAGGCCCCGCCACCGCTCCGCGATGGCCACGGCGACCGGGACGACGTCCGGACCGGCCTCGGAGGCCGCCAGGTCGAGGTCCTTCAGGGCCCAGTCCAACGCGAAGTCGGCGTGGTAGTCCTGCTCGACCATCCGGGCCAGCTTGCCCAGCGCATACGGGGACGCCAGCGGATTGTCCTGCAAGGCGTCGAACAGCGCGGGGGTGGGCACTCCCAGACGATCGGCCAGGGCGGCCGCCTCGGCCGCGCCTTCGGTCTGGAAGGCCAACCAGGTGTTCAGCACCAGCTTCATCCGGCTGCCGGCGCCCGCCGGGCCGAGCCAGAGCGTGGCCCGGCCCAATGCCCCGAAGACAGGCTCGAGCAACGGTGCTACCGGTTGCGGGCCCGACCCGAGGATGAGGAGCTGGCCCTTCTCCGCCGGTTCCCGGCTGCCCGACACCGGCGCGTCGACGAAGGTGACGTCGGGCCGCCGATGCCGTGTCTCGGTGGCCAGCCGCTCCGCGTCGTCGACCCCGATGGTTGCCATCTGGGCCCAAATGGACCCGGGCGGCATGGCCCGCAGGACCTCACCGCCCATCATGACGTCGACCGTCACCTCTGCCGTCGGCAGCATGGTGATCACCACATCGGCGTCGCTGACGGCGTCCGGCGCCGCCTCGTGGGCGGTGGCGCCCCGGTCGACCAGCGGCCGCGTCGACGCCGCATGGCGCGACCACACGTTCACGTCCATCCCCCGGGTGAGGAGACGCAGACCCATCGCGGTTCCCATGGTCCCGGTCCCGATCACCGCCACCCGTGGAAGGTGCTCCTTCTCCTGATGCGACAGAGTCATTCTCTCGCTCCTCTCTCGAGCACGACGCCGAGCGGGGTCGTCACGCCACTGCGCCATTGTGCGCTCGATCTCCTCCCGCGTCAGCCCCTCGGTCCCGGGCGCCTTCCACCGGACGCCACCACCGGCACTGGGGGTTGCCGGAATAATCCCCTTCCCGCGCCGGTTGGCGACGGTGTCACCACAGAAGGGAGCGAGACGTGCCGCTGGCTGTGCGATTCGACGAGTACGGCGACGTCGACGTCCTGAAGGTCGTCGAGGTCGCCCGGCCGGTCCCCGGTCCGGACCAGGTGTTGGTGAGGATCAGGGCCGCGGGCATCAACCCGGGTGAAGCCTCCATCCGCAAGGGGCTGTTGCACGCCATGTGGCCGGCCACCTTCCCGTCGGGCCAGGGCAGTGACCTGGCCGGCGTGGTGGAAGCGGTGGGCCCGGGGGTGACCCGGTTTGCCCCCGGTGACGAGGTGCTGGGCTGGGTCGACGCGCGGAGCAGCCACGCCGAGCTGGCGGTGGCCGATGTCGACCACCTGGTGGCGCGCCCCGACAACGTCCCCTGGGAGGTGGCGGGCTCGCTGTTCGTGGCGGGGACGACCGCCTACGCCGCCGTGCGCTCGGTGGACCTGGCCCGAGGTGACACCGTGGTCGTGTCGGGGGCAGCGGGCGGTGTGGGCTCGCTCGCCGCCCAGTTGGCCGCCGACGCCGGCGCCACGGTGATCGGCCTGGCCAGCGAGGGGCACCACCGCTGGCTGACCGACCACGGCGTGATCCCGGTGGTCTACGGGGACGGCGTCGCCGAGCGCATCAAGACGGCGAGCCAGGGTCGCGTCGACGCGCTCATCGACACCTTCGGCGGCGGGTACGTCGAGATGGCCATCGGGTTGGGAGTGCCGCCCGGGCGCATCGACACCATCGTCGACCGGGCGGCCGCCCAGGAGCACGGGGCCAAGGTGGAGGGGAGCGCCGCCGCCGCCAGCGCCGAGGTGCTGGCCGAGCTGACCGGAATGATCGCCCAGGGACGTCTCGAGCTGCCCATCGCCCGGGTCTATCCCCTGGCCGAGGTGCGCCAGGCCTTCAACGACCTCGAGCGCCGCCACACGCTGGGCAAGATCGTCCTCGAACCCTGACCACCGGGGCGCCGGCGTCGCGACTGCTCACCCGGCAGCGGAGGTCCCGGGTCAGGAATTGGTGAGGCAGTAGTAGATGGCGAATCTCGGACCGTGCCCGGCGGTGCCCGTGGGTTGCGGGGCGGTGAGGCAGTGCCGGGCGATCCAGGTGAGGCGCGGGTCCTTCGTGGTCGGCGACTGGAGCTCCAGGTGGAAATCTCCGGCATGGACCATCGACTCGATCCGGGCCAGGGAGGGCTCGGGGATGGTTCCCGTGAAGCCGCCGATGGGCAGGACCTCCTGGCCGCTCACGTAGATGAAGGGTGCCGCCAGGGCCGACGACTGGGTGGCCATCAGATAGGGGGCGCCCCGTCGGTACTTCTCCAGACCGGGGATCAGGGAGGCGGTGTAGTCCGTCACCCCGAAGAAGGCCCGCACCGCCTGCGTCACTGCCTCGGGTTGGAACGGGGTGTCGAAGGGTCCCAGGCGGTTCGAGGCGATCGACACCGACGCCGTGGCCGGTACGAGCACGAGGGCCAATGCCGCCACGACGAGGCCCGCGGGGAGCAGGCGGCCTGGCGCACCATGCCCCATCGACAGGAGGACGGCGGTCGCCGCCGTCACACCGAGCGCGACCGCGGCCGCGGGCAACCAGTCGGGCCGGCCGGTTCCCTGCGCCGGCAGGAGCCACACGGCGTAGCCGACCGTGATCAGGACCGTCGACACGGCGGCGATCCTCGCCCAGGGTGCCCGGCGCTCCCGCCACAGCAGGACGGCTCCCGCGGCGACCAGCCCGGCGATGGGCGGCGCCAGCGCCGCCGTGTAGTACGCGTTGATGCTCGAGCTGAAGCTGAAGACGAGAGCGAAGGTGACCAACCAGGCTCCCCACAGGACGAAGCCCGCCCGGGCGAGGTCTCCCCACGCGGCACGCCGCGTCACCACCAGACCGATGACCGCCATGATGAGCGCAGCGGGGATCAACCATGCGATGTCCCGACCGAAGGCGCCGGAGAGCAGCCGATTCCACGCGGCGGGCGGTGGGGGCGCGATGTAGATGCCGGTGGTACGGGTGAGGAGCTGGTTCGGGGACGCCTGGTCGAGGCGCCCGAACCCGTTGTAGACGAAGACCTGCTGAAAGAGCGAATTGTCGTGGCTGCCGTCGACGTAGGGCCGCGTCGACGCCGGGATCAGCGTGACGACGGTCATCCAGCTGAGCGACACCACCCCGGCGGTGATCCCCAGGGCGCAGAGTTGGAGGAGGCGGCGGGTCCAGCGGCCCGACGCCGCCATCAGGTAGAAGAGCGCGAGCGCGGGGAGCACGAGCCACGCCTCCACCATCTTCGCCTGGAAGGCCAGGCCCACCCAGAATCCGGCCAGGAGCATGTGGCGCCATCGGCCCGTCACCACCGCGGTGACCGCGGCGTCCGCCGCCAGCAACAGCAACAGGATCATGAGGGTGTCGGAGATGTTGCCCCGGTCGAGCGCCACCGCCGCCGGCGAGAGGGCCAGCACGGCGGCGGCCAGGATCCCGGCGACCGGCCCGGACAGTCGGCGGACGATGCGGAAGACGACGAGGACCGAGAGCACGCCCTCGATCACCTGCGGGAGGATGATGGACCACGTGTGCAACCCGAAGGCGCGGACCGAGAGGGCCTGGAGCCAGAAGGCGCCGGGCAGCTTGTCCAGCGTCACGGTCCCGTCCGGATCGAAGGCGGCGAAGAAGAAGTTGTGCCAGCTCATCGACATGCTGCGCACCGCTGCGGCGTAGTAGAGCTCGAGGTAGGTGCCGGCCCGCCACGTGTACAGGGCGGCCGCCAACAGGGCCACCACCAGGAGCAGCGGGCGGGACCACCCCGGCTGGCCCTCGGGGGAACGCCAGATCACCAGGCGACGGGACCAGGGTGCCTCGGCCGGGGCACGGGGCGCCGGCGACCCCTCCACCACCGTCGCGGTCACGAGCGCCGCCGCGGCGCGTGCACGGGCGTCGGCCCGTCACCGGGGGCGGCTGTCATCTCCGCGATCGCCCGCAACGTCGCTCGGGTCACCGCCACGTCGCCCGCCCCCACCTGGTCGGCCAGGCGGGTGTCGACCCGGCCGACCGCTTCGCCGATGGCCACCGCGGCGGTCCGCCCCCGCTCGGTGAGGACCAACTGCGAGTGACGACGGTCGGCCTCGTCGGGTACCCGCCGCAGGTACCCGCGCCCCACCAGCGACTCGACCAGCCGACTGGCCGCCTGCTTGGAGATCCTCCACACCGCGGCCAGGTCCCCGAGGGTCGACACGCCCCGGGCGACGCTGCCCACCACCCGGTAGCCCGACGACGGCATGTCGCCACACCCGGCCTCCTCCAGCTCCGCCCGGATCGACGTCACGTAGGAGCGCTGGGCCCGGCCCATCAAGGTGAGCAGGGCTGGAGCACCCCCCGGTTCCTCGCGCCTGGCCGCCACGGGCTCGCACCCTATCGTCAATTGTGTTGACGAGTCCGCTCACCCCCTGACGCGCTCAACCCGAGCGGCCGCCCCGGTCCCGGCCCGACCCGGCCCGCTTGCGGCGCATCACGGCGATCCACCCGAAGCGGAACAGGAGCATGGCGGCCACCAGGAGGACCACCACGAGCAGTCCCACCCCGGTGCCCCCGCCCCGCCCACCCAGCGCGAGCCGGACGACCAGCAGCACGAGGAGCAGTCCGCCGATCCCGAACCCGCCCCGCCATCGGTACCCCCCGCCGAATCCACCGCCCGAGCCCGGGCCGGCGCCACCGCGCCGGGAGCGGGCGTACTGCCGGATCAGGTCCTGGTGCTCCTGGGCGTAGACCCTGGGGTCCACGCCCCGGGCTCTGAGCTCGGCGATGGACACGCCGAAGATCTCGGTGAAGTTGGCTCGCACCCACTCACGGTTGCGCTGCTGCCGACCACCCTCCCCGGGCGCGCCGTTGGTCGTGATCTCGTCGATGTCCTGTTCCGGCTGGTCCCCCCGGTCCGGCTGGTCCATGGACCAGCACGGTATCCGCCTTCGTTCCGTCGGGGAGGGCGAGGGAGCGCGCCCGGTGTCCTCAAATCCCGATAAAATCAGTCAGGATTAGCGTGTGGGCCTGGTGCCGCGCCCTGCGGGGTTCGCCCCGGGCGCACACCTCGAGCCCGACCGAGGTCCCTCATGGCACGTTCCGAGAGCCTGCATCTCGCCGTCGCTCTCGACGGCGCCGGGTGGCACCCGGCGGCGTGGCGCGAGGCCGACGCGCGGCCCTCGGACCTCTTCACCCCGGAGTACTGGGTGGACCTCGTCCGAGAAGCCGAGCGGGGGCTGTTGGACTTCGTCACCATCGAGGACACACTGGCCACCGATCCGATACGCCGGGGCGGGGCCGACGTCCGGACCGACCAGGTCCGCGGCCGCCTCGACGCGGTGCTCATCGCCGCTCGGATCGCGCCCACGTCGCACTCCGTCGGTGTGGTCCCGGTGGTCACCACCACCCACACCGAACCCTTCCACGCGTCCAAGGCCATCGCCACCCTCGACTACGTGAGCAATGGTCGGGCCGGGTTCCAGGCGCGGATCTCGCCGACCCGGGACGAAGCGCTCCAGTTCGGGCGGCGCTCCATCGGCGATCCGTCCCCGGCCGGGGTCGGGGGCAGCGGCCCGGTGGAGTCCGTCGCCGGCCTGTTCGAGGAGGCGGCCGACTACATCGACGTGGTCCGCCGGCTCTGGGACAGCTGGGAAGACGACGCCGAGATCCGCGACGTGGCCTCCGGCCGCTTCGTCGACCGGGACAAGCTCCACTACATCGACTTCGAGGGCCCGTGGTTCTCCGTGAAGGGACCCTCCATCACGCCACGCTCGCCCCAGGGTCAACCCCTGGTGGCGGTGCTGGCCCACGTGCCTCCCGCCTTCGCGTTGGCCGCCCGCAGCGCCGACATCGTCTTCACCACACCTCAGGGCGCCGACGACGTGCGCGCCATCGTCGGCGCCGTGCGGGCCCACGAAGAGACCGGGGGCCGGACCGGACCGCCCCTCCGCGTCTTCGCCGATCTCGTCGTCTTCCTCGACACCGATCAGGAGAGCGCGGCATCGCGCAAGGCACGACTCGACGATCTGCTCGGCCGGGCGTATCGCTCCGATGCCACCGTCTTCGTAGGTTCGGCGGACGAATTGGCCGACCTCATGACCGACTGGAAAAATGAGGGCATCGAAGGCTTTCGGCTTCGCCCCGGCTGCATTCCTCACGACCTGCGCGCCGTGACGGGCGCTCTGGTCGCCACGCTCCAGCATCGATCCGTCTTCCGGCGGCGATCCGACCCCGCGACGCTGCGGAGCCGTCTCGGGCTCTCGCGGCCCCGCAATCGGTACGTCCGGTCGTGACCCCCCTCACGACCTCGCGCGCCGCGCCATCGGGAGCGCCGTGGTGACGGACCACGCCGAGCGGATCCATCTGGCGGCGCACTTCCCCGGCGTCAACAACACCACGGTCTGGAGCGACCCGGCCGCCGGGAGCCACATCGAGTTCTCCTCGTTCGTGAGGCTGGCCCAGACGGCCGAGCGGGCGAAGTTCGACTTCTTCTTCCTGGCCGAGGGCCTGCGCCTGCGCGAGCAACGCGGCAAGATCCACGACCTCGACGTGATGGGCCGGCCCGACACGTTCACCATCCTGGCCGCCCTGGCCGCCGTCACCGACCGTATCGGCTTGTCGGGCACCATCAACTCGACCTTCAATGAGCCCTTTGAGGTCGCTCGGCAATTCGCCTCGCTCGACCACCTCTCCCACGGGCGTGCCGCCTGGAACGTGGTCACCTCGTGGGATGCCTTCACCGGCGAGAACTTCCGACGGGGCGGGTATCTGGCCCGGGAGGACCGCTACGCACGAGCCCGGGAGTTCCTCCAGACCGCTCGCGAGCTCTGGGACTCCTGGGACGACGACGCCGTCGTGGCCGACAAGCAGAGCGGCACGTTCGTGGCCGATCGCCGTCAGGGGGCGTTCGCCCACCACGGGCCGCAGTTCGACATCACCGGGCGATTCGGCGTGCCGCGTTCGCCGCAGGGGCAACCCGTCATCTTCCAGGCCGGCGACTCCGAGACCGGTCGGGAATTCGCCGCATCGGACGCCGATTGCATCTTCACCCGCCACGGCACCCTCGAGGCGGGACGGAGTTTCTACCGGGACGTCAAGGATCGGCTCGCCCGCTACGGACGCGACCCCCAGGACCTCAAGATCCTTCCCGCCGCCGCCTTCGTGCTCGGCGAGACCGAGGCCGACGCGGCCGAGCGCGCCGACGTCATCCGTCGACAGCAGGTCAGCGGCCCCACCGCCATTCTCTTCGCCGAGCAGGTCTGGAACCGCGACCTCTCCGGGTATGACCCCGACGGCCCCCTGCCCGAGATCGACCCCGACCTCGACGGTCCGGACATCGCCCAGGGCCGCGTCACGGTCTTTGACGACCGCATGAAGACCGTGACGAAGTGGAGGGCCCTGGCGGAGGCCAAGAGCCTCTCGATTCGGGAGCTGGTGATTCAGGTCACCACCCCGGCCACGTTCGTCGGGACGCCCCGGCAGGTGGCCGACCAGATCGACACCGCCGTCCGGACCGGGGCGGCCGACGGCTTCATCCTGGTGCCACACGTGACGCCCGGTGGCCTCGATGCCTTCGCCGACACCGTCGTACCGATTCTCCAGGAGTGGGGCGGGTTCCGGACCGACTACGAGGGGGAGACGCTGCGCGACCACCTCGGTCTGCCCGCGGCGCGGTCCACCCGGTCCACCCGGTCCACCCGGTCCACTGACGTGGTCGCGGGATCGGTCGGGCCGTGAGCCCGGCCCGGGTACCGCTCGGTGTGCTCGACCTGGTCCCCATCAGTGCAGGATCGAACGCGCCCGCCGCGCTGCGCAACAGTGTGGAGCTGGTGCAGGCGGCCGAGGCGCTGGGCTACCGGCGGTACTGGTTCGCCGAGCATCACCTCAATCCCGGCGTGGCCGGGTCCTCGCCACCGCTCCTGATCGCCATGGCCGCCGCCGCGACGCGGCACATACGGGTCGGATCCGGCGGCGTGCAGAGCGGGCACCGCACGGCGCTGTCCGTCGTCGAGGAGTTCGGCCTGCTCGACGCCATGCACCCGGGGCGCATCGACCTGGGGATCGGTCGATCCGGCGGTCGCCCGTACCTTCGTGATCGGCTGGACCCGCCACCGGGGCCGCGCTCCCGCCGCCCCGAGCGCGCCGGGCCCCAGGTGACCGAGAACGGGCTGGTGATCCCCGAAGCCCCCTCCCTTCGCGGTCTGGCCAAGGCACCCCGGCTGGCCATGACCGTCGACCTGCTCCAGCAGAGCGGCGCCGAATCGGCCGAATACGCAGCGCTTCTCGACGACATCCTCGGCTTGCTGCGGGGCACCTACCGGTCACCCGACGGCCTCGATCCTCATCCGGTTCCCGGCACCGGGGCCACCGTCGAGCCCTGGGTGCTCGGGAGCAGCGCAGGGGAGAGCGCGCAGGTGGCCGGGCGGCTGGGCCTGCGCTTCGCCGCCAGCTTCCACATCAGTCCGGCCACGGCCCTGAAGGCGATTGCGGCCTACCGTGCGGCCTTCATCCCTTCGGCCGACCTCCCGCAACCCTATGTGGCGGTCTCGGCCGACGTCGTGGTGGCCCCCGACGACGAGAGCGCGCGGACGCTGGCCGCCGGGTACGCGTCGTGGGTGCGCAGCATCAGAAAGGGTGAGGGGGCCATTCCCTTCCCCGGTCCCGAGGCGGCGGGCGGACCGCTCTGGAGCGAGGAGGACCGGGCGCTGGTGCGCGACCGTGTCGACACGCAGCTGGTCGGGTCACCGCAGGCCGTCGTCGGTCGCCTCGAGCAACTGCAGGAGGCGACCGGCGCCGACGAGCTGATCGTGACCACCATCACGCACGGGCACACCGACCGGGTCCGGTCCTTTGCCCTGCTGGCCCACGAGTGGTTCGCGGACACGCCGCCCCGGGGGCGCCCGAACGCCGCGGCCACCCGTCGGTAGCCTTCCCCCGGGCAAGGAGGCCTCGATGAACGTCGCCGTGGTGGTCGGCAACCCCAAGGCCCGATCCCGGACCCTTCGCGTGGCCCTGGCGGCCGCCGACGCCCTCACCGACCGAGGCGGTGCCGAGGCCGCTCGCACCGTGGTCGACCTGGCCGACGTGGCCCCCCACCTCTTCGATTTCGATGCCCCGGTGATCGGGCCGCTGCTCGAGACCGTGGCCTCCAGCGACCTGGCGGTCGTGGCCTCACCCACCTACAAGGCGACCTACACCGGCCTGTTGAAGGCGTTCCTCGACCGCTACGGCAACAACGCCCTGGCCCGCACGGTGGCCGTGCCCGTCATGACCGGGGCGGCGCCCATCCACGCCCTGGCGCCCGAAGTCCACCTGCGCCCGCTCCTGGTCGAGCTGGGAGCCTCCACCCCCACCCGCGGGCTCTACGTGACCGAGCAGGAATTCGACCACCTCGACGAGGTCGTCGGCGCGTGGGCGGCGGAGGCCCGACCCCTGGTCGATCGCGCCCTGGCCCACCTCGGCCGGGACCCCGGCTCCGGGTGAGCGGGACGCTCGCCTCCCCTCAGGCCGGTGGAGCCTCGACCACCATGAACTCGACCAGGCGTCGTGACCGGAAGCCCAGGCCCTCGTAGATCCGTAACGCCGCGTCGTTCGAGACGGCCACGTGCAGGATGGGCCGCTGCCCCCCGTCGAGGATGCCCGAGGCCACGTGGCGGGTCAGCGCCGACGCCAGGCCGCGACCCCGGGCCTCGGGGTGGGTGCACACGGCCGAGATCTCCCGGTACCCGTCGAGACACATCCGCTCGCCCGCCATCGACACCAGCCGGTCCCCGTCGAAGTGCCCGAAGTAGCGGCCCATCTCGATGGTGCCCGCGAGGAAGGGACCGGGCCGGGTGAGGGCGACGAGATCGAGCATCTGGGGAACGTGCTCGGGCGTCAGCGGCCGCAGCGCAACGGGCGCGACGTCCGCCAACGGACCACCGTCGAGCGTCATCTGGCTGCCGCGACCCCGGAGCTTCTCGCTCCACCCCGGGGGCAGCTCGGCGGGGATGACTCCGCTCAGGAGGACGCAGGTGCCCGATGGACCGACCAGGTGCGCCAGGTCGGACCAGGCCGGCCCGTCGAAGCGTTCGACCCCGGCAAACAGAGAGACGGCGACCGGGTAGCGGCGGGCCCGGCCGACCGTCTCGGCCAGGTGCGCGTGTCCCGTGCCCAGCGCGCTCCAGACGGGGTTGTCGAGGGGCTCGACGCCGGCCGGACCACGGGCGGGTCCATCAGGGTCAGGGAGAGGGTCGGTCACCGCGCCATTGTGCCCCGCGGGGCCCGTCGTCTCGACCGGGCACCCCGGTGTCGGTCTCCCGCGGTGCCCGGCACGCTCCGTGAGACCGGGTGGACACCCACACGTTGCCGCTGACGGCACGAGCGGGTAATGATCGTCCCGGCAACGACACGGAAGGGAGAAGCGACACATGGGTAGCGAAGGGCTGCACGAGCCGCTCGGACTTCTCGACGACGCGGCCGTCGACCACCACCGGGCCTTGACCTCGCTGTGCGAGGAGCTCGACGCCATCGACTGGTACGACCAGCGGGTGAGGGCGACCGACGACACCAGCCTCGCCGCGGTGCTGGCCTACAACCGCGACGACGAGAAGGAGCACGCCGCGATGGTGCTCGAATGGCTCCGGCGTCGCGACCCGGCGCTCGACGCCAACCTGCGCACGTACCTGTTCACCAGCGAGCCCATCACCGAGCTCGGAGCCGGAGCGGGAGCCACCGGAGCCACCGACCCCGGCTCACCCGGGACGGCGTCGCTGGGCATCGGCAGCCTCAAGGCGGCGGCGCGATGAACCATCTCAACCGCGAACTGGCGCCCATCTCCGACGCGGCATGGGAAGCCATTGACGACGAGGCCAAGACGAGGCTCACCACGTACCTGGCGGCCCGCAAGCTGGTGGAATTCGCCGGCCCCCACGGCTGGGAGCACTCGGCCACCAACCTGGGCCGGACCGCCGAGATATCGGGACCGTCGGAGGGCGTGGCGGCGTCACAGCGGCGCGTCCTGCCGCTGGTGGAGCTGCGGGCCGAGTTCAGGGTGTCGCGGGTCGAGGCCGACGACGCCGAGCGGGGGGCCTCCGACGTCGACCTCCCCGAGCTCGACGAGGCGGCGCGCCAGATCGCCCTCGGCGAGAACGTGATGGTCTTCCACGGGTACCAGGCGGCGGGGATCCGGGGCATCACCGAGAGCAGCTCGCACCAACCCATCGTGTCGGACCCGGACATGGAGCGCTTCCCCACCGGCGTCGCCCGGGCCGTCGACGTGCTCCGCCAGGCCGGGATCGACGGGCCCTACGGCATGGCCATCTGCCCGGAGGTCTACACCGTGATCGTCGAGACCACCGAGCACGGCGGGTACCTGCTCTTCGACCACCTGCGCCAGATCCTCGGTGGCCCGCTGGTATGGGCCCCCGGGATCCAAGGCGGTGTGGTGCTCAGCCTGCGCGGGGGGGACTTCGTCCTCGACTGCGGCCAGGACCTCTCCATCGGCTACCTCGGCCACGACGCCGATGTCGTCCGGCTCTATCTCGAGGAGAGCGTGAGCTTCCGGGTCCTCGAGCCCGATGCCGCCGTGGCACTTCGGGTCGGCTCGTGAGCGGCGGGTAGAGCACAGCCGGCGTGTGCGGCCTCACCGGGCCGGGCCCGCGGGTCGCCGCACCCCCTCTCGGAGGGCACCCGAACACCAGGACCAGGACCAGGAGGCCATCAATGCGCTACCTCAAGCTCGGCCACACGGGCCTCGACGTCTCGCCCATCGCCCTCGGCTGCATGACCTATGGCGAGCCCGGGCGCGGCCATCCTTCCTGGTCGCTGAACGAGCAGGAGAGCCGCCCCCTCATCAAGCAGGCCGTCGAGGCGGGTATCAACTTCTTCGACACCGCCAACATGTACTCGCAGGGCTCGAGCGAGGAGATCCTGGGCCGGGCCCTGGCCGATTTCGCCAACCGGGACGACATCGTCATCGCCACCAAGGTCCGCCACCCGATGCGCCCGGGCCCGAACGGCTCGGGCCTGTCGCGCAAGGCCATCCTCACCGAGATCGACCACAGCCTGCGCCGCCTCGGCACCGATTACGTCGATCTCTACCAGATCCACCGCATGGACCCCGCCACACCCGTGGAGGAGACGCTGGAGGCCCTGCACGACGTGGTCAAGGCCGGCAAGGCCCGCTACATCGGCGCCTCGTCGATGCGCGCCTGGGAGTTCTCCAAGGTGCTCCACCTGCAGCGCCAACACGGCTGGGCGCGCTTCGTCTCCATGCAGGACCACTACAACCTGCTCGCCCGCGAGGAGGAGCGCGAGATGCTGCCGCTGTGCGCCGACGAGGGGATCGGGACCATCCCGTGGAGCCCGCTGGCCCGCGGCCGCCTGGCCCGAGCGGACGACACGGCCACCACCCGGGCGTCCAGCGATCCCATGGCCGACCTGCTCTACACCGAGGCGTCCAGCGACCGCGCCATCATCGACGCCGTGGCGTCGGTGGCGCGGGCCCGCGGCGTGAGCCGGGCGCAGGTCGCGCTGGCGTGGTTGCGGCACAACCCGGTGGTGGTCGCCCCGCTGGTGGGCGCCAGCACGCCCTCCCACCTGGACGACGCCGTGGCCTCGCTCGAGATCGAGCTGACCGGCGACGAGGTGGCCCAGCTCGAGGGCCCCTACACGCCGCGGGCCGACTTCCAGGGCCTCTCCGACAATGCCGCGCTGGGGCTGATCTCGGCCCGCCTCGGCATCGAGCCCACCCGCTCGTGACCGGTCCCGACCGTCCGCGCTACTCGGCGAAGACCTCGGCCACCCAGGGGGGCAGCCGCGCCGCCCGGCCGGCGGCGTCCACGCACCCGTGCACGGTCACCGCGGTGGCGCGGACCGTCCCGTCCACCGTGAGCAGATAGGCCAACTGGAAGGTGGTGCGGGTGACCGCCCCGCCCCGGAGGTGGACGTCGACCTCGTCGTCGAAGTGCAGGGGAGCCCGGTACTGCACCGCCACCTCGAGCACGGCGGCGTCGAGGCCCTCGCCCCGCACCTCGTCATAGGGATGCCCGATCTGGCGCAGGAAGGCCACCCGAGCCTCCTCGAGGTACGGCAGGTACGCCGCGTGGTGGATGACCCCCATGGCGTCGGTCTCGGCGAAGCGGGTGCGGACCGCGTGCACGAACGGGTAGTCGGCCGGGTGGCGCGAGGGCTGCAGGGAGAGCCGTGCCACGTGGGCGCTCGCTACGAGCCGGCGCCGGTGGCGTTGGCGGTGCCGTCGGTGGCGGTGCCGTCGGTGGCGGTGCCGTCGGTGGCGATGCCGTCGAAGGCCTGGCGTCGTCCCGCCGCCATGCGGTGCACCCCGTCGCGGGTCAGGACGGCGAACTCGCCTTCCGCCTCGACCGTGACCACGCCGCCCTGGACGATCCTGCCCCGGCTGAAGACGCGACGGTCGGTGACCTCGGTGACCCAGCCCTCGAACAGCGTCTCCTCCCCGACCAGCGTCGGCCGCCGGAAGCGCAGACCGAGTCGCACCGTCGGCCCGGTGGCCCCGGCGATGGCGTTGGCCGCCGTGAGAATGATGTCGAAGGTGGCGGCCAGGGCGGCGCCGTGCACGCAACCGGGTGCACCCTCGTAGCCCACGGTGAAGACAGCGTGCCCCAGCGCCCGGGGCGGGTCGAACGCCAGCGTGACCGGCAGGGCCAGGGGGTTGAACTCGCCCACCACCAGGTCGAAGGGCATGGACCCGCCGAGCGGCGGGTCCGGGGGCGGCCCGTCCGCCGCCGGGGCGATGAAACGGGGCAGCGCGACCTCGGGGACGTGGGCCTCGAGGCGGTCGGCCACCTCGGCCAGCTGGGCCGTGATGGCGGCCGTCTCGGTGGGCGACGGGGCCGTGCTCACCGACAGGCGGATCAGGCGACGCAGGACGTCGGCCAGCGCGAGGGCCTCGGGCTGGCGCCCGCGCAGTCCTGGATGGTGCTCGAACGACGGCATCGGTTCATTCCCCACGGTGCCGCGAAGAGTACCGTCGCACCGGAGGTGTCCCCGACTGGCTCGACCGGTCCTCCTCGTAGCATGGCCTCGTGCCCAGCGACCATGCCGTCCAGTTCACCAGCGGGAGCCCCGAGACCGTGCTCGACCCGCTGAGCCCCGAGGTGGCCCGGGCGCTCGAGGCCGCATCGGCCCTCCCGAGGGCCGAGCAGCCGGCCGCCGTGGCGGCCGTGGCGGCCCGCGATCCCCGCTGCCTGCAGGCGTGGGCCACCCTGGCCGAGCTGGCCGACAGCGACATCGATCGCTACGCCTACGCCCGGGTGGGCTACCACCGGGGCCTGGACGCCCTGCGGGCGGCCGGCTGGCGGGGCTCGGGGTACGTGCGCTGGCGCCACGAGTCGAACCGGGGCTTCCTCCGCTCGCTCCATGCCCTCGAACTGGCCGCCGAGGCCATCGGTGAGGCCGACGAGGCCCAGCGCTGCGCCCTTTTCCTGCGCCAGCTCGACCCCGAGTGGGGCGCCCGCGTGTAGTTAGGGTCTCTAACTGTATGATGATCGAAGTGTCTCCCGCCCCCACTACCGTGACCGCGGCGCATTCGATGCCTGAGGGACCGCCCACGGGCACCTACGGCCGGGTGACCGCCTGGCTGGCCAAGCGGGTCGAGGTCGCCCTGACGCAGGTGGACCTGACCCTGCCGCAGTACCGGGTGCTAGGGATTCTGGCCGAGGGCTCGGCCGCCGCCTCGGGTCTGGCCGATCGCCTGACGGTCCGGCCGCCGTCGATCACCGCCATCATCGACGGGCTGGTGGCCCGCGGGCTGGTCGACCGCAGGCACGAGGAGGACGACCGCCGTCGTATCGCGCTCCGCCTGACCGAGGAGGGGGCGCGTCTGGTGGCGCTGGCCGACCGGACGGTCGACGACTACATCGCGTCGATCGCCGCCTCGCTGCCCGGCCCGGACGAGGCCGCGGCGCTCCGCTCGCTCGAGTTGTGGGGTCAGGCCCTCTCCCAATTCCATCAGACGCGCCAGGTGCCCCGATGAGCACCACCGAGGACCAGGTCACGGGTGCGCCCGTCATCGAGGACCCGTCACGGCCGGCGGGAGCCGGCGGCGTCGCGGGACGCACGCTCCCGCTGGCGGCCTATGTCCCCATGGGGGTCACGAGCCGCTACGCCAAGCCGAAGGCCACGATCGACCCCGACCGCTCCCAGAAGTGGATCAAGCGGGCGACCCCCATCGTCATGGCACACAAGCTGGAGTGGTTCAGCGCGCTCATCTTCTCGTTCCTCGGGCTGATCATCCAGGTGTGGATCCCCAAGATCCTCCAGAACGGCATCACCAACTCGCTGATCACGCGGACGCAGCCCCTGCACGACTACGTGGAGTTGATCGCCCTGCTGGCCCTGTTCACGGGGATCTTCGGCTACATCTCGCGGACGAACCTGTTCAAGGTGGCCTACGCCATTGAGTTCGACCTGCGCAACATCCTCTACGAGCACTTCACCCGGATGTCGTTCCCCTTCTACGACCGGGTCCAGTCCGGGCAGCTGATCTCGCGGGCCAACTCGGACATCCGCTCGGTGCAGATGTACCTGACGTTCGCGCCGATGATCCTCGTGCAGTGCTCCATCGCGGTGGTCGCCTTTGCCTTCATGCTCTCCATCAGCGTGCCGCTGGCCTTCGTGGCCATGGCGTCGATGCCGTTCATCTACCTGGTGGGCGTGAGGATGCGCAAGTCCCTCTTCCCGGTCTCGTGGCTCATCCAGTCCCGGCTGGCCGAGGTGGCGACCGTGGTGGACGAGAACGTGAACGGCGTGCGGGTCGTGCGCAGCTTCGCCGCCGAGCCGCAGCAGATGCGCCAACTGGCCACGGCAGCGGATCGGGTGCAGTGGGGCTACATCAAGGACGCCGACCTCCGGGCCCGGTTCGCGCCGCTGGTGCAGAACCTCTCCCAGGTCGGTCTGGTCCTCGTCCTCCTCGTGGGCGGGTGGATGGTGATCCACGAGCACCTGCCGGTCGCCTCCATCGTGTCGTTCAACCTCTACCTGGTGATGATGCAGGCCCCCTTCATGATGCTGGGCATGCTGATCATGATGGGCCAGCGCGCCTCGGCCTCGGCCGGGCGGATCTACGAGATCCTCGACGAGCAACCCACCATCGTCGACCGGCCCGACGCGGTCGACCTGACCGACTGCCAGGGCGACGTCGAGTTCGACGACGTCAGCTTCGCCTACGCCGACGACAGCCTGCTCTCCAAGCCCGGCGCGGACGGCACCGGACCCCGCGAGATCCTCCGTCACCTGCACCTGCACCTGCACCCGGGCGAGACGATCGCCCTGGTGGGGCGCACCGGGAGCGGAAAGTCCACCGTCGCCCGCGTCTTGGCCCGCTACTACGACGCCACCGGCGGCACCGTCCGCGTCGACGGGCACGACGTGCGCGACGTGACGCTCACCAGTCTGCGGGGCAACATCGGCGTCGTCCTGGACGAGCCCTTCCTCTTCTCGGTGTCGATCCGGGAGAACATCGCCTACGGCCGGCCGGACGCCCCCATGGAGGAGGTCGTGGCCGCGGCCGAGGCGGCCGGCGCCGCCGGCTTCATCAACCGGCTGGCCGACGGGTACGACACGGTCGTCGGCGAGCGGGGGTACACGCTCTCGGGCGGCCAACGCCAGCGCATCGCCATCGCCCGCGCCTTGCTGGTGAACCCGCCCATCCTCATCCTCGACGACGCCACCAGTGCCATCGACGTGAAGGTGGAGCAGCGCATCCACTCCTCGCTGCGCGTGCTCATGGAGGGACGCACCACGCTCATCATCGCCCACCGCCTGTCGACCATCAGCCTGGCCGATCGCGTCGTGCTGCTCGACGGGGGCCGCATCGTGGCCGACGGGACCCACGCCGAGCTGCTGGCCTCGACCCCGCTCTACTCCGAGGTGCTGGCCCAGGCGGCCAGCGAGGAGCAGCTGGCGGCCGAGGCGGCGGCGGGCGCCGAGGACCTGGGGCTGGACGACGACGTCCTCGAGCCCGAGGGGGGTGCGATCTGATGTTCGGCGGCGGAGGCGGCGTCGGGCCGCCCATGGGCGGCGGCGGGGCCCCGGGCTCCAACCCGGCCGGCCTGCCCTTCGGCGGCATCCCGCCCGAGCTGCAGTCGGGCGTCGACGTCCTGCTCGAGCAGGAGCCCGAGCGGGGCGAGTCCGACGTCGCGTTCACCCAGCTGCCGTCGGCGCACGAGTCCAAGAAGCTGACCCTGACCGCCCTGCTCATGGAGTACCCGGGCATGTGCGTGCTGGCCGCCTTCCTGGTGGGGATGATCGCCCTGTTCACCCAGCTCGGCCCCAGCCTGGTCTCCTACGCCATCAACCACGGCCTGACCCCGCCCCACTACGACTACGGCGTCGTGGTGGCCATGGCGGCGCTGTACCTGGTGTCGATCGTGGTGTCGGGCAGCGCGCAGTGGGGGCAGGCGCGGGTGACGGGCCGCCTCGCCTCGTGGGTGATGAACGACCTGCGCATCAAGGTCTTCCGGCACCTGCAGCGCCTCTCGCTCGACTTCTTCACCGAGGAGAAGGCCGGCGTCGTGATGAGCCGCATGACGAGCGACATCGAGAACCTGCAGCAGCTGCTGCAGGACGGTCTGGCCCAGTTCGCCATTCAGGGGCTGACCATGGTCGTGATCACGGTCATCCTCTTCGCCACCAACGCCAAGCTGGCCGCCATCACCGTCTTCGCCGTGCTGCCGCCGCTGGTCATCGCGTCGATCTGGTTCAAGCGCGCCTCCGAACGCGGCTACGACCGGGTGCGCGACGGTATCGCGCTGGTGCTGGCCGACCTCTCCGAGAGCCTGCAGGGCGTGCGCATCGTCACCGCCCACAACCGGCAGCGCTACAACGTCGAGACCCACCGCGACATCGTCGGCTCGTACCGGGACGCCAACAACTACACGGGCCGCATCAACGGCGTCTACGGCCCCGGGTCACAGGTCATCAGCGTCTTCGGCCAGCTGCTTATTCTGGGCATCGGCGGCACCATGTACCTGCACCACCCCCAGGAGATCAACCTGGGCCAGCTGACCGCCTTCTTCCTCTATGTGAACCGCTTCTTCTCCCCCATTCAGCTCCTGGTCCAGCAGTACAACACCTTCCAGCAGGGCCGGGCGTCGGTGTTCAAGTTGCAGGGCTTGCTCGAGACCCAGCCCTCGGTGCTCGAGGCGCGCGACGCGGTGGAGCTGCCACAGATCCGCGGCCGGATCGACTTCGACCACGTCTCGTTCGGCTACGACCCCGCCGTGCCGGTGCTGCACGACGTCGACCTCACCATCGAGCCCGGGGAGACGGTGGCCTTCGTCGGCGCCACGGGGGCGGGCAAGTCGACCATGGCGAAGCTCGTCACGCGCTTCTACGACCCCACGGCGGGCCGTGTGCTGATCGACGGCTACGACCTCAAGCACGTGACGCTGGCCTCGCTGCGCAGCCAGCTGGGCGTGGTGCCCCAGGAGCCGTTCCTCTTCGCCGGCACGATCCGGGACAACATCGCGTTCGCCCGGCCCGGAGCCCCCGACGACCAGGTCTGGGACGCGGTGCACCAGGTCGGCCTGGGCGAGCTCGTGCACCGCCTCCCCTACGGCCTCGACACCCCGGTCCACGAGCGGGGCCAGTCGCTGTCCTCGGGCGAGCGCCAGCTCATCGCGCTGGGGCGGGCCTTCATGGCCGAGCCCCGGGTGCTCGTGCTCGACGAGGCGACGTCCAACCTCGACCTCAAGTCCGAGACCATGGTGGAGGCGGCGTTGGACGTGCTGTTGGAGGGCCGGACCGCCGTGCTGATCGCCCACCGATTGTCGACGGCGATGCGGGCCGACCGGATCGTGGTGGTGGGCGACGGCCGCCTGCTCGAGGTCGGGTCGCACGACGAGCTGGTGGCCCTGGGCGGGCACTACGCCGAGATGTACGAGACCTGGATGACCCAGTCGCACGCGGGCTGAGGACTCTTCCCGTTCGGGTTGCGTCACTCGCGGGGTGACAGACTTGCGACGTGGACCTCTCCGACGTGACGCGCCCCTTGACCCGGACGGAGGCCTCCCTGGCGGTCGAGTCCATCGGGTGGCGGTATCTCCTCGGCACGCTCTGCGCCTCGTACCCCGTGGCCGCTTTGGAAGGGGCCGCGGCCGCGGCGGGCGCCGCACTCCAGTCCATCGGTGACGAGGCTGATGGCCACCTTCGGGTTGACCTTCGTTCCGACCGGGTCGAGTTCTCGCTACAGACACGATCCCTCGGTGTGGTGACGGCCCGCGACGTCGAATGGGCCCACCGGGTGGCGGGAGCTCTTTCCGCACTCCACCTCACGGTCGCTCCGGCTCGCTCCGACCACTACGCCCGTCCGGTCGCCCAGTTGGAGCTGGCGATCGACGCGGTGGACATTCCGGCCATCCGGCCCTTCTGGAAGGCGGCCCTCGCCTACGACGACGACCCCGCCGACCCCGGGCCCACCGGCGCGATCGTGGACCCCGTCGGACAGCAGCCGGCGATCTGGTTCCAGCACATGGATCGACCCAGGACGCAGCGCAATCGCATTCATCTCGACATCACCGTCGCCCACGATGAGGCGGAGGCCAGGGTCCGTTCCGTCCTGCGCTCGGGAGGGCGGCTGATCAACGACTCCTACGCCCGCATGTTCTGGGTACTGGCCGATGCCGAAGGCAACGAGTGCTGTATCTGCACCTGGACCGACCGCGACGAGTGGGCGGCCACCCACACGGGGAACTAGTGCCGCGTCATCCAACGTTCGGCCTGTCGCCTGCCGGCCATGCGTGGCACGATCGACCGGCATCGAGGAGGATAGGTTGGTCGACGGACCCTCCGTCGGGTGCGCGGGCGGGCCATTGCCATGACCGGAATCGAAGCTTCGACCTCTCGCCCTGCCTTGCCGCGCTGGTTTGGACCTCGAGCCACCCCGGATGATCCGGCCGTCTCGGCCCTGATCGACCGCGTCGCGCGCGGGGCCGGATGGGCCGACATCGGCGGTGGATTCAACCTCAACCTGCGGATAGACGCTGAGCCGCCGGTCGTCCTCCGGGTTCACCGGCCCTGGGTTCGCCGCGGGCGAGTCGCGGGTCTGCGGCGCTTGCGGGAACGGCTCCAGCGGACCCAAGTCCGCGTCGCTCGGCCGATTCCGATTTCGGGCGGCGACCTCCTGAGGGTCGCCGATCGTTGGGCTGAGCTCGAGGAGTTCATCGATCACGTGCAGCCACGGACGGACCAGGACTCCTACGTCCGCGTCTTCGAGGAGCTCGGACGCGTTCACACTGCGCTCGAAGCAGTCTGGGACCCCAGTCCGCCCGAACCCCTCGACGACCACAGAACCCTCGGCCAACTGCGATACTCGGTCGGCTTCACACGCCGCAGGCTCGGACCCCGCAGCGAGCCGGTCGTGCATCGGATGCGCCAACTGAC
>JBKQIP010000135.1:0-6077 GCA_052148295.1 Acidimicrobiales bacterium
CTGCAGGGCTCGGGCAAGACCACCGCCTCGGCCAAGTTGGCCCGGTGGTGGAAGCAACAGGGGCGCAACCCGCTCCTGGTCGGCGCCGACCTCCAGCGCCCCGCCGCGGTGGAGCAGCTCCGGATCCTGGGCGACCAGGCCGGCGTCACCGTGTTCAGCGAGCCGACCGACCCGGTCGCCGCGGCCCGGGCCGGCGTGGCGGAGGCCCAGCGCCTGGGCCGGGACGTCTGCATCATCGATACGGCGGGGCGCCTCACCATCGACGCCGAGCTCATGGAGGAGATCCGGGGCATCTCGGCCGCCACCCAGCCGCACTACACCTTCCTGGTCATCGACGCCATGATCGGCCAGGACGCCGTGGCCACCGCCCGGGCCTTCCACGATGCGCTGGCCCTCGACGCGGTGATCCTCTCCAAGCTCGACGGGGACGCCCGCGGCGGCGCCGCGCTCTCGGTCAAGGGCGTGGTGGGCCGGCCCATCGCCTTCGCCAGCACGGGCGAGCGGCTGGACGACTTCGATCTCTTCCACCCCGACCGCATGGCCGACCGCATCCTCGGCATGGGCGACGTGCTCAGCCTGATCGAGCAGGCCGAGCGCACCATGGACGCCGACGAGGTGGCCAAGGGCGCGGCCCGGCTCATGTCGGGCCGGTTCACGCTCGAGGACTTCCTGTCCCAGCTCCAGCAGGTCAAGAAGATGGGCTCGCTGGGCGGGATCATGAAGCTCATGCCCGGCATGTCCAAGGACATGCGCCAGGCGGCGGGCCAGATCGACGACGGCGAGGTCGCCCGGGTGGAGGCCATCATCCGCTCCATGACCCCGGCCGAGAAGGACGACGTGTCGCTGATCGACGGGTCCCGCCGCAGCCGCATCGCCCGGGGGTCGGGCACCTCGATCCAGGATGTCAACGGCCTGCTCAAGCAGTTCAAGGAGATGCAGAAGATGATGAAGGGCATGGCCGCCGGCAACATGCCCAACATCCCCGGCATGCCGACCATGCCCGGCATGGGTGGCCGCGCCGGTCGCAAACTGGCTGCTCAGGCGGCCGGAGCGGGGGGTGCCGACCTCGACATGCTCTCCCAGTTGATGGGTGACGCCGGCGAAGCGCCGGCCTTCCCGGGCCTGCCCGCCGCCGGCGCCCCCCGGCCCGTGGTCAGCGCCAACAAGGGCACCAAGAAGAAGAAGAAGGGGGGGCGGGTCACCCCGCCGAAAGGCCGGTAGGCCCGGCGTCTGCCAGAATGGTCGCACGAAGTCCAGATGCACGAAGTCCAATGATGGAGGGATCGGTACGTGGCAGTGAAGCTCCGCCTGGTGCGGATGGGAAAGAAGAAGCAGCCGACCTACCGGGTGGTGGCCGCGGACAGCCGGTCGCCCCGTGACGGCCGGTTCCTCGAGATCGTGGGCACCTACGCCCCCCGGGGGACGTCGACGGCCGAGCCCGACGCCGTCATCCGGATCGACAACGCCAAGGCGGTGAAGTGGCTGGTCAACGGGGCACAGCCCACCGAGCGGGTGGAGCGGCTGCTCAAGACCTCGGGCGCCT
This sequence comes from Acidimicrobiales bacterium, assembly GCA_052148295.1. Taxonomy (GTDB): domain Bacteria; phylum Actinomycetota; class Acidimicrobiia; order Acidimicrobiales; family RAAP-2; genus Bog-473. Next base: position 1,544 of record JBKQIP010000135.1, read on the forward strand.
GGGACGAGTTCGCAGCGGCGAGGGCCACGTGACCGATCTGTACGAGGCGGGCGACGTGAACACGGTCGACGGCGCCGGCCAGGGCGGGGGCGACGAGGGCGACGAGGGCGTGCCCGAGTCCAACGAGGTGCTCGACGGCGGCCTGCCCCTGGCCGTGCTGAGCTACCTGGCCCGCTCGCTCTCCAACGACCCCGACTCGGTCGTCATCGACACCGAGGAGCGCCGCGGCGGTCTGCGCCTCAACCTGCACGTGGCGCCCGACGACATGGGACGGGTGATCGGGCGACGCGGCAAGACGGCCCAGGCCATCCGCACGCTGGTCAACGTGGCCGGAGCCAAGGATGGCGTGCAGGCCAGCGTCGACATCGTCGACGACTGAATCGACGCCTCCATCGTCGACGCCTGAAGCGACGTCGGATCTCCTCGCCGTCGGCCGGGTCACCAAGGCCCACGGCCTGCGCGGCGAGGTGGTGGTCAAGCTCTGGACCGACCGGACGGAGCGACTCGACCCCGGTTCCGTCCTCACCGCGCTGACCACGCCGCGGCGCGACCTGACCGTGGCGCGGGCCCGCACCTTCGGCGACCGCTGGATCGTCGAGTTCGAGGGCGTCGTCGAGCGGTCCGAGGCCGAGCTCCTGCGGGGCACCGAGCTGGGCGCCCCCGCCCTCGACGTCCCCGGCGCACTGTGGGTGCACGAGCTGGTGGGCGCCAGCGTCGTCGATGCCGCCGGGGTGGCGCTGGGGGTGGTGGCGGCGGTCGAGGCCAACCCGGCCAGCGATCTCCTGGTGCTCGAGGGCGGCGGGCTCATCCCGCTGCGCTTCGTGGTCGAGCGCGACGTGGGGGCGGGGACCCTGGTGGTCGACCTCCCCTCCGGCCTGCTCGACCTGCCATGACTCGACCGGCCATGAGGATCAACGTGTTCACCCTCTTCCCCGGGGCGGTGGCGTCGTACTGCGCCACCTCGGTGCTCGGGCGCGCCCAGCAGGCCGGCCTGCTCTCGGTGGTGGTCCACGACCTGCGCGACGGGGCCGAGGACGCCCGTCGCTCGGCCGACGACAGCCCCTTCGGCGGTGGTGCCGGCATGGTGCTCATGCCCGAGCCGGTGTTCCGCGCCGTGGAGGGGGTCGACGATCTCCCGCGGCCGCTGCTGCTGCTGGCCGCCGGCGGCCGCCGGTTCGACCAGTCGGTGGCCGAGGAGCTGGCCGCCCTCCCCGACGGGTTCTCGCTCCTGTGCGGGCGCTACGAGGGGGTGGACCAGCGCGTCAGCGACCACCTGGTCGACGGGGAGCTCTCGGTGGGCGATTTCGTGCTGGCCGGGGGCGAATTGGGGGCACTGGTGGTGATCGAGGCGGTGGCCCGGCTGCTGCCCGGGGTCCTGGGCAACGAGGGGTCGGCCGCCGACGAGAGCTTCAGCTCGGGCCTGCTCGAATATCCCCAGTACACCCGGCCGGCGGTCTTCCGGGGCTGGGACGTGCCGGCGGTGCTCCGGTCGGGTGACCATGCCGCCGTCGACGCCTGGCGCCGCACCGCCTCCCTCCTGCGGACGGCGGCGCGGCGGCCCGACCTGCTGGACCGCCTGGTGGGGGAGGCCGCCCTGAGCGAGGACGACGTGCGCGTCCTGGTCGAGCACGGCTACGATGTCCCGTCCGGCGCTGAGCCGGAGCCACCCAAGGACGCCGCCCCCCATGCACCCCACTGAGACCATCGATCGCGACAGCCTGCGGACCGACATCCCCGATTTCCGCCCGGGCGACACCGTCAAGGTGCACGTCCGGGTGGTGGAGGGCAACCGGGAGCGGGTCCAGGTGTTCCAGGGTGCGGTCATGCGGCGCCAGGGCGGCGGGGTCCGCGAGACCTTCACGGTGCGCAAGGTGAGCTTCGGCGTGGGCGTCGAGCGGACGTTCCCGGTGCACTCGCCGACCATCGCCAAGATCGAGGTGGCGACCCTGGGCGACGTGCGTCGGGCCAAGCTGTACTACCTGCGTGAGCGGTCCGGCAAGGCGGCCAAAATCAAGGAGCGTCGGACCGCCAAGCCGTGAGCGAGGAAGATCTCGAACGCTACGAAGCCGAGATCGAGCTCGGCCTGGTGCAGGAGTACCGGGCGGTCCTGCCCGTCTTCTCCTATGTGATCGAGACGGAACGACGCTTCTACCTGGCCAACGAGGTCTCGCTGACCGTCCGCTCCGACACCACGCCGGCCTGCGTAGAGGTGGAGCTGCGTGACGCCTGGGTGTGGGACATGTACCGCCCGGCCCGCTTCGTCCCCTCCGTGCGCGTGGTGACCTTCCGCGACGTCAACATCGAGCGCCTGCCCGAACAGGAGCTCTGACCCGACCGTTCCCTGCCGTGGTGGACCCCAACCGCGCGCTGGGACAGGAGGGGGAGGACCGGGCGGCCGCCTGGTACGCCGCGGCGGGCTACCGCATCCTCGAGCGCAACTGGCGCACCGGGCAGGGCGAGATCGACCTGCTCTGCGTCCGGGGCGGGCTCCTGGTCGTCTGCGAGGTCAAGACGCGCCGCAGCGACCGCCACGGCCACCCCTCCGAGGCCGTGGTCGCCGCCAAGCGGCGCCGGTTGCGCCGGCTGGCCGCGGCCTACGCGGCCGGATCGAGCGCGCACTTCACCGGCATCCGCTTCGACGTGGCTTCGGTGCTCGGCGGGGACCTCAGCGTGGTGGAAGGTGCGTTTTGAGAGCGCAGCGGCGTAGGGTCACCTCCCATGGATACTCTCATCGTCGATCGCCGCGACGGCGTGGTCACCGTGACCATGAACCGTCCCGAGCGCAAGAACGCGGCCAACAACCGCATGCTGATTGAGCTGCGGACCGTCTTCGAGGAGGTCGAGCGCCGGCCCGAGGACCTCGTGATGGTGCTGACCGGCGCCGGCGGCGCCTTCTGCTCGGGGGCCGACCTGGGCGACCCCGACGGGCCGGCCACCGACGCCTCGCAGTCCGGCCTGTCCCGCATGCGGCGACTGGGCGACGTGGCCCTGGCGCTGCACCGCATCACCAAGCCGACCATCGCCAAGGTGGACGGCTTCGCCGTGGGCGCCGGCTGCTCGCTGGCGCTGGGTTGCGACCTCATCGTCTGCAGCGACGGGGCCAAGCTCTCGATGATCTTCTCCCGCCGGGGCCTCTCGCTCGACAACGGTGCGTCCTGGCTCCTGCCCCGGCTGGTCGGCCTGGCCCGGGCCAAGGAGATCGCCCTCTTCGGCGGCATGTGGAGCGGCGAGGAGGCCCTGGCGATCGGGCTGGTGAACCGGGTGGTCCCCGTGGCGGAGCTCGACGCCTTCGTGGACGGCTGGGCCGCCTCCCTGGCCGCCGGCCCCCCCTTGGCCCTCTCCATGACCAAGACCCTGCTGCACGCCTCGGCGCAGGGGAGCATGGAGCAGGCGGTCGAGAACGAGGCCCGCTGCCAGTCCCTCAACTTCTCGACCGAGGACACCGCCGAGGCCCTGTCCGCCTTCGCCCAGAAGCGGGACCCCGTCTTCGTCGGCCGGTAAATAGACTGACCATCGTGCTCAGCGGCGTGCAGGGGATGGTCGGCGACACGGCCCTGGTGATCAGGACGATCCAGGGTGAGCACCACCCCGGACGGGTCCGGGCCCGGGGCGAGGACTGGTTCGCCATCCCCCTCGACCCCGAAGGCACCATCGACGTGGGCACCACGGTGATCGTGGCCGACGTCGAGCGCGGACTGCTCGTGGTCTACGCTGCCGACAGTTAGGGGTTCACTATGACGGCTGGCATTCTCGAGATCGTTGGTATCACCGCCATCGCGGTGGCAGTGGGGGCCTTCATCGGCTTGTGGTTCGTGTCCCGCTTCGTCAAGATCGTGCAGCAGGGCAGCGTCGGGGTGGTCAAACGCCTGGGGCAGTTCAAGTCGGTGGACCAGCCCGGCATGCGCATCCTGGCGCCCTTCGTCGACAAGATGGAGAAGGTCGACATGCGCGAGTTCCCCATGACCGGGGACCAGCAGTCGGTCATCACCAAGGACAACGTCTCGCTGTGGGTCAGCGCCACCATCTTCTGCCAGGTGATCGACGTGAAGTCGGCCCTCTTCGAGATCAACGACTATCAGTTGGCGGTGGACCAGCTCTCCCGCACGGCGCTGCGCGCCGTGTTCGGCGAGCTCTCCTTGGACCAGGCCCTGTCGGAGCGGGAGACGATCAACGCCCGCATGCAGGACCACATGGCCGACGCCACGCTCAAATGGGGCGTCCGGCTCAACCGGATCGAGATCCTCGACATCACGCCGCCGACCAACGTGATCCAGGCCATGTCGGAGCAGAAGGAGGCCGAGCAGCACAAGCGCGCCGCCATCTTGAAGTCCGAGGGTGAGCAGCAGGCCGCCATCAACAGCGCCGGGGGCCGGCAGCAGGCCGCCGTGCTCGAGGCCCAGGGCGCCCAGGAGGCGGCCATCCTCCGCGCCGAAGCGGAGATGAAGGTGCTCGAGCTCCAGGCCGAGGGTGAGAAGAAGGCCTTGCTCCTGCGGGGCGAGGGCGAAGCGGCCCGCCTGACCTCCATCGACTCGGC
>JBKQIP010000136.1:0-10838 GCA_052148295.1 Acidimicrobiales bacterium
GTCCCGGTGTACGTCACCGAGTCGATGGTGGGTCACAAGCTGGGCGAGTTCGCCCCCACGCGCACCTTCCGGTACCACGCCGGCCAGGAGCGGGGAGCGCGGCGCTGATGACCGCGACCAAGACCAACGAGCGTCCCGGCACCCGGTCTCGCCGTGGGGCAAGCCCGAGGGCCGCACGCGGGCCCGCAACAAGAAGTCCAATTCGATGATCGTGCGCCGTCGCCGCACCCGCGGCGCGCGGCGATAGGCGAAGGGTTGCACAGGTATGCCGCGTAGCTTGAAAAAGGGTCCGTTCGTCGACGACCATCTCTTGAAGAAGGTCGACGTCCTCAACTCGAGCGGGGAGAAGAAGGTCATCAAGACCTGGTCCCGCCGCTCCACCATCATCCCCGACATGGTCGGGCACACCATCGCCGTGCACGACGGCCGTCGTCACGTGCCGGTCTACGTCACCGAGTCGATGGTCGGCCACAAGCTGGGCGAGTTCGCGCCGACACGCACCTTCCGGTATCACGCCGGGCAGGAGCGGGGAGCCCGCCGCTGACATGACGGGCACCAAGACCAACGAGCGCCCGGGCACCCGCGCCGTGCTGCGGCACAGCGGCCTCTCCGCGTCCAAGGCCCGCCAGGTGCTCGACCTGATCCGGGGACAGGACGTGGACCGGGCGGCCGAGATCCTGAGCGGGACCGAGCGCGGCGCAGCCGAGGTGGTGGGCAAGGTGCTCCGCTCGGCGGTGTCCAATGCCGCCCACAACGACCAGCAGAATCCCGACGAGCTGTACGTGGCGGCCTGCTTTGCCGACGAGGGCACCACCATGAAGCGCTGGCGGCCCCGGGCCCGCGGCCGGGCCACCCGGATCAGGAAGCGATCGAGCCACATCACCATCATCGTGAGCCGGCTGCCCGACGAGAAGCTCGAGCTGCGGCGCAAGCGCATGGAGGCGGTCAGCGCCCACCGCTCCCGGCGGGTCGACGCCTCGCGGCGCCGAGCCGATCTGTCCGGTCGCCTCTCCCGGCGCCGGGCGGCCCAGGCCGCGGCGGCGGCCGCGGCGGCAGAGGACGAGGAGCTCACCGATGAGGTCACCGACGAGCTGGAGACCGGGACCGAGGTTCTGGAGGACGACGGTCTCGAGGACGACGGTCTCGAGGACGACGAGTTCGACGATGACGTGGAAGACGTCGACGACGAGCTGGACGCCGCCGACGCCGCCGCCGACGACGACGTGGACGACGTGGACGACGAGCTGGACGAGGATGACGACGACGAGGAGAGCGAGACCGACGACGTCGTTGACGAAGCCGGCGAGGACGAGGCGGCGGCATCCGCTGACGCCGAGGAGAAGGGCGAGTAGATGGGCCAGAAGGTCAACCCCTATGGCTTCCGTCTCGGTATCACCACCGACTGGAAGTCCCGATGGTTCGAGGAGCGCCACTACCGCGAGTTCGTGGTCGAGGACTGGAAGATCCGCGACTACCTGATGAAGCAGCTGGAGGCCGCCGCGGTGAGCCGGATCGAAGTCGAGCGCACGCGCGACCGGCTCCGGGTCGACATCCACACCGCCCGCCCGGGCATCGTGATCGGCCGGCGCGGCTCGGAGGCCGATCGCCTGAAGAAGCGGCTCGAAGAGATCACCGGACTGCAGAACCGGATCCAGCTCAACATCCAGGAGATCAAGCAGCCCGAGCTGGACGCCGCCCTGATCGCCCAGGGGATCTGCGACCAGCTGGTGCGCCGGGTCGCCTTCCGCCGCGCCATGAAGCGCGCCATCCAGACCGTGCAGAAGGCGGGGGCCCAGGGGATCAAGGTCCAGTGTTCGGGCCGCCTCGGTGGATCCGAGATGTCCCGCAAGGAGCAGTACCGCGAGGGCCGCGTGCCGCTGCACACCCTGCGGGCCGACATCGACTACGGCTTCCGGGAGGCCAAGACCACCTCGGGCCGGGTCGGGGTCAAGGTCTGGATCTACAAGGGCGACATCCTGCCCTACAAGGTCTCGATCGAGGACAAGATCACCCGCGAGGCGGCCATGGCCGTGGGCGAGACGTCGGGCCAGAGCGGCCCGCGCCGTCTCATCACGGCCGGGGGCGGGCGCCGCAAGGCCGACTTTGGCGCCCCGGGCGAGGAGGCGGTGGCGACGTCCAATGGCGCCGCGCCCGACGGCGAGGTGCTCGACGACCTCGAGCCGGAGGAGCCGGTGGCGGCGGTGACCGGGGAGGCGGAGACCGACGACGCCGTCGAGACGGCGGTGGCCGACCTGCTCCCGGTGGCGCCGGCCGAACCGGACGACCTGGAGCGCCAGCTGGCCGAGGACGAGGAGATGGAGCGCCAGAACCGTCACGAGCATCACGAGGCGCCGCACTTCCGCAAGGAGTCGGACTGACATGTTGATGCCGAAGAAGGTCAAACACCGCAAGACGCAACGAGGCCGCCTGAACGGCCAGGCCAAGGGCGGGGCCTCGGTGTCCTTCGGCGACTTCGGCATTCAGGCCATCGAGCCGGGGTGGTTGACGGCGCGCCAGATCGAGGCCGCCCGTATCGCCATGACCCGCCACGTCAAGCGCGGTGGAAAGGTCTGGATCCGCGTCTTCCCCGACAAGCCGGTCACCCAGAAGCCGGCCGAGACCCGCATGGGCTCGGGCAAGGGCAACCCCGAGCTGTGGGTGGCCGTGGTGCACCCGGGCCGGGTGCTCTTCGAGCTGGCCGGCGTGGACGAGGAGCTGGCCCGCGCCGCCATGGAGCGGGCCATCCAGAAATTGCCGTTCAAGGCCCGCTTCGTGGTGCGCCCCGGCACCCACGGTCACGCCGAGGTGGCGATCTGATGGCGACCGCGGCCGACCTGGCCCTGCTGGACAACGACGAGCTGGCCTCCCGCCTGGGCGACAGCCGGCGCGAGCTCTTCAACCTGCGCTTCCAGCTGGCCACGGGCCAGCTGGACAATCCGGCCCGCATCGGCCAGGTCCGCCACGAGGTGGCCCGCATCCTGACCGTGCTGCGCGAGCGCGAGATCCTTGAGGCCGAAGGCACCTACGTGGCCGCCACCGAGGAGCAGCGCGCGGGGGCGCTGGCCAAGCTGGCCGCCGAGGATGCCGTGATCGCCGAGCGGGCCGCGGCCCGGGCCGCCGAGGCCGAGGCGGTGCGCGACCTCGAGGGCATCGCGATGGACGACGACGACATGGTGGACGAGGACGACATGGTGGAGGAAGAGGCCTGATGGCCGACGAGATCGAAGAGACGACCGACGGGTCCGCGCCCGACGAGGTGGCCGCAGCCCCGGCCGCCACGGGTCCGCAAACCGCCCCCGAGGCCGCCCCGGTGGCGGCCGACGCCGGGACGCGCCCCAACCGCCGCAAGGTCCGCGAGGGGGTGGTGGTCTCCGACGCCATGCAGTCGACCGTCGTGGTGGCCGTGGTCGAGCGGGTGCGCCACCCCCGTTACGGCAAGACGGTGCAGCGCACGAAGAAGCTCTACGTGCACGATGCCGAGGACACGGCCAAGGTGGGTGACCGGGTCCGGGTCCAAGAGACGCGCCCCCTGTCCAAGCTGAAGCACTGGCGCCTGACCGAAGTGGTGGAGCGGGCCCGATGATCCAGCAGGAGTCCCGGCTGCGGGTGGCCGACAATTCCGGCGCGCGCGAGGTGCTGTGCATCCGCGTGCTCGGCGGGTCGCGCCGGCGCTACGCCAGCATCGGGGACGTCTTCGTGGCCACCGTCAAGGATGCCATTCCGGGCGCGGCCGTGAAGAAGGGCGACGTGGTCAAGTGCGTGGTCGTGCGCACCAAGAAGGAGAAGCGTCGCCCCGACGGCAGTTACATACGGTTCGACGAGAACGCGGCGGTGTTGATCAACGACCAGCAGCAGCCGCGCGGCACGCGCATCTTCGGCCCGGTGGGCCGGGAGCTGCGCGACAAGCGGTTCATGCGCATCGTGTCGTTGGCCCCGGAGGTGTTGTGATGCGGATCCACAAGGGCGATCGGGTGATCGTGCGGCAGGGCAAGGACAAGGGCAAGAAGGCCGAGGTCATCCGCGCCCTCCCCGGCGAGTCGCGGGTCATCCTCGAGGGGGTCAACGTGGCCAAGCGCCACGCCAAGCCGACCCGGGCCACCCAGCAGGGCGGTGTCATCGACAAGTTCATGCCGGTGCAGGTCTCGGCCGTGTCCCTGCTGTGCAAGAGCTGCGACCAGCCGACCCGGGTGGGCATGCTGCTCAAGGACGGGGAGAAGGTGCGGATCTGCCGCAAGTGCGGGGCCGAGCTGTGAGCGCGACCAGCGCCCCGACCCGGCCGCGCCTGCGCGAGCGGTACCTCTCCGAGATCCGCCCCCGGCTGCAGGAGGAGCTGGGCCTGGGCAACATCATGGAGGTGCCCCGGCTCGAGAAGATCGTCATCAACATGGGTGTCGGGCGGGCCACCCAGCAGGCCTCGCTCATTGAGGGGGCCCAGCGCGATCTGGAGGTCATCGCCGGCCAGAAGCCGGTCGTGACGCGGGCCAAGCACTCGATCGCCGGCTTCAAGCTCCGCGAGGGCCAGGCCATCGGGGTCAAGGTCACCTTGCGGGGGGATCGCGCCTGGGAGTTCTTCGATCGCCTGCTCAGCCTGGCCATTCCCCGCATCCGTGACTTCCGGGGGCTGTCCCCGCGGTCGTTCGACGGGAACGGCAACTACACCTTCGGCGTCACCGAGCAGCTGATCTTCCCCGAGATCGACTACGACAAGATCGACTCGGTCCGGGGCATGGACATCACCATCGTCACCACCGCACGTACCAACGAGGAAGGGCGGGCGCTCCTCCGAGCGTTCGGCTTCCCGTTCCGACAGGAGACCCGATAAGCATCATGGCGAAGAAGGCATTGATTGAGAAGCAACAGCGCACACCGAAGTTCAAGGTGCGGGGCTACACGCGGTGCCAGCGGTGTGGTCGGCCCAAGGCCGTGTACCGCAAATTCGGGCTCTGTCGCATCTGCCTGCGCGTGATGGTGCACGCCGGGGAGATCCCCGGCGTGACGAAGGCGAGCTGGTAGGCCGGCCATGACGATGACCGATCCCATCGCGGACATGCTGACCCGTATTCGCAACGCGAACTCCGCTCAATTCGAGACGGTGAGAATGCCGGGTTCGAAGCTCAAGGCGTCGTTGGCCTCCATTCTCGAGAGCGAAGGCTTCATCGCGGGCTACCACCTGGAGCCCAACGCGGAGAAGCCGGGCACGACGCTGGAGATCGTCATGAAGTACTCGGCCGACCGCACCCGGACCATTGCCGGGATCAAGCGCATCTCCAAGCCGGGGCTGCGCATCTACGCCCGGGCCGACGGCATCCCCCGCGTGCTGGGGGGCATGGGTGTGGCCGTGGTCTCGACCAGCCACGGGCTGATGACCGATCGCGAAGCCCGCAAGCGGCATCTGGGCGGAGAGGTGCTGTGCCATGTCTGGTAACGCGGCGCCGCCGCAGCGGGGTGAGGGCTGATGTCGCGCATCGGTCGCTCGCCCATTCCCGTCCCCGCCGACGTCACCGTCGCCCTCGAGGGTGACACGGTGAGCGTCACCGGCCCCCAGGGCACCCTCGAGCGGTCGCTGCCCGCCGGCATCACCGTGGCCCAGGAGGGCGACGTGCTGGTGGTCAGCCGGCCCGACGACGAGCGGCGGCACCGTGCCCTGCACGGCCTGTCCCGCTCGCTGGTGGCCAACATGGTGACCGGGGTGACGCAGGGGTACTCCAAGGAGCTCGAGATCGTCGGTGTCGGGTACCGTTGCACGGCCAAGGGTCCGGGCGCGCTCGAGCTGGCACTCGGCTTCTCGCACCCCGTCTCCGTCGACGCACCCGACGGCATCACCTTCGAAGTGCCCATGCCGACCCGCATCGTGGTCCGGGGCATGGACAAGGAGAAGGTCGGCCAGGTGGCCGCCGACATCCGCAAGCTCCGCAAGCCCGAGCCCTACAAGGGCAAGGGCGTGCGCTACGCCGGCGAGCGGGTCCTCCGCAAGGCCGGGAAGGCAGCGAAGTGATGGCATCGACATCCGATCGAACCCGCCTGCGCCGACGGCGCCACGCCCGGGTCAGGGCCCGGGTCACCGGCACGGCCGACGTCCCCCGCCTGGCCGTGCACCGTTCCAACCGGCACATCTCGGCCCAGATCATCGACGACGGCACGGGGCGGACCCTGGCGTCGGCCTCCTCGCTCTCACCCGAGCTCCGGGCGTCGTTGGGGCCGAGCGGTGGCGGTAACGTGACCGGCGCAGCGGCCGTCGGCCGCCTGCTGGGGCAGCGGGCCCGGGCCGCCGGCATCGCCAAGGTGGTCTTCGACCGCGGCGGCTTCGCCTACCACGGCCGGGTGGCCGTCCTGGCCGACGCGGCGCGGGCCGAGGGAATGGAGTTCTGAGCGTGGTCGACACACAGTACGAAGAGCGCACCATCAAGGTGAACCGCGTGGCCAAGGTCGTGAAGGGCGGGCGGCGGTTCTCCTTCGCCGCGCTCATGGTCGTGGGCGACGGGAACGGCAGGGTCGGCCTGGGCTACGGCAAGGCCAAGGAGGCCGGGCTGGCCGTGCAGAAGGGCATCGAGGAGGCGCGCAAGAACCTCTTCGAGGTCCCGCTGGCCGGCTCCACCATCGTGCACCCGGTGATCGGGGAGAGCGGCGCCGGTCGCGTCATGCTCAAGCCGGCCGCACCGGGTACCGGGGTGATCGCCGGCGGGGCGGCCCGGCACATCCTCGAGATGGCGGGCATCCGCGACATCTTGGCCAAGTCGCTGGGCTCGTCCAACGGGATCAACGTGGCCCACGCCACCATCGCCGGGCTCAAGGCCCTGCGGCGCCCCGACGAGGTGGCGGCCCTGCGGGGCAAGCAGGCCGACGAGGTGACGCCGGCCGGTGTGCTGCGGGCCTACCGGGAGCGCAAGCGGGAGTCCGACCTCTTCGCCACGGAGAACCGGTGATGGCCGCCCGGACCGCGCCGGGCACCGGGACCGGGGCCCGCCTGGTGGTGACCCAGGTCCGTTCGGCCATCGGGTCCAAGCCCAAGCACCGGGGCACGCTGCGCGCCCTGGGGCTCCGGGGCATCGGGCAGTCCAATTCGCTGCCGGACCGGCCGGAGATCCGGGGCATGCTGGCGCGCGTCCCGCATCTGGTCGAGGTCGAGGAGGTGTCGGCATGAAACTGCACGAATTGGCGCCGCCCCAGGGTGCCACCAAGCCCCAGCAGCGGGTGGGTCGCGGCACGGGGGGCAAGGGCCACAAGACGGCCGGCCGGGGGTCCAAGGGCCAGCGTGCCCGCAGCAAGGTGCCGCTGGGGTTCGAGGGGGGGCAACTCCCCTTGATGCAGCGCATCCCCAAGCTGAAGGGCTTCAAGAACCCGTTCCGGGTGGCCTACGTGCCGGTCAACATCGGTGCCCTGGACCGCCTGGAGGGCGACGAGATCACGGTGCAGACCATGAGCGAGGCCGGGCTGTGCAAACCCACGGCGCTGGTCAAGGTCCTGGGCCAGGGCTCGCTGTCGCGCCCGGTCCGGGTCAGCGCCCACGCCTTCTCGGCGGCGGCGGAATCCGCCATCACCACCGCGGGCGGTAGCGTGGTGCGGGTGCCACTCCCCTTCGGCCACGGTCGTCCCACGGCATCGGGCAACGCCTTGATGAACCGGTAGTGACCGCCCCCGGACCCGACTGAACGACGATCGGCCATGCTCTCCCGGCTCGCCAACATCTTCAGAGTCCCCGACCTTCGCAACAAGGTCGTCTTCACCCTGTTCATCATCGCCCTGTACCAGATCGGGGCCAACGTCCCCATCCCCGGCGTCAACTGGTCCCAGCTGCAGACGCTGGAGAGCTCGGCCTCCAATTCGGGTGTCCTCGGGTTCCTGAACCTCTTCAGCGGGGGCGCGCTGGTCCGCCTGGCCGTCTTCGGGCTGGGCGTCATGCCCTACATCACCAGCTCCATCATCATCCAGCTGCTCTCGACCGTCATCCCCAAGCTGGAGGAGTGGCGCGATCAGGGAGCGGTGGGGCAGAAGAAGATCACCCAGACCACGCGGTACCTGACCGTGGCGCTCGCCCTCATGCAGTCCTCCGGCCTGGTCTACGCCTTCCACGGCCACGACTCCGCCCTGCTGGGCACCAACATCGACCTCATCCCCAAGTTCAACCTGCCCCTGGCCGCCTTCATGGTCCTGTGCCTGACGGCGGGCACGGCCTTCGTGATGTGGCTGGCCGAGTTGATCACCCAGCGCGGCATCGGGCAGGGCATGTCCATCCTGATCTTCGCCAACGTGGTGGCCGCCATCCCCACCGGGTTCAAGGCGATCTACGAGGAGGGCGGGAAGTTCAAGTTCGCCCTGATCCTGATCATCTCCCTGGCCCTGCTGGTGTTCATCGTCTTCATGGACCAGGGCCAGCGGCGCATACCGGTGACCTTCGCCCGGCGCGTGGTGGGGCGGCGCATGTACGGGGGGAGCAGCACCTACATCCCGTTGAAAGTGAACCAGTCGGGTGTGATCCCGATCATCTTCGCCAGTTCGGTGCTCTACATCCCGGTGCTGCTCTCCAACGTGATCCAGTGGAGCGGCTTCCAGAACTTCGTGCGGACCAGTCTGACGCCGACCAGCTTCTTCTACATCTCGGTCTATTTCGTGCTTATCTTCATGTTCACGTTCTTCTACGTGTACGTGGCCTTCGACCCCCACCAGCAGGCGGATCTCATCCGCAAGCAGGGTGGTTTCGTGCCGGGCATCCGGCCCGGCCCGCCCACCGAGCGCTACTTCGCCCACATCCTCAGCCGCATCACCGTGGTGGGCGCCCTCTTCCTCGGATCGGTGGCCGTGGTGCCGTCGGTGCTCATGGCGCTGTGGCACATCAACCGCTTTCCGTTCTACGGCACCACGCTGCTCATCTCGGTGGGCGTCGCCCTCGAGACCATGCGGCAGATCGACAGCCAGCTCATGATGCGCAACTACGAGGGCTTCCTCAATTAAGGGGGATCGATGATTCCCGGGGCCAGGCTCGTAGTCCTCGGCAAGCAGGGGGCGGGGAAGGGAACGCAATGCGTTCGCCTCTCGCACCACTATGTCGTGCCGCACGTCTCGACCGGGGACATGCTCCGCGGTGAGGTCAAGTCCCAGACCCCCCTCGGCATCCGGGCCCAGTCGCTCATGGACCGGGGGGAGCTCATCCCCGACGACATGGTGATGGAGATGGTCCAGGGGCGCCTGTCCGAACGCGACACCCGGGGCCGGGGCTTCGTCCTCGACGGATGCCCCCGCACCACGGCCCAGGCCAAGATCCTCGACGAGATCGTGCACCCCTTCGGCATGGACCTGGTGGTCGACCTCCAGGTGCCGACCTCCCTGGTCATGCGGCGGCTGGCCTCGCGGCGGGTCTGCGTGGACTGCGGGGCCAACTACTCCACGGCGGCGCCCCCCATGGTGAACTGGACCTGCGACGTGTGCGGCGGCGAGGTGGTCCAGCGCGAGGACGACACCGAGGAGGCCATCGAGCGCCGCCTCGCCCTCTACGAGGCCCAGACGGCGCCGCTGATCGCCTGGTACACCGAGCGGAACCTGCTGGTGACCATCAACGGGACCGGGTCTCCCGATGCGGTGACCCGGCGGGTGGTCGGGGCCGTCGACGACCGGCGGCGCAAGCGGCGGAACCTGCTGTGAGGCGCAGCGCCGACGAGCTGGACAAGATGCGCCGGGCCGGCAAGGTGGTGGCCGAGATGCACGAGGTCACCCGGGCCGCGGCGAAGCCGGGGGTGACCACGGCCGAGCTCAACACCGTGGCCGCCGACGTCCTCGACCGCCGGGGGGCCCTCTCGAACTTCCTGGGCTACCACGGCTTCCCGGCCGTGATCTGCACCTCCCCCAACGACATGATCGTCCACGGCATCCCCGGTCCCTACCGCCTGAGGGAGGGGGACATCCTCTCCATCGACTGCGGCGCCATCATCGAGGGGTACCACGGCGACGCCGCCTTCACCATGGGCATCGGGGAGATCTCGGCGGAGGCGGAGAAGCTCCTCGCCGTCACCGAGCGCAGCCTGTGGGCCGGCATCGAGCAGCTGAAGCGGGGCAACGCCCTCCACGAGGTGGGCCGGGCCGTGCAGGAGGTGGCCGAGGCCAGCGGCTTCAGCGTGGTCCGCGAGTACGTGGGGCACGCCATCGGCACCGCCATGCACGAGCAGCCCCAGGTGCCCAATTACTGGCCCGGGAACCGGGGCCCCACGCTCAAGACGGGCATGGTCTTCGCGGTCGAGCCCATGGTCAATGCCGGTTCGGCCGCCACCAGGATGCTCGAGGACGGCTGGAGCGTGGTCACCGCCGACGGGCGCCTCTCGGCCCACTTCGAGCACACAATTGCGGTCACCCCCGACGGCCCGGAGGTCTTCACGCTGGCCTGAGGACCCCACCGGCTGGAAATGGGCGCCATTTGGGGTAGACTCTCCTGCTGGCCCTGGCCAGGTCCGCGCACGGACCACCGGCCGTCGGGCCACATCCGGGAACCACCGTTTTGGCCCCGCGCCGCCGGTGTGCTCGGAGAGACAAGAGAGAACGATCGAGGAGAGTCACCTGCCCAAGCCCAAGGAAGACGCCATCGTGTTGGAAGGCACGGTGGTCGAGCCACTGCCCAACGCCATGTTCCGTGTCGAGCTGGAGAACGGACACAAGGTGTTGGCGCACAGCTCGGGCAAGATGCGGATGCACCGCATCCGCATCTTGCCAGGGGACAAGGTGCAGGTGGAGATCACTCCGTACGACCTCAACCGGGGCCGTATCACCTACCGCTACAAGTAGCCAGAGGATAAGGACGCAACGTGAAAGTTCGGCCAAGCGTGAAGCCGATCTGTGAGAAGTGCAAGGTGATC
>JBKQIP010000137.1:0-10984 GCA_052148295.1 Acidimicrobiales bacterium
ATGCGCATCTGGTACCAGATGTTGCCCACCTTGTTGTTGGAGAAGCCGTCCAGCACGAAGTGCAGCGAGAACACCGTCAAGGACGCGAACAGGGCGCCGAAGAGCCCCTGGGCCACCCCTTCGAACATGAAGGGCACGCGGATGAACCAGTTGGTGGCCCCCACCAGCTTCATCACCGAGACCTCGCGCCGACGGGCAAAGATGGCCATGCGGATGGAGTTGAGGATCAGGACGGCGGCCGAGACGATCAACACGACCGCGATGCCCAGGCAGACCCACTTCAAGATGTTGATCACGTTCTCCTCGGCCCGGATCTGCTGGGTCGGTGCGGTCACCGTCAGCACGCCGGCGGTGCCGGTGAAGGTGTGGATGACCTGATTGGCGTCGGCCAGGACCACCGGCGTGCACCAGTACGAGGTGGGCATGTCGCCCACGGTGGTGGACTGCACCACATCGGAGGGCAGCAGCTTGCGGGCCTCGGTGAAATTCCGCTGTTGGTTCCAGTAGGCGCAGGGCTGGCGGACGTAGGTGAGCTGGGCCAGCTCGGTCCCCACCGCCTTGATCTCCTGGGCGTTGGCGTTCGGCTCCATCCAGACGGTGACCTGGGTCCCCCGTTCCCATTCCCCCGAGGCGTTGGCGGCGCCCTGTCGCAGCAACAGCGCGGCCCCCACCAGGGTCAGCGACACCGCCACGGTGAGGATGGCGGCAACCGTCATGAGCCGGTTGCGCCACAGGTTCGAACCCGTCTCCCGGGCGACGTAGTCGATCGAGACCGGCATCAGCCCGACGTCCCCGTGATGAGCTCGGACTCCTGCGGCAGGACGCCGTCGATGCCGTAGACCCCGCGCGCCTGGTCGCGCACCAGGTTCCCGTTGCTCAGCTCGATGACCCGGCGCCGCATCTTGTCGACCAGCACCTCGTCGTGCGTGGCCACCACCACCGTGGTGCCGGTGCGGTTGATGCGGTCGAGCAACTGCATGATGCCCTGGCTGGTCTGGGGGTCGAGGTTCCCGGTGGGCTCGTCGGCCAGCAGGATCAGCGGTCGGTTCACGAAGGCGCGGGCCACCGCCACCCGCTGCTGCTCGCCACCGGAGAGCTCGCCGGGCAGGTTGTCGGTCTTCTTGGCCAGGCCCACCAGGTCCAGCACCTGGGGCACCTGGTTGGCCACCACGTGACGAGGGCGCCCGATGACCTCGAGGGCGAAGGCGACGTTCTCGAACACGGTCTTGTTGGGCAGCAGGCGGAAGTCCTGGAAGACGCAGCCGATGTTGCGGCGTAGATAGGGCACGCGCCACTTGGGCAGGTCGACGATGTCGCGACCGGCCTCCAGGATGTGGCCACGGTCGGGGAGCTCCTCGCGCAGCAGCAACCGGATGAAGGTGGTCTTCCCCGAGCCCGACGAGCCCACCAGGAAGACGAACTCTCCCTTGTCGATCTCGACGCAGATGTCGCGCAGGGCGACGGTCGATCCCTTGTAGGTCTTGGTGACGTTATCGAATCGGATCATGGTGTGAGAGGAACGGCAACGCACGTGGGGCGTGGGAGCAACCCTGTAAGCCTAACGGCCCCGGACCGTCAACCTGTTGCATCGACTCCTACGCTGGTCAGGACGGTGCCGATCAGGATTTCCCGCGTTGGCGGCGCAACTCGGCTTCCATGAACGGTTCCAGGTCGCCGTCGAGCACCGCATCCACGTTGCCCGTTTCGTACGACGTACGCAAATCCTTGACCAGTTGGTACGGCGCCAGCACGTAGGAGCGGATCTGGTTCCCCCACGCGTTGTCGCCACGGTCGCCACTCAGCGCGTCCATCTCGGCTTGCCGCTCGCGGCGGGCCCGGTCGGCCAGCTTGGCCGCCAAGATCTGCATGGCCTTGGCCTTGTTCTGGTGCTGGCTGCGCTCGTTCTGACACGAGACGACCAGGCCGGTCGGCAGGTGGGTCAGGCGCACGGCCGAGTCGGTCTTGTTCACGTGCTGCCCCCCGGCGCCCGAGGAGCGGTAGGTGTCGATGCGCAGGTCCTTCTCGTCGATCTCCACCTCACCGGACACGTCGTCGAGGAAGGGCGTGACGTCCATGGAGGCGAAGCTGGTCTGGCGCCGCTTCTGGGAATCGAAGGGGGACATGCGCACCAGGCGGTGGACGCCGCGTTCGGTGGCCAGCAGGCCGTAGGCGAAGCGACCGTGCACGATGAAGGTGGCCGAGAGCAGCCCGGCCTCCTGCCCCTCGGTCGCCTCGTCCAGCTCGACGGTGAAGCCACGCCGTTCCGCCCAGCGCTGGTACATCCGCAGCAACATCTCGGTCCAGTCCTGGGCGTCGGTGCCGCCGGCGCCGGCATGGACCTCGGCCACGGCGTCCTTCTCGTCGTACTCGCCCGAGAAGAGCGACTGCAGCTCGAGCGCGGCCAGGCGCGCCTGCAGCCTGTCCACGGTCTCGATCAGCTCGGCCCCCAACGACGCGTCGGGTGCGCCCTCGGCCCGGGACTCGTCGACCAGCTCGCGCAGGGCCATGGCCTCGTCCAACTCGTCCCGCAGCCCGGTCAACTGCTCGAGGTCGGCCGTCACCTGTCCGAGCTCGGTGGTGACGGCCCGGGCCCGGTCGCCGTCGTCCCACAGGTCCGGCCGGGCCGCCTCGGTCTCGAGCTCGGCCCGGCGCCGGGTCAGCCGCTCCAACCCCAGGTACCGCTCCGCCTCGGCCAGCCGGGTCTCGGCTTCCTCCAGTTCGGCCGCGAAGTCCCGGGGTCCCTCGGCTGACCCCGGGTCAGGCCGCGCCATGGCAGAACTTGAACTTCTTGCCGCTCCCGCACCAGCAGGGCTCGTTGCGCCCGATCTTCTCGTGCTGGGCCTTGACGATGGGCACCATGGCATTGGGATCCGGGCTGGCGGCCGGTTTGACCTGGGCTTTCGCCCCGTTGGCAGACCCGGCGCCGGACGGGGCGCCCACCGCCGTGGCCGGGACGTTGGTGCCCGTCTCGGCCAGCAGGGCGCCGGCCAGCGCCCCGGTCTCGGCCACCGGATCGTCGGCGGCGGCGTACACCGCCCGGTCGAGGTCGGGCTCGGCCGAGGGGGCCTGGACCGCTTCGACGTGGAGGATGTAGCGGAGGTAGTCGTTGTCGATCACCTCCATCAGCTGGCCGAACATGGAGTAGCCCTCCTGCTGCCAGGCGTTGAGCGGGTCGGCCTGGACCGTCCAGCGCAGATGGATGCCGTCCTTGAGGTTGTCCATCTCGGCCAGATGGTCGCGCCACCGCTGGTCGATGATCTGCAGCATGACGTCGCGCTCGATCTGGCGCATGGTCTCGGCCCCACCGGGCATGGCCGCGGTGTGCTCCTCGTAGTACGCGAAGGACTCCTCGACGATGCTCTCCACCAGTTCGTCGGTCGTCGTGGCCTGGGCCAGATCGTCCACCGTGAACTTGGTGGGGTAGTACTGGGTCAGACCGTCGATCAGCGCCTTGAGGTCCCACTCCTCCTGGTAGTCGCTGGGACAGGCGGCGGTCACCTGCGCCTCGGCCATGCCGGCCAGGAGGTCCTCCGTCCGCTCCTCGAGGTCGTCCCCGTCGATGATCTGCAGGCGGCGCTCGTAGATCACCTTGCGCTGCTGGTTCATCACCTCGTCGTACTTGAGGGCGTCCTTGCGCATCTCACCGTTGCGCGCCTCGACGGTGTTCTGGGCCCGCTCGATGGCCTTGGCCACGGTCTTGGACTCGATGGGGACGTCGTCGGGCAGCGTGCGCCCCATGACCCAGTTCATGGCCCCGGTGGCGAAGAGCCGCAACAGCTCGTCCTCGAGGCTCAGGTAGAAGCGGCTCTCACCGGGGTCACCCTGCCGGCCCGAGCGGCCGCGGAGCTGGTTGTCGATGCGACGGCTCTCGTGGCGCTCGCTGCCCAGCACGTAGAGCCCACCGAGCTTGCGCACCTCCTCGCCGTCGGCGCGGCAGCGCGCCTCGAGCGACGCCTGACGGCGGGGCAGCTCCACCATGCCCTCGTCGCTGGTCAGGTCGACGCCCTCGGCCGCCAGCTCGTGCTGGGCCAGGAGCTCGGCGTTGCCGCCGAGGATGATGTCCACGCCTCGACCGGCCATGTTGGTGGCCACGGTGACGCCGCCGCGCCGTCCGGCCTGGGCCACCACCTCGGCCTCACGGAAGTGCTGCTTGGCGTTGAGGACGTTGTGCGGCACCCCTTGTTTCTCCAGCAGCCGGGACAACAGTTCGGACTTGGCCACCGAGGCCGTGCCCACCAGGATCGGCTGGCCCCGCTCGTGGCGCTCCACGATGTCGTCGACCACGGCGTTGAACTTGGCCTCCTCGGTCTTGAAGACGAGGTCGGGCTGGTCGTCGCGGATCATGTCCTTGTTGGTGGGGATGGGGACCACCGACAGCCCGTAGGTGGCGGCGAACTCGCCCGCCTCGGTCTCGGCGGTCCCGGTCATGCCGGACAACTTCTCGTACATGCGGAAGTAGTTCTGCAGGGTCACGGTGGCCCAGGTGTGGTTCTCCTCCTTGATGGCCACGCGCTCCTTGGCCTCGACCGCCTGGTGGAGCCCGTCGGACCACCGCCGGCCCTCGAGGGTGCGCCCGGTGAACTCGTCGATGATCTTCACCTCGCCGTCGGCCACCAGGTAGTCCTTGTCCCGGCGCCAGAGGTCCTTGGCCTCGAGCGCCTTGGTCAGCTGGTGCACGTAATTGACCGAGACATCGTCGTAGATGTTGTCGACCCCGACCGCCTTCTCCACCTTCTCGATGCCCGGCTCGAGCGGGACGACCTGCTTCTTCTCCTCGTCGACCTCGTAGTCGACGTCGCGGGTGAGGGTGCGGACGATGGAGGCGAACTGGTAGTAGAGCTGTGCCGCCTCGTCGGCCGGGCCGGAGATGATGAGCGGCGTCCGGGCCTCGTCGATCAGGATGGAGTCGACCTCGTCGACGATGGCGAAGACGTGACCCCGCTGGACCATGTGCTCGCGGGAGCCCTTCATGTTGTCCCGCAGGTAGTCGAAGCCGAATTCGTTGTTGGTGCCGTAGGTCACGTCGGCCGCGTAGGCGGCCTGGCGGACGGCCAGGTTGGCCTCGTCGATGTCGGCCCCGATGCGCCCGACGGTGAGACCGAGGAAGTTGTGCAGGCGGCCCATCCAGGCGGCGTCGCGCGTGGCCAGGTAGTCGTTGACCGTCACCACGTGGACGCCGCGCTCGTCGAGCGCGTTGAGGTACACGGGCAGGGTGGACACCAGCGTCTTGCCCTCACCGGTCTTCATCTCGGCGATCCAGCCGAAGTGCAGCGCCATGCCACCCATGAGCTGGACGTCGAAGTGGCGCTGGCCCAACACCCGCCACGACGCCTCGCGCACGACGGCGAAGGACTCGATCAGGAGGTCGTCGAGCGTCTCGCCCCGGTCGAGTCGCTCCCGGAATTCCACCGTCTTGTGGGCCAGCTCGGCGTCGCTCAGCGCCTGCATGTCCGGCTCGAGCTCGCTGATCAGCGGGACGAGCTCGGCCAGACGGCGGACCTTCTTGCCCTCGCCGGCCTTGAGAACCTTGGTGAACACGCTCATGAAGACACAATCCTACCGGGCCGGCCACGGACCCCGCCGTCGAGCCGCGGGCCGCCGGTGTCGGGCTGCGTGCGGCTGACCTGGTCTTTGACCCCACACTCGCCTGCAGCGAGGTTGACCTGCCGGCGCCGGCGGCCCGGTGGCGTCACCACCCCCGGGCCCAACGGCGCACTGCTGGCACGCATCCCCTCGTCGCCACCGGCTCCCGGCGGGAGCTCGGTGGGCAGGACTTACCTCTAAGCCGCACCATGCTCAGCAACCACAAGTTGCCTTACGTGGGTCGTTTCGCCTGCGACTGGCCTCGACTTGCAACCACAGACCCGCACGCAGCCCACCCGCAGTGTAGGCCCGTCGCCGGTGCCGGGGCCGCGTGCCGGGGCCGCCGTGCCGGGGCCGCCGTGCCGGGGCCGCTGTGCCGGGCGGCCGTGCCGGGCGGCCTCGCGAATTGCGTGCCCCCGCCCGGTCGCCTAATGAGGGTGCATGAGCCAGATCACCCAGCTGCTGCAGGCCAACGCGGGCTACGCCGCCGCCCGGGCGAACGTGGCCGACCCGCGCCCGAGTCGCCACCTGGCCGTCGTGACCTGCATGGACGCCCGCATCGACGTCTTCGCCGTCCTCGGCCTCCATCTCGGCGAGGCCCATGTGATCCGGAATGCCGGGGGCCGTGTGACCGACGACGTGCTGCGGAGCCTGGCCCTCTCGGGCCACGTCCTCGGCGTGGACACGGTCATCGTGATGCAGCACACCAACTGCGGCCTGGCCGGGGTCACCGACGAGGAGCTCCAGGGTCTCACCGGGGCCGATCTCGGCTTCTTCCCGATCGACGACCACGCCGCCGCCCTGCGCGAGGACATCGCGCTCCTCACCACCACGTCCTACCTCACGCCGCTGACGACCATCGCCGGCTTCGTGTACCACGTCGAGAGCGGCCAGATCGACGACGTGGTGCGCTGGGGGCGCCCTGATGGGGACGGCTAACCCAGCACCAACCGTCCCCCCGTGTAGTCGAACACGACCCATCCGTAACGGATGAGCTGATCGGAGCCCAAGAGGCCCAGGGTCCCCCCTGTGGCAATAGGACCGAACGCGGCGGACCCGATCAGCTGGGGATGGAGGTCCACCCCGGGGATCGACCACGGACCGCTGTGCACCAGGGGCACGGTGATGGTGGAGCACACGGTGGTCTGCTGCTGGGCCAGGTCGGAGCGGGCCAGGTGCTCCTGCCGGGCCACCGAGCTGCTGACGACCGATTGGGACGAGCCGGTGTCGACCGTGAAACTCCGGCTGGGTCCGCTCCCGAAGCGCAGGCGCACGTTCACCGCGGCCGCGCCGGGCGAGAGCACGACGGTGACCGGCACCGTGGTGCCGGTCTGGCCGTCGGTCACGACCGCCGAGGGTGGAGGTCCCTGCGGTCCGTGCACGACGTCGTTGCCGCTGGGCGCCGCGCCCTCGGGGCCGCCCAGGGTCAGGGTCCTCGCCGTGAAGTCGATGCGTATGGCCCCGAAGCGGCTCAGGACGTCGGAGCCGAGCAGCCCGACCGGTTGGCCCCGCCCGCCGAAGTCGGGCAGGCTGGCCGCCGTCAGGGTCTGGGCGTCCAGGGCCACGCCCCCGACCGACCACGACGTGACCGCCACCGGTTGCGCGTTGCCCACACAGCCCACCCCGGCGAACTCGACCCCCGGACCGCTGTGCCGCAGTTGCAGCTGGTCGGCCAGGTGGGTGGCGATGATGGACGAGCCCGCCCCCGTGTCGATCACGAAGGGAAACGGGCCCTTCCCGTCGATGCAGACGTTGACCGTCTCGGCCACCTGTCCGGCCACCACGCTCACCGTCATCGGCAGCCGCGACGCCCCGTCGGCCAGCGCGGTGGCACCCCCGCACCCGGCCGACTTCGGGGGCAGGGCGAAGTTCACGTTGGGCTCCACGTGCACGTGGGGCGGCGGGGTGGAGCTCCCGCGCCGGACGAGGACCACCACCACGACGGCGACCAACAGGAGGGCCAGGGCGGACACGACGATGCGGGTCGTCGCACGGCGCGGTTCGGCCCGGTCCCTCTCGACCCGGCGCCACACCGGGTTACCGCGTGGCCAGGCGCACGGTGGCCATGACCATGCGCAGCCCCAGCACGACGGCAGCCGGCAGGAGCAGGAGGCGGCGCCATCCCGATGTGGTGCGGGCGGTGAAGCGCAGGGCGGAACGGTGATGGGCCGCCATCATGCGGTAGGGATGGCGCGCCGTGCTCGCTCCCTGCACGTGCGTGATGCCGGCCGCGCCGGCGTAGCCGATGCCCCATCCGGCCTGGTGGGCCCGCCAGCACAGGTCCATGTCCTCGGCGTACATGAAGTAGGCCTCGTCGAATCCGCCCAGCTCCTCGAGCGCGGTCCGGCGGGCCAGGAAGCACGAGCCCGAGATCCATCCGGCCTCGACCACGTCGCCGCCCCCGGGGGGGCCCGGGTTGTAGCGCCGGGTGAAGCGGTTCTCGGGGTTGATCAGGGCCAGGAGCGCATGGCCCGCCGCATCGGCCACGCCGGGGAAGCAGCGCACCGACGGGTACACGGTGCCGTCCTCGTTGTAGATGCGCGGCCCCACCATGGCCCAGGCGGGGCGGTCCTCCAGGACGCGCCGGAGCTCGGCCAGGGCCCCGGCATGGACCCGCAGATCGGGATTGGCGACCAGCACCCACTCGGGCCGGCGCGACAGGCCGGCCAGGACGGCCAACCCGCGGTTGACACCGGCGCCGTAGCCGATGTTCCGGTCGGGCCGCACCACCGTCACGTCGGCGTCGGGACGCTCGGCCCGGAGCCGACCCAGGGCGGTGCGCGCACTGCCGGCCTCGCCGTTCTCGACCACCACCACGCGGCCGGCGCCGTCGTCCAGGAGGGACTGGACGCACCCGGCCAACAACGACCCGGCATTGTGGTCGACCACCACGGCGTCGATCAGTCCGGGCACCCGGGACTCAGGTCTCCTTGGTGAAGCGGAAGCGGACGAGCGCCACCACGGCGCCGAAGCCGTCGCGCCAGGTGATCTTCTTGCCCTCGTCGGGTTCCCGCCCGGCGTAGGAAATGGGCACCTCGTAGATCCGGTGGCCGCGCCGCAGGACCTTGGCCGTGATCTCGGGCTCGAAGTCGAAGCGGTTGGACACGATGGTGATGCCTTCGAGCACGCGCGTGTCGAACAGCTTGTAACACGTCTCCATGTCCGAGAGGGTGGAGCTGTAGAGGATGTTGGTCACCAGGGACAGCATCCGGTTGGCGAACCAGTGGGTCGGCAGCATGTTCTTGCGCTCACCGGTGAAGCGGCTGCCGTAGACCACCTTGGCCTTCCCCTTCAAGATGGGCTCGAGCAGGCGGGGCCAGTCGTCGGGGTCGTACTCGAGGTCGGCGTCCTGGATCAGCAGCAGGTCGCCCGTGACGGCGCCCAGGCCGGTGCGGATGGCGGCCCCCTTCCCCTGGTTGTGCGGGTGCGTGAGGAGGCGCACGGTGGAGTCCTCCAGCGCCTGGAGCACCTTGTCCGAGCCGTCGGTGGAGGCGTCGTTCACCACGATCACCTGCAGGGTGACCGGGAGCTCCACGGCGCGCATGCGCCGGATGATCTCCGCCACCGTGCTCCGCTCGTTGAACACCGGCATGATGACCGAGAGGGTGCGATAGGTGGGCGGCACCGGCACGTCGGCGTCGGTCACGCGCGGGCCACCCGGGTCGACAGGTAGGACACGGTGCGGGCGATGCCGTCACGGAGCTCGACCGTCGGGGACCACCCCAGCTCCCGCCGCGCCAGGGTGATGTCGGGGCGGCGGCGGGTGGGGTCGTCGGTGGGCAGCGGCTCGAATGCGACGGTGGAGGCGGAGCCGGTCACCTCCAACACCAGCTGGGCCAGCTCGAGCACGGTGTGCTCGTCGGGGTTCCCGATGTTGACCGGTCCCGTCAGGGTGGAGTCCAAGAGCGCGATCAGCCCGGCGACCTCGTCGTCGACGTAGCAGGGACTGCGGGTCTGCCGGCCGTCGCCGTAGACGGTCAGGGGCTCCCCGCGCAGCGCCTGGGAGATGAAGTTGGACAGCACGCGGCCGTCGCCGGGTGACAGCCGGGGGCCGTAGGTGTTGAAGATGCGGGCGATCCCCACGTCGACGCCGTGGGTGCGGTGCATGGCCATGGTGAGGCTCTCGGCGAAGCGCTTGGCCTCGTCGTAGACGCTGCGCGGCCCGGTGGGGTCGACGTTGCCCCGGTAGGTCTCCACCTGAGGGTGCACCTCGGGGTCCCCGTACACCTCGCTGGTGCTCGCCATCAGGAAGCGCGCCCCGTGGGAACGGGTCAGCTCGAGGAGGCGCCGCGTGCCCTCGCTGCCCACGGCCAGCGTCTCGAGGGGACGGGCCAGGTAGGCGGGGACAGAGGCCGGACTGGCCAGATGGCACACGGCGTCGATCTTGTCGACGGTGCCGAGGTCCACCTTCTCGCTGACATCGGTGACGACGAGCGTGAAGCGGTCGTGCCCCGACAGCTGGGTCACGTTCTCCCGGCTGCCGGTGGAGAGGTCATCGAGGCAGATGACCGAGTCGCCGCGCCCGATGAGGCGGTCGCACAGGTGCGAGCCCAAGAAGCCGGCTCCGCCGGCCACCACCACCCGGCTCATCGCCGACCGATCCCGTCGTAGGTGAAGCCCATGCGCCGCAGCGCGGCCGGATCGAGCAGGTTGCGGGCGTCGACCATGGAGGGGGAGGCCATGAGGGCGGCCACCCGGCTGAAGTCGACCCAGCGGAACTCGTCCCACTCGGTCAGCACCACCACCACCGACGCCCCGATGGCCGCCTCGTAGGGATCGGCCCGCAGGTGGAGGCCGCGCAGGTCCTCGGCCCCCCCGTCGCCGTCACCGGGCTGATCGGCCGCCACGGTCGGGTCGAAGGCCTGGACCACCGCGCCGCCGGCGGCCAGGCGGTGGGCGATCTCCGCGCTGGGGGAGTCGCGCCGGTCGTCGGTGTTCGCCTTGAAGGTGAGGCCCCAGACGGCCACGGTGACCCCGTCCACCGAGCCCCCGCAGGCCGCCTCGACCTTGGCCACCACGCGGGCCAGCTGCTGCTCGTTGCTGGCGATGGCCCCGGCCAGGAGGGAGAAGTCGTAGCCCGCCTCCTCGGCGATGTGCAGCAGGGCGCGGGTGTCCTTGGGCAGGCAGGAGCCACCCCACCCGGGCCCGGGCCGCAGGAATTCGAAGCCGATCCGCTTGTCGTAGCCCAGCCCCAGCATCACGTCGCGCACGTCGGCGCCGACCTCCTCGCACAGGCCGGCCACGGCGTTGACGTAGCTCAGCTTGGTGGCCAGGAAGGCGTTGGAGGCGTACTTGATCGTCTCGGACGTGGTGGCGTCGGTGACGATGAGCGGAGCACCGGTGGAGGCGAACAGGGCACCCACCATGGCGGCCGCCTGGGTGTCGTCGCCACCGACAACCA
>JBKQIP010000138.1:0-4515 GCA_052148295.1 Acidimicrobiales bacterium
CCCACGCCGTAGGGACCGTTGTGGGAGTAGGCAACGGCGCCCGGCGACGAGATGTTGGCGATCAACCCGGGCCCGGTCTCCAGCATGAGGGGCACACCGAACGCGGCGGCCACGTAATGGGAACGCACGCCAATATCGATGCACTGATCCCAGGCTTCGATCGGCAGCTCCCAGAACTTCTTCCCCAACCAAGGTGCCAGATCGGGCGCGGAGAAGACGTTGTTGACCAGGATGTCGAGGCGTCCCTGCTCGGCCCGCACCCGCTCGAAAACCTTGGCCACGGCGTTGTCGTTGCGGTGGTCACAGACCAGCCCGATGCCCTGGCCCCCAAGCTCGTCGATCTCTTTCGCCGTCTGGCCTACCGTGCCTGGCAGTCTGCCTCCGTCGGCGTTCGTGCGTCCGGTCACATAGACCGTTGCCCCATGTGCTCCCAGCTCAACGGCGATGCCCTTGCCGATTCCCCGGCTGGCTCCGGTGACCACCGCGACGCGACCCTCTAGTTGTTGACCCATCACATCTCCCGGGCGACTTTTCAGGCGACCCGGTGGGCCGCCGCGCGGGACGCTACCAGCAGCCTTACCGACCTGGGTTCGCATGCGGACGCCAGCTGACTGGTCATGTTCCTGCCGACACCTCGTACCTGGGCCGAGACAACGGGAAGGTTCGCAATTGTGAGTGCTCCGTCAAGACCCCTGGGACAAGCCACCCCGAAGCACAGCCCAACCTTTCGTGCCCCGGTCGTCACTCGACCCCCATCGAGGGCGCCCGGGAGTCGGCTGACCACAAGCCGTCCCACGCGTCCGCAATGGCGGCCAGGGGGTCATCGCCCACCTCGCACGTCGTGTCGAGAATCATCGTGGCCCGCCGCTGGTTGTCGTAGCGGGGCCACGGACCGGGCGCACCGGTCGGACCGTGTGCGAACGGTGCGCCCGGGTCGCCGATACGGGCGAAGCTCGACCATGCGGCCATGTGCCACTGCGCCAGCTGCTCGGCGTCCGGCCCTGCCCCCAGGAACTCGGCCCAACCGGCCCGGTCCAAGGTGCCGAAAGTGAACGGGACGTCGATAGCGTGGAAGGCGCCCCGCTCCCAGGCTTCGCCCTCCATGTGGGCACCCCAGGAGAACTGGGCGACATAGGTCGCCCCCGGCCCGTTCGCCGCGTGCGCGTCGGCAATCCGGCGGGCGGGGAGTCGCATCACCCCATCGGTCTGGATCGCCGCGTAGATGTCCGCGGGGGTCGAGTGTCCGCAACCGGCCATGAGATTCTCGTAGAAGGCCACCAGTTGCCGGGCTCGGTCCCGGCCGGGGTCGGCGGTGCTGCGGCCGGTGAGGTAGTGCTGCACCCACCCGGTGATCCCCTCGATGCCGGCCTTGTCGGCCGCCGGGTTGGGGAAGAGGCGCATTTCCTCTGCCGTCCAGCTGACCAGGAGATCGATCGCGGCGGCGGCACCGTTGGCAAACGCCACCGACGGGGTGGTGCTCAGAAAATGCCCGTCGACGACGGGGTGAAAGGGCATGGAGCTGACGGTGAGGAGCGTCTCCCGCAGCGTCGTTTCCTGGGCGTCGACGATAGCCTCGGCCGGCAGGTCCCACAGCCGCTCCAACTCCCCCCGGTCCACGCCCGCGTGGCTCAAGAAGATGTCGGTCACTCGTGACGCGTCGTCGGGACGCAAGGTGTGGTCGACGCCCGGACTCTGCAGGATGCAGCGGTGGAGCACGTCGGTGGCTCCCGGAGCGGTGACCAGGTGCAGCAGAGAACCGCCCCCGGCCGACTCGCCGAACGCGGTGACATTCGAGGGATCTCCCCCGAAGGCCTCCACATTGTCTCGGACCCACCGCAGACCGGCGAGCTGATCCCTCAGGCCACAGTTGGCCTCGGCGCGCTCGTCGTCGAGCCACAGGAAGCCCATCGCCCCCAATCGGTAGTTCACCGACACCACCACGACACCGTGGTCGGCGGCCAACGTGGACCCGTCGTAGGTGACCAGGGTGCTTCCTCCGGTGAGGTAAGCGCCACCGTAAACCCAGACCAGGACCGGCAGGTTTTCACCAGGGGTCGCCGGGCTCCAGATGTCAACGGTCAGGCAGTCCTCGGAAACCGCTCCCACCAGGTTGCCCGGGATCACGCCGCTGAAGGGGTTGTTGGTCGATTGCATCGGCGAGGGAGCCGACTGGGTGGCCTCCCGGATCCCGTCCCATGGCGCAGGGGGCTGGGGGGCCTTGAAACGCAGGGCGCCAAGGGGCGGCGCGGCGTATGGGACCCCGCGGAACACACTGATGGTCCTGGCGGACTTTCCCGCTGGTTCTCTGCTGCCACGCACCGTGCCGGCGGTCGTGACCACATCAGCGGTGTCGGTCATCGCGCTCCCTCCCCGCACCGTGCCGGCGCGAGCCGGTACCCGAAAACACGTTAGATGGTCCAAAAGTACGTTGGATGGTCAGGCGGGTCCACGCAAAGGCCGGGGCGGGGTCCACCCCTCGACCGCCGGTTCTCAATTGCTTGAGGAATGCTGGCCGGGTGTAGAGGTTCTCGATGTAGTGGGCGATGGATCGCGAGTTCCACCGAGCGTGGAGCGGTGTCGCCTACTCCGATGATTGATCTCAGAATGCGTCGGGGTCCTGTTGCACGGCCTCGGGGACCGGGTGGCGGTACAGCGCGGATGCGTTCTCCCAGGTCATCTTGCGAATGTCGTCTGCCGGCAGGCTGCCCAGCTCCTCTTCGATGACGGCCTGCGTGCGGGGCCAGGTGGAATCGCAGTGGGGGTAGTCCGACTCGAGGAGAATGTGGTCCACCCCGATACGGCGTCGGAGGGGGAACGTCGATTGGTCCTCCACCGCGCAGAACCAGAAATTCCGTTGCAGTACCTCCGAAGGGGTTGCATCCCCCCGCCATGTTCCGTACATGTCATTGTAGGAGTCCATGTGGTCGAGCCGGTCGAGCAGCGCCGGGACCCAGCCGATCCCGCCCTCGGACAGGCAGATCTTGAGATCTGGGTAGCGCACCGCGGCCAACGAGAACAGCCAGTCGACAGCAGCGAAGATGGCGTAGGCAAAAAACAGGACTCCGGCCACGTCGGGCGGGGCGTCCACTGATGTCCCAGGTGAGGAACCCGATGAGCCGATGTGGAGGTTGACCACCGTATCGGTCTCTGCGCAGGCACGGATGAATGGTTCCCAGTGTCCGGAGTGAATCGACGGAAAACCGAGCCGGCTCGGGTCCTCGCTGAAGGAGACGGCCCGAAACCCGAGTTGCGCGTTCGAGCGGATCATCGCGGCACCGACGTCGGGGTCCAATAACCACGGGATCTGGCAGGGAATGATTCGTCCGGGGTGGGTGCCAGCCCATTCTTCGAGGTGCCACTGATTCCACGCCCGCACCGAGGCCATGGCCAGTTCCGGATCCTTGGTCACTTGCTGGAGGCGTTGCCCGGCAAATCCCGGGAGGAACGAAGGAAAATTCACCGAGGCATAGATCCCGTTGATGTCCATGTCATGGATTCGCTCGTCGATATCCCAGGCGCCCCGCCGCATCTCATCGAAGCGGGCCGGCTCCATGCGCCACTCCTCGACCGGCCGACCGACCACCGCGTTGAATCCGACGTTGGGGAGCTCGGCACCGTCGTAGAGCCAAGTCTGGCTTCCGTCCTCTTTCTCGATTACTCGTGGAGCTCGCTCGGCGAACCTCTGGGGCACCCGTTTCTGGAAGACATGCGGTGGTTCGACGATGTGGTCATCGGCGGAGATAACCGTGTATTTCCGTTCCGCTTTCGGGGGGTCGGGTAGGAAGGTGACCGCACGGTGACCGTCGCGGCCCCCCTTGGTGAAGTTGCGATTCGACGTCAGATCGTCGAGTGAGATCACGAGCGTCCTCCCAGCAAAGCGGTGCCTCCCATGACCGGGACGGGGCCCGCGGTCACAGCAGCACCTCTGGTTGGCGACGGAGCAGCTGGCGAACGGCGCCGGCGAAGTACACGTCCGAGCCGCGCTCGATCAGTGAGGCTTTGATTCCGGGGATCACGTTGCGAGGGATCGACAATGGCGCCAGCCCCGTCACGAGCACGTCGTAGGCCAACCGGCAGGCGCGGTCCAACGCAGCAGCCCGAAAGGTGGCCTCTTCGATCGTCGATCCGGTCACGATGGCGCCGTGGTTCCCCAGGATGATCACGTTGGCGGAGCCGATCCGGTCCGCCAAATCGGCCCCTCGTGCCCGTGAGTCGATCTCCCCTCCGTACTCACTGATGAGCACCATGTCCTCGTCGTACATGGTGCGGGTCTGGTGCAAGAGCTCCGGCAGGCGTCCAAGGGACGCCATGACGCAGACGGAGTAGGGATGGTTGTGGATGACCACCCGGGCGTCACGGCGCCGGCGGTGCAACTCCGTATGGATGTGGATGGCAGGCGTCACGTCCCACTTGCCCGCCACCACGTTGGCATCCATGTCCACGGTGCACAGGTCGGAGGCCACGATCTCGTCCCACCAGAGACCCCACGGATTGACCAGCAGGGTGTCCTGGCCG
>JBKQIP010000139.1:0-3125 GCA_052148295.1 Acidimicrobiales bacterium
TGAAGGACGGTGTCTTCACCGGCCGCGCCCGCGTGTTCAACAGCGAGCGCTCCCTCATTGAGGCCCTCGACGGTGACCCGGACAGCTTCATGGACAACGACATGGTGGTGATCCGCTACGAGGGGCCCCGCGGCGCGCCGGGCATGCCCGAGCTCCTCGATCCCACCTCGCGGATCACCGCCCTGTGCCGCCAGCGGCACATCACCATCGCGCTGATGACGGATGCCCGATTCTCGGGAGGTTCGGTCGGTCTGGTCATCGGCCACGTCGCCCCCGAGGCGTTCCTCGGGGGGCCGATCGCCCTCGTCCAGGACGGGGACACCGTCGTGGTCGACCTGACGACCGATCGTCTGGACTGCGTGCAGCTCGACGATGCCGACGTGTCGGAGCAACGTGCCGCGGCCTGGCGGGCGGCGGCCGGGGGCAACGGCGGCGTCCACCCGGACGTGACGCCGGTCACGGACCGGATGCTGGCCCGGATGCGGGCGACGGCGCTCCCCGCCCTCCTCGGCGGGGGAATGGCGACACCGTGAACGGGCCCGGGGTTGTCTCCGGTCGGCGGCCATGCCACAATGGCGGGGTTATGCAGGCGAGTCCCCGTCCCCACTCACAGATTCTGGTACTCGTAACGTAGGCGCGCGCCCACAACTACAGCGCGCGCCTTTCGACCTCCCCAACGGGGGGTCGTTTCCTTTTCAGGACCGATTCCAGAGAGACCGAGGAACCAACGATGCAACACCACGGAGCACAGGCGCTCATAAAGAGCCTCGAGATGCAGGGCGTCGACGTCATGTTCGGCCTGCCCGGGGGGGCCATCCTGCCCGTCTACGACCCGATCATCGACTCGTCCATCCGGCACATCCTCGTCCGTCACGAGCAGGGCGCGGGCCACATGGCCGAGGGCTACGCCGCGGTCACCGGCAAGCCCGGGGTGGCCATGGTGACCAGCGGGCCCGGGGCGACCAACATCGTCACTCCGCTGGCCAACGCCTACATGGACTCGACGCCGCTGGTCGTGGTCTCGGGCCAGGTGGCCACCGGGTCCATCGGCACCGACGCCTTTCAAGAGTGCGACATCACCGGCGTCACCTTGGGCATCACCAACCACAACTGGCTGATCAAGGATGTCGACGACATCCCCCGCGTGGTGGCCGCCGCCTTCCATGTGGCCACCACGGGACGACCGGGGCCCGTGCTCATCGACCTTCCCAAGGACATCGCCAACGCCCCAATGGAGTGGTACTGGCCGTCGTCGGTCGACGAGCTCGACCTTCCGGGCTACCACCCGGTGACCGTGGGCGACCCGGCGCTCGTGCGCCGGGCGGCCGACCTGATCCGCGCCGCCCATCGCCCGGTTCTCTACGTCGGGGGCGGAGTCCTGAAGGCCCGGGCGGCCGAAGCGCTGCGTGTCCTGGCCGAGCGGACCGGGATCCCGGTGGTCACCACCCTGATGGCCCGGGGCGCCTTCCCCGACTCGCATCCCCAGAGCCTGGGTATGCCCGGCATGCACGGCCACTACACCGCGGTGACCGCCATGCAGCGCAGCGATCTGCTCATCAGTCTGGCCGCGCGGTTCGACGACCGGGTCACCGGCAAGATCAGCGCGTTCGCGCCGGAGGCCAAGATCATCCACGTCGACATCGACCCGGCCGAGCTGGGCAAGGTCCGCACGCCCGATGTGGGGATCGCCGGCGACTGCCGGCTGGTGATCGGTGAACTTCTGTCGGCCCTGGACGCCAGCGCCGACGCCGACGCGGCAGCCGACGCCGCGGACCTCGAGCCCTGGTGGGCGCGGATCCACGAGTGGCAGGAACGGTTCCCCCTCTACTACGACCGCACCGAAGGGGGCCCCATAAAGCCCCAGATGGTGGTGGAGCAGCTCCGCGACGCCGCGCCTTCCGACACCATCGTGGTGGCCGGAGTCGGCCAGCACCAGATGTGGGCATCGCAGTACTGGCGGTTCGACCACCCGTACACCTGGGTCAACTCCGGGGGTGCGGGAACGATGGGCTTCGCCGTCCCGGCGTCCATCGGCGCCAAGGTGGGGCGTCCGGACCGGACGGTGTGGGCCATTGACGGCGATGGCTGCTTCCAGATGACGGCGCAGGAGCTGGTCACCGCCACGGCGGAGCAGATCCCCGTGAAGATCGCCATCTTGAACAACGCCTACCTGGGCATGGTGCGCCAGTGGCAGGAGATGTTCTACGAGGAGCGCTACTCCGAGGTGTACCTCTCGCCCGATCTTCCCGACTACGTGAAGTGGGCCGAAGCCATGGGATGCGTGGGCATCCGGGCAGAGTCCCCCGAAGATGTGGCCCCGGCCATTGAGAAGGCCAACTCCATCGACGACAGGCCGGTGGTGGTCGACTTTCGCACGGACGCCTTCGAGAAGGTGTTCCCGTTGGTGGCCGCCGGTCAGTCAAACGACGACATCGTGGTCCACCCCGACCAGGCGGCGCCGGCCCGGTGAGCCCGGCGCCGCCCCAGTTGGCCGCCCAGCCCCGCCACCACATCCTCTCGGTCCTGGTCGAGAACAAGGCCGGTGTCCTGTCGCGGGTGGCCGGACTGTTCAGCCGCCGCGGCTTCAACATCTACTCCCTGGCCGTCGCCCCGACCGATGAGAACGAGCACTTCAGCCGTATCACCATTGTGGTCGACGTGGAGTCGGCGCCCCTCGAGCAGGTGATCATGCAACTGGACAAGCTGGTCAACGTGGTCTCCATCGGCGAACTCTCGCCGTCCCAAGCGGTCGAGCGCGAGCTGCTCCTCGTCACCGTGGACGTCGGGCCCACCGAGCGCTCGCAGGTCATTCAGCTGGTCGACGTCTTCGGGGGCGAGGTGGTCAGCGTCGGCTCGGACCGGCTCACCGTCATGCTGGCCGGCCGTCCCGAGAAGATCGACGACTTCGAGGGGCTGTTGGAGCAGTACACGGTGGTCGAGCTCCAGCGGACGGGGCGGGTCGCCCTGCCTAAGCTTGACCGCCACTGAGGACCGAGAGAAACCGAGAGAAAGAGCACACGATATGGCGACCATGTACTACGAATCCGATGCCGACCCCAGCCTGATCGCCGGCCGAAAGGTGGCGATCCTGGGCTACGGATCGCAGGGGCACGCGCACGCGCTCA